>DATAYY010000043.1:0-13272 GCA_036272325.1 Caldimonas sp. | reverse complement strand
ACGATGACGATCCCCTGCACGCCGCCGGTCCATGCCTCGATGCTCTTGTGCTTGAGGATCTGCGGCATGGCGACCCCGAGGGCGAAGGTCGCCAAGGCCAGGTAGAGGCCTTCGAGGCGCAGCGCCGGCAGGCCGAACAGGAAGCCGGCGACGAAGCAGACCGCACCGGCGACCGGAATCGTCGCCCAGTACGGCACGCCGGCCTTGTCCATCAGGATTGCCGCGCTGTATGCGCCGATGGCGTAGAAGGCGCCGTGGCCGAGCGAGATCTGGCCATTGAAGCCGGTCAGCATGTTGAGGCCGAGCAGCGCGATCGAGTACGCCAGGACCAGCGTCATCTGGAAGATGCGGTAGTTGGCGATGACGAACGGCAGCGCGCAGGCGAGCACCAGCACCAGCGCGACCCCGATCAGCTTGCTGCGATCGATCGCCGGATTCATACGCGCACCACCTGGGTCTTGCCGAACAGCCCCGAGGGCTTGACGACGAGAACGCCGACGATGACGACCAGCGCCAGGGTCAGCTTCAGCTCGCTGCCGACATAGACGCCGACGACATTCTCGAGGACGCCGACGATGAAGCCGCCGAGCACCGCGCCGCCCGGGCTGTCGATGCCGCCGAGCAAGGCGCCGGCGAACGCGTAGAGCAGGATGCCTCCCATCATGTTGGGCTCGAGGAAGACAGTCGGCGCGACCATCATCCCGGCGATCGAGCCGATCGCCGCCGCGAGCCCCCAGCCGAGCGCGAGCATCCAGCCGACGCGAATGCCGACCAGCCGGCTCGAGACCGGGTTCTGTGCCGCCGCGCGCATCGCCAGGCCGAGCGGCGTGAAGCGGAAGAAGACGAACAGCAGCAGCAGGACGACGAGCGTGATCGCCATCGAGCCGAGCTCGTGCGATGAAAGGTAAGAGTTGCCGAACACGGGTTGCGCCGGGAACGGGCTCGGGAACGGCTTGATCGTGTAGGTGAAGATCCAGCCGGCGAGGCTGTTGAAGATGACCAGCAGGGCGATGAAGACGATGACGAGACAGAGGATCGGCGCGTTCTCGACCGGACGGACGATGATCCTCTCGATCGCGACGCCGAGCACGAACGCGCTCACGACCGTGATCGCGAAGGCGCCCCAGTACGGCACGCCCGCCTGCATCAGCGCCCAGGCGAGGTAGGTCGCGAACATCGCCATCTCGCCCTGCGCGAAGTTCACCAGGTGCGTCGCCTGGTAGATCATCACCAGCGCCAGGGCGACGCTCGCGTAGATGCCGCCGGTCGCGAGGCCGGAGAGGATCTGGTGCAGCAGCGGGTCCACGGGGTCAATAGCCGAGGTAGGAGCGGCGGATCGATTCGTCGCTGCGGATCGCCGCGGCCGGACCCGACATGACGACGCGGCCGGTCTCGAGCAGGTACGCGTGGTCGGCGAGCGCAAGCGCCATCGCCGCGTTCTGCTCGACCAGCAGCATGCCGATCCGCTCGCCCTGGTTGATCGACTTCAGGATCTCGAACAGCTGCTGGACGATCAGCGGCGCGAGACCGAACGAGGGCTCGTCGAGCAGAAGCAGGCGGGGCCTCAGCATCAGCGCTCGCGACACCGCGAGCATCTGCTGCTCACCGCCCGAGAGCGTTCCGGCCTGCTGGCGGCGGCGCTCCTTCAGGCGCGGGAAGTGGGCGTAGATGCGCTCGCAATCGGCGCCGATCTCGCCGCGGTCCTTGCGCGTGTGCGCGCCGACGCGCAGGTTCTCCTCGACGGTCAGGTTCATGAACGTGCCGCGGCCATCGGGAACGTGGGCGACGCCTCGCCGCACGATCGCTTCGGTCTGCAAGCCGTCGATTCGATCGCCGGCGAGACGCACCTCGCCGCTCGTCTTGATCATGTTGCAGACGGCGCGCAGCAGCGTCGTCTTGCCGGCGCCGTTGGCGCCGAGGACCGCCGTGATGCCGCCGTCGAGCACCGTGAAGTCGATGCCGTGGAGGACGCGCGTCGGGCCGTACTGGGCGGCGAGCCCGCGCACCTCGAGCAGCGTAGCTGCCGCCTCGCCGTTCACGCGGCGACCCCGAGGTAGGCGCGGACGACGTCCTCGTTCGCCTGCACTTCGGCGGGCGTGCCGTCGGCGATCTTCCTTCCGAAGTCGAGCGCGACGACGCGGTCGGAGATGCGCATCACCATGTTCATGTGGTGCTCGACGAGCAGCATCGTCAGCGAGAGCTCGGCGCGGATCCGCTGCAGCAGCTCCATCAAGGTCTCGACCTCCTCGTGGTTGAGGCCGCCGGCAGGCTCGTCGAGCAGAAGGAGCTTGGGCTCGCTCGCCAGCGCCCGTCCGAGCTCGACCCGCTTCTGGGTGCCGAACGGGAGGTCCATGACGGCGACGTCGGCGACCGGCCCGAGATCGAGCAGCGCGAGCAGCCGGTCGACCGTGGCGCGCAGACCCATCTCCTCGCGACGGACCGCGGGCAGGCGCAAGGCGTTGGCAACGTAGCCGGTGCGCGTGCGCGAATGGCCGCCGACCAGCACGTTCTCGCGCACGCTCATGCTCCTGAAGAGGGCGAGGTTCTGGAACGTGCGGCCGATGCCGAGCGAGGCGATGCCGTACGGCGGCGTCGCGAGCAGCGAACGACCTTCGAATGCGATCCGGCCCTCGCTGAACGTGTAGAGCCGCGACAGGCAGTTGAACATCGTCGTCTTGCCGGCGCCGTTCGGGCCGATGAAGCCGACGATGTGGCCGCGCGCGACGCCGAACGAGACGCGGTCGAGTGCGACGATGCCACCGAAGCGGACCGACACGTTGTCGACCTCGAGCAGCGGCTGATCGATGGCGGCGCTCCCTGGGGCATTTCGGATGCGCGGACGATAGGGCGCGCGACCACGAAAGGAACCGGGGCTTTGCCCTAGTCGTGTCGTCGAGACGAGCTTCGACCTAGTGCTTTGCCCTAGGTTCCCTCGCAAGCCGGGGCCTTGCGCGAGCCGCCGCGACCGCCGGCCGGGGTCAGTGCGCCTCGTCCCAGTTGGCGCCGACGCCGACCTCGGCGACGAGCGGCACGGCGAGCGTGGCGACGCTCGCCATCGTCTTCGGCACCGCCTCGCGCGCCCAGTCGAGCTCGCCATCGGGCACCTCGAACACGAGCTCGTCGTGGACCTGCATGATCATCCGCGTCGCCCTGCCCTCGACGTCGATCAGTTCCTGCACGGCGATCATCGCCAGCTTGACGAGGTCGGCTGCGGTGCCCTGCATCGGCGCGTTGATCGCCTGCCGCTCGGCGGCACTGCGCCGCGGGCCGGGCTTTCGGATCTCGGGCAGGTGGACGCGCCGGCCGAACAGCGTCTCGACCCAACCACGCTCCAACGCCTGTGCGCGCGTCTCGTCCATGTAGCGCTTGACGCCCGGATAGCGCGCGAAGTAGCGCTCGATGTAGGCGGTCGCGGCGCTGCGCTCGATGCCGAGATTGGCGGCGAGGCCGAACGCGCTCATGCCGTAGATGAGGCCGAAGTTGATCACCTTGGCGTAGCGGCGCTGCTCGTGCGAGACGTCGGCGAGGGCGACGCCGAACACCTCGGCCGCGGTCGCGCGGTGGATGTCGAGGTTGCCGCCGAACGCGGCAAGCAGGCCCGCGTCGGCCGAGATGTGGGCCATGATCCTGAGCTCGATCTGCGAGTAGTCGGCCGACAGGACCTGTGCGCCCTCGGGAGCGATGAACGCCTCGCGGATGCGCCGGCCCTCTGCCGTGCGGATCGGGATGTTCTGCAGGTTCGGCTCGTTGCTCGAGAGGCGCCCGGTCACCGCGACTGCCTGCGCGTACGTCGTATGCACGCGGCCGGTCGCGGGATTGACCATCAGCGGCAGCTTGTCGGTGTAGGTGCCCTTCAGCTTCGACAGGCTCCGATGCTCGAGGAGCTTGCCGGGCAGCGGGTAGTCGGCGGCGAGCTCCTGCAGCACGTCCTCGTCGGTCGACGGCGCGCCGCTCGCGGTCTTGCGGCCGACCGGCAGGCCGAGCTTGCCGAACAGGATCTCGCCGATCTGCTTCGGGCTGCCGAGGTTGAACGGCTGGCCCGCGGTCTCGTAGACCTCCTGCTCGAGCGCCGCCATCCGCTCGGCGAGCTCCTGGCCCTGCGCCGCGAGGAGCGCCGAATCGATCAGCACGCCGGTGCGCTCGATGCGCGCGAGGACGGCGGAGGTCGGCATCTCGATCCGGCGGTAGACGTCGGCCAGCCCGGACTCGGACTCGACCTGCGGCCAGAGCGCCTGGTGCACGTGCAATGCCAGGTCGGCGTCCTCGCACGCGTACTCGGCGGCGCGATCGATCCCGACCTGTGCGAACGGGATCTGGTTGACGCCCTTGCCGCAGACCTCCTCGTACGTCAGCGCGGTGCGGCCGAGATGGCGAAACGCCAGGCTTTCGAGCGTGTGCGCCTTGTGCGCTTCCCAGACGTAGCTCTCGAGCATCGTGTCGTGTCGCAAGCCGCGCACGGTGATGCCGAGATTCGCGAACACGTGGCTGACGTACTTGACGTTGTGGCCGACCTTGGGTGCAGCCTCGTTCACGAGCCAGGGCTTGAGGTGGGCCAGCACCGCATCGATCGGCAACTGGTCGGGCGCGCCGGCGTAGCCGTGCGCGAGCGGGAGATAGCACGCCTCGCCCGGCGCGACCGAGAGCGACAGGCCGATCAGGCGGGCGCGGATCGGGTCGGGCGAATCGGTCTCGATCTCGAGCGCGGTCAGCTCGGCGGCGGCGACGCGGCCGAGCCACGCGTAGAGCGCGTCCATCGTCGTCACCGTCTGGTAGTGCTTGACGATCGCCTGCGACGGCACCGTGTCGGGAACGTCGATCGTCGCGCTCGAGGCCAGCGGAGCGACCGGTGCCCGGGCCGGCGTTCGGCCGAGCGCGGCCTCGAGCTCCTTTCGCATCGAGCCGAAGCCGTAGCGGTCGTAGAAGGCGAGCAGCGCATCGACGTCGATCTCGCGCAGCGCGAGCGCGTCGAACTCGGGCCAGCCGAGGACGTGGCCCGAGAGGTCGCAATCGGTGACGACGGTGACGAGGCGGCGCCCCTGCGGCAGCCAGTCGAGCGCCTTCCTCAGGTTCTCGCCGACGACTCCCTTCATCTGCGCCGCCGCCGCGATCACGCCCTCGAGCGAGCCGTGCTCCTGGATCCACTTCGCCGCGGTCTTCGGGCCGACCTTCTCGACCCCGGGGATGTTGTCGACCGAGTCGCCGATCAGCGCGAGATAGTCGACGATGCGTTCGGGCGGGACGCCGAACTTGGTGGCGACGCCGGCGACGTCGAGCTTCTCGTTGCTCATCGTGTTGATCAGCGTGACGCTCTCGTTGACCAGCTGCGCGAGGTCCTTGTCGCCGGTCGAGATGATCACCCGAAAGCCCCCCTTGGCGGCCATGCACGAGATCGTGCCGATCGCGTCGTCGGCCTCGATCCCGGGCACCGTGAGCACCGGCCAGCCGAGCAGCTTGATCGCCTCGACGATCGGCCCGATCTGGAGCTGCAGGTCGTCGGGCATCGCCGTCCGCGTTGCCTTGTACTCAGCGTAAAGATCGTCGCGAAAGGTTTTGCCCTTGTCGTCGAAGACACAGGCGCCATGCGCTGCCGGGTACTGCTCGCGCAGCAGCTTCATCATCGAAACGACGCCCTTGATGGCGCCGGTGGGGACGCCGCCCGGGCCGCGCAGATCGGGCAGCGCGTGGTAGGCGCGGTAGAGGTAGCTCGAGCCGTCGACGAGCAGCAGGGTCCGGTCCACCATGCAGCCCATTGTGAGGGAAGGGCCACAGCGAGCGGCGGCACGGCGGCCTAGAATCGAGCCATGCAACGCAGTGCCTTGCTCGCGTTCGCGGCCGCGCTCGCAGCGCTGTCGGGCACCGGTGCGCGCGCCGCCGATGCGCTGGCGGCGCCGCCGACGATCACGGCGCCCGAGAAGACGGCGGCGACGACGGCAACGCCATCGGAGTCGCCGACCGCGACGAAGCCCAGCAGCGCTGCACCGCCCGGGCAGTTGCTCGAAGAGGTCGAGTCGCCGCGCCAGAAAGGCGGCGAGCCGAACATCAAGCGCACCGTGATCGAGGATCGCGCTGCGCGCATCGAGGAGCTTCGCGTCCGCGGCACGCTGCAGAAGGTCACGGTTGCGCCGAAGGGCGGCGCGCCGGGCTACGAGGTCCTCACCGGCGACGGCTACCACTCGACTGCAGACGACCCGGGAACCTCGCGCGGCTCTGCCGGCAAGCGCGTCTGGAACGTCCTGCGTTTCTGAGCCGCCGGATGGCGGTCTATACCGAAGTCGCGTTCGACGAGGCGGCCGTGCTCATGGCGGGCGTCGGCCTCGGGCCCTTGCTGGCGCTTTCGCCGTGCGCCGGCGGGATAGAGAACACCAACTACTTTGCCGACACCGCGTCCGGGCGCTACGTGTTGACGCTGTTCGAGCGCCTGTCGGCCGACGAGCTGCCGTTCTACCTCGCGCTGATGAAGCACCACGCCGAGCGCGGCCTGCCGGTGCCGATGCCGCATGGCGACGCGAGCGGCGCGTTGCTGCTGTTCGTGAAGGGCAAGCCCGCGGCAATCGTCGACCGCCTGCCCGGCGAGCATCACCTCGCGCCCGACGCGTTCGACTGCGCTGCCGTCGGCAGGGTGCTCGCGCGCATGCATGTCGCCGCGCGCGACTTCCAACTGGCGCAGCCGAACCTGCGCGGGCTCGAGTGGTGGAACGCGACCGTTCCCGTCGTCCTGCCGCATCTCGGCAGCGAGCAGGCCGCACTGATGACCGACGAGCTCGCGTACCAGCAGCACCTCGCGTCGTCGTCGGCGTACGCGACGCTGCCGCGCGGCGCAATCCACGGCGACCTGTTCCGCGACAACGTCGTCTTCGCCGAGCGAGCGCTCGCCGGCGTGTTCGACTTCTACTTCGCCGCCGTCGATTGCCTGCTGTTCGACGTCGCCGTCGCCCTCAACGACTGGTGCATCGACCTCGCGACCGGCCGCCTCGACGAGGACCGCGCCAACGCCTTCGTTGCCGCCTACGACGCCGAACGGCCGCTCGAGCACGCCGAGCTGAGGCTGCTGCCGGCGACGATGCGGGCGGCGGCGTTTCGCTTCTGGCTGTCGCGCGTCTGGGATCTGCACCTGCCGCGCGATGCGGTCGTGCTGACGGCGCACGATCCGGCCCACTTCGAGCGCGTCCTCGCCGCGCGCCGCGAGGAGCCGTGGCACCCGCCGCCCCGACCGCCGTCATGAAGTTGCAGCTCGTCGCGCCGCGCCGGGGCCTGGTCTGGGTGCAGAGGGCGTTCCAGGTCTTCGCCGGCCAGCCGCTCGGCTTCGCGGCGCTGTTCGCCGTCTGCCTGTTCGTCTTCCTGCTGCTCGGCCTCATCCCGATCGTCGGCACGATCGCCCTGCTCGTCCTGCCGCCCGCGGGGTCGCTCCTGTTCATGATCGCGACCCGGCGGGTCGTCGACGGCAAGACCGCCATGCCCGGCTCGATCGCCGAGCTCGCCAGTGCCGGCCGGGCGCGCCTGCTCGCACTCCTCAAGCTCGGCATCGCCTACGCAGTAGCGAGCTTCGTCGTCTTCTGGCTCGCCGGCGTGCTCGACGGCGGCACGCTCGAATCCTTCCTCGACTCGCTGCCCGACACCAAGACGACGCCGGAGTCGGCTGCGACGCGCCTCTCCGATCCGCGCCTGCAGTTCGGCCTGCTGCTGCGGCTGGCATTCGCCGGCGCGCTGTCGGTGCCGTTCTGGCACGCGCCGGCGCTCGTCCATTGGGGCGGCCAGCCGTGGGCGAAGTCGCTTTTCTTCAGCAGCGTCGCGCTCTGGCGCAACAAGGGCGCGTTCGGCGTCTACGGCATCGCCTGGTTGGCGGTCTGGACGTTGCTGCTCGCGTTCGTCAGCATCGGCGTCGGCCTGTTCGGACCGCAGCGCTTCACGCTCGTCGCAACGCCGCTGACGCTGATCTTCCTGACCGTCTTCTACGCCAGCCTCTGGTTCACGTTCGCCGACTGCTTCTCCGCCGACGCCGCCGAACCGGCGAGCGACGACATCGATCCCACCGACTCGCTTAAAGGATCAGCATGAAAAGGGGCTTGTCATGAACAAGGTCGCCATCGTCACCGGGGCGGGCAGCGGCATCGGCCGCGCCGCCGCGCTCGCTCTGCTCAAGGCCGGCTACCACGTCGCCCTCGCCGGCCGCCGCAAGGATGCACTCGATGCCACTCGCGCCGCCGCCGGCGACGCCGCCGCGCGAGCACTCGCCGTGCCGACCGACGCGACCGACCCGACGGCAGTGAAGGCGCTGTTCGCGGCCACCAAGGACACGTTCGGCCGCCTCGACGTGCTCTTCAACAACGCTGGCACCGGTGCGCCGCCGCTGCCGCTCGAGGAGCTCACGATCGCGCAGTGGCAGACGGTCGTCGACATCAACCTCACCGCGGTCTTCCTGTGCACCCAGCAAGCGTTCGTGCTGATGAAGTCGCAGTCACCGCGTGGCGGCCGAATCATCAACAACGGGTCGATCTCGGCCCATGCGCCGCGCCCGTTCAGCTCGCCCTACACCGCGACCAAGCACGCGATCACCGGCCTCACCAAGGCGACCGCGCTCGACGGCAGACCGTTCGACATCGCCTGCAGCCAGATCGACATCGGCAATGCGGCGACCGAGATGACCGAGCGCATGAAAAAGGGCGTGCCGCAGGCCGACGGCTCGATGGCCGTCGAACCGACGATGAACGTCCAGCACGTCGCCGACGCGGTTGTCCACATGGCGAGCCTGCCGCTCGATGCCAACATCCAGTTCATGACCATCATGGCGACCAAGATGCCCTTTGTCGGGCGCGGCTGAGCGCGGCCGCGCGACAGCGCGCGCCGCCGGACGCGGCGAACCGGTGCACACTCGCGCTCGCCCGCTGGCTTCGGAGACAATCGTTCGCATGGCCTCGATCCCGCGTTTCCTCCGGCGCGAGCGCGCCGTTGTCGTCGCTCCCATCCTCGTCCTCGCGTGCGCCTCGAGCGGCTGCGCGGTCGTCAGCGTCGCCAGCACCGCGGTCGGCGTCGCCGGCAGCGCCGCCGGCGCGGCGATCTCGGTCGGCGGCGCGGTCGTCGGCAGCACCGTCAAGGTCGCCGGCAAGGTGGTCGAGAAGTCGGTCGATCTCGTGACTCCCGGCGGCGCGCCCGGGCCGAAATGAGCCGGCCCTCGATGACGACGACCAACATTCATCTCATCGGCGGCGAAAAGGGAGGCGTCGGCAAATCGCTGATGGCCCGCGTCCTCGCCCAGTACCTGATCGACAAGCAACAGCCCTTCCTCGGCTTCGACACCGACCGCTCGCACGGCGCGCTGATGCGCTTCTACCCGGCCTACGCCTCGCCGGTCGCGGTCGACAAGGTCGAGTCGCTCGACGCCATCGTCGAGGCGGCGGTCGACCAGCCCGGCCGCCGCATCCTGGTCGACCTCGCTGCGCAGACGCACGACGCGCTCGCCAACTGGATGGAAGAGGCCGGCGTGATCGGCCTCGCCGACGAGCTCGGCATGAAGATCTTCTACTGGCACGTGATGGACACCGGCAAGGACTCGGTCGACCTGCTGCGCCGCCTGCTCGACCGGTTCGGCACCGGCCTCGGCTACGTCCTCGTTCGCAACCAGGTGCGCGGCGGCGACTTCAGCAATCTCGAGCAGTCGGGCGAGCAGGCGCGCGCGATCGGGATGGGAGCGAACGTCGTCTCGGTGAAGAAGCTCAACGAATACGTGATCCAGAAGATCGACGCCGCGAGCAGCAGCTTCTGGCAGGCGAAGGCGGCCGACAAGGATTCGACCGGCCTCGGGCTGATGGACCGTCAGCGCGTCAAGATGTGGCTGCGCGATGTCTATCGCGAGATCGACGACATCGGCGCCTGAGCACGCCAGCGTCGCCGACGCCGCGGCGACGCGGCGACGCTTCCTGGGCGGCGCTGCCGCGGTCGTCGCGGCGCCGTGGCTCGCGCGGTACGCCCGCGGCGCCGATGTGGCGCGCTTTTCGCTCGGCGTGGCCTCCGGCCAGCCGCGCGCCGACGGCATGGTGCTGTGGACGCGCGTCATGGGCGACGCGCTGCCCGAGCGCGTCGCCGTCCGCTGGGAGGTGGCCGACGACGAGCAGTTTCGCCACGTCGTCGCGCGCGGCAAGGAAAGCGCGCAATCGGCCTGGGCCCACAGCGTCCATGCCGAACCGGCCGGGCTCGCGCCGGCGCGCTGGTACTGGTACCGCTTCCAGGCGCTCGGCGGGCAAAGCGCCGTCGGCCGCACCCGCACGGCGCCGGCCGCCGGCGCCGCGGCTTCGCTTCGCTTCGCGATCGCGAGCTGCCAGCGCTGGGACGTCGGCCACTACGCGGCCTGGCGCCACGCCGCGGCCGCCAACCTCGATCTGATCTTCTTTCTCGGCGACTACATCTACGAGTACGCGACGCGCAAGGACCCGGTCCGCAGCGTCGAAGGGGGCGAGGTCTTCACGCTCGAGCAGTACCGCGCGCGCTATGCGACGTACAAGAGCGATCCGTTGCTGCAGGCAGCACACGCAGCGGCGCCGTGGCTGCTCGTCTGGGACGACCACGAAGTCGCGAACGACTACTCGCCGCTTCGCGGCGAAGACCTCGCGGTCGACATGCGCGCTCGACGCGCAGCGGCCTACCGCGCCTACTGGGAACACATGCCGTTTCCGGCGTCGGCGCGTCCGGTCGGCGCCGACATGCGCATCTTCGGTCGTCTCGACTGGGGCAGCCTGGCCCGCATCCACCTCGTCGACGACCGCCAGTACCGCGATCCGCAGGTCTGCCCGCGCGAAGGGCGCGGCGGCTCGAACACGGTGGCGCTCGCGCAGTGCCCGGCGCTCGCGGACCCGGCGCGGACGCTGCTCGGCGCCGAGCAGGAAGCGTGGCTCGCCGCCGGCTGGGACCTCGAGCGGCCGTGGAACCTGCTCGCGCAGCAAACGCTGATGGCGCGCTTCACTTGGCTCGACCCGGCGATCGGCGGCGGCACGTACTGGACCGACGGCTGGAACGGCTACGCGCCGGCGCGAACGCGCCTGCTCTCGACGGTCGCGGCGAAGCGCGTTCCGGGCGTCGTCGTCCTCGGCGGCGACGTCCACACCAACTATGTCGCCGACCTCAAGACCGACTTCGACGACCCGAGATCACCCGCCATCGCCAGCGAGTTCTGCGGCACATCGATCACCAGTCTCTCGGTCGCGCAGCGGCACATCGACGACGCGCGCGAGTTCAACCCCCACATCCACTACGGGCGCGGCGACCAGCGCGGCTACATGCGCTTCGAGCTCGACGCCAGGGAGCTGCGCGCGAGCCTCGAGGTCGTCGATCGGCCGACCGATGCCGAGAGCGGCGTCACGACCGCGGCCCGCTTCGTCGTCGACGCCGCGCGTCCGGGGCCGCGCCCGGCATAAGCGCGCCGCGGGTCAGAACAACCCGGCCTTGTCGGCGGCGGCGAGCACGGTGCGCGAGAGTTCGGTCATCTGTGCATTGAGGTCGCCCGACGGCGGCGACGTCGCCTTCGCGGTCCAGGCCAGGCGACCGCTCGTGACATCGGTGACGCGGCCGTTCGCCGAATAGCCCGCAGTGACGCGGCCGCCGCCGACGGGTGCCGAGACGCCGACCCCGGCACTGCCGCTGCTGCCGTAGCCGAAGCCGCCGATGCCGATCGTGAATCCGGGGCTGACGTCCTGCACCGCCACCGCCACCGTCATGATCACCATCGCCTTGGCGTTGTTCTGGCGCGCCGCCGACAGCAATTGGGCATCGATCGAGCGATCGGTCGCGATCGGCGTCTCGGGCGGCACGAACACCGGCGTCGCGCCGCGCGCCACGACCTCGTTGGCGAGCTGATCCTGGCAGATCTGGCGCACGACAAGCTCGGCCGCGTCGCAGGCGACGAGGACCCGCGCGCCGCGCAGCAGGCCCGGGCCGAGCGACGGATCGCTCCACTGGGCGTCGAGCTGCGGGCCGGTGGCGCAGCCAGCGACAGCGACGACGGCGATCACCGCCGCGAGCGGCCTTGGGTGACGACGATGTGCATGCATGTCGAGCTCTCCCTGGTTGGCGGGCGCCCCCGTTCGCACCGCCCATCGCGAGCTTATTCCATCGCCCACGAAGCGGCACCAACGGTCGCCGGCATCGCAGGTGCCGCTGCTAGCATTCGCGGACAACAGTACGGGAGGCAGGGATGGCCAATACTTCGGACGACAACCGCTTCGCGCCACCGCTTGCGCACGTCGAGGACGTCGCCGACGCAGGCCCGGGGGCGCTCGCGGGCCGCGGCGCCCGCCTGCTCGCGACGCTGCTCGACGGGCTGATCGCGGGCCTGGTGTTCTGGCTGCTCACGTTCGTCACGCCGCTGACGCTCTTGCCGCCGCCGGGAGCGAATCTCGCGAAGGTGCTCATCGTCAACTCCGTGGCCGGCATCATCCTGTTCGTCATCCTGCAGGGCTACCTGCTGGCGACGCGCGGCCAGACGATCGGCAAGGCGCTGCTGAAGATGCGCATCGTTCGCAGCGACGGCTCACCGGCGTCGTTCGGCCGCCTGTTCGGGCTGCGCTACGTGCCGACCATGATCCTGACGATGATCCCGGTCGCCGGCGGCCTGTACGGGTTGATCGACAGCCTGCTGATCTTCCGCGCGTCGCGCCGCTGCCTGCACGACAACATCGCCGACACGATCGTCGTCAAGGCCTGAGGAGGCCGCACGCTGAGCGGCGCCCCAGCGATGTCGGCAACGCCGGAGGTCGCGAGCCGACTCGACACGCGCTATGCGGCCGAGACGCCCGAAGGCATCGCACTCTGGCTGCGGCCGGCAGGCCTCGTTCCGCGCTTCTACGCCTACCTGGTCGACCTGCTGATCCGGCTCGTCGTCTTCGCCGTCGGCTCCCTGCTCCTCGTCCGCTTCGGCTCGTTCGGCGGCGGCATCGCGCTGCTGTTGCTCTTCCTGCTCGAATGGCTCTATCCGGTCGTCTTCGAGCTCGGGCCCGGCGCGGCGACGCCCGGAAAACGTATGGTCGGTCTCGCCGTCGTGATGGATACAGGGCTGCCGGTCACACCGGCTGCATCGCTGACGCGCAACCTCCTGCGCGCTGCCGACCTGCTGCCGTCGCTGTACGCATTCGGCGCGCTGGCGATGCTGTGGCGGCACGATTTCAAGCGGCTCGGCGATCTCGCCGCGGGAACGCTCGTCGTCCATCTCGCCCAGCCTCGCCCGCCGCGCAGCGCGCCGCCGCCGGCGCCGGCACGCGCGCCGGCAGTGCCGTTGACGGCGAGCGC
>DATAYY010000042.1:0-20121 GCA_036272325.1 Caldimonas sp. | reverse complement strand
GCCCTCTCGAGCAGCGAGCATGGGCTCACCGCGTCTTCCAGCGGGAGGCCACTTCGCCTCGAGGGCTCAGTCCGAGACCCCTCCGTCACTGCGCCGGGCGCCGCAGGTCGCGCTGGCGAGATCTATGTGTGAGGCCCATTGCGGATCGGCGCAGCGCCGTCGAACTGAGTCGTGCCGACCGTTTCGCTGACTTGCGGCGTCGACCTACACGCGGGCACGTCGGCGGACGGCAGTCGCAGGCTCGCACCAGGTCTACTCTCCGCTTTACTGCAATTTGGAGGAGTATTGCTATGAGACAGAACATCGTCATCGGCGTCGTGTTGGCCTGCTGCGCGCTGATCCCGGGCGTGGCGAGCGCCAAAGGTTGTTTGAAGGGCGCGGCTGTGGGCGGCGTCGCGGGCCACGTCGCCGGCCACCACGGCGCCATCGGTGCTGCCGCAGGGTGCGCCGTGGGCCACCACAGCGCAACCAAGAAGGAGAAAGAGCAAGAGAAGGCGGCGGCCAATGCCGCGACCCCGAGCGCGACGACCGCCAACGCGGCGACGCCGACGCCCGCCCCAGCGAAACCCTAGACCAACTCTCCCAAGGACTCACCGATGGCAGCCAGCTCGATGGCAGTTGGCGTTCGCGCTAGAGCGGGGCGATGGTCATGAAGTCAAGGCGCAAGCCGCCTGCTAGCGCGACCGCCGTCAAGCTCGCCGAACTCGGATTTGCCGCACCGCAGGTGATCGCACATCGGCTCACGCGCATGGCCTTGGCGGGCCCGACGATCAGTGCCCGCGATCGCAGGGAGTTCACCGGCATGGTCATGGAGAAGCAAGCTGCGGTCGCGCAAGCGTGGATGGGCATGTTCGCCGAAGCCGTCCGCTTTCAGCAGCAGTTCGCGCTCTCGCTATTGACTGGCGCTACTCCACGACGCCACGCCGCTCGGGCCAAGAGCGCGGCTTCACGGATAACCAGCGCCGGACTCGCACCGATCCATCGCAAGGCAGTGGCAAACGCCAAGCGTCTGGCGGGGACGAAGATACGCTGAAGCGCTTCAAGCCCGCGGCCACGATGCCAAAGCTACTGCCACCTATTGCAGCTTGGATTCGGCGCGTGAACCGATAGTCGGTGCGTTGCGCCCAAACCGACGCCTCCGGCGTCGACGGCCCAGCCTTCGGCGTCGACGAAGTCTTCCCGATCGATCCGATTGCACTTCGCCCGCTCGGCAGCGAGTGACGATTCCGCCGACCGCAGATCCGTGGGCACGCTTAGCGCCCTTTCCTTCGCGCCGGTAGGCGCAGGCTCGTCGACGCGAGAGTTTCGATCTCGTGCGCCTCGCGCAACTGGCGCAACGCAGCAGCGTTGCGCGTCGGCGTCTGCGCGCCGACGCAATCGCCCGGCACGACCACGTCGTAGTCGCGCATCCGCGCCTCGGCAGCGGTCAAGACGATGCACTGGTCACTGGTGACGCCGGTGACCAGGAGGCGCTGCACGAGCAAGTGGCGCAGCAGCAGGTCGAGTGGCGTCGCATAGAAGGCTGAGTGCTTCGGCTTTAGCACCGAGTAGTCGTCGTCGCCCGGCAGCAGGTGCCCTGCGATCGCGGCGCCGGTCTCGCTCTCGTCCTTCGACACGCGGACAAGCTCGCGGAACTCGGAGCGCCAGCGGCCGCGATTGTCGTTGACGAAGACGACCGGCACGCCGGTGCGCGCGCAGCGGCCCTTGAGCGCGCCGATCTTCGGGGCAATCGCTAGTGCGGCGCGAGCGATCGCGTCGCCGTCCTCGAAGTCCCACGTGCTGATCATGTCGATGATTAGGAGCGCCATGCCGCCGTTCGCTGCGTCGTGAGCGAGCGGCGCGCGTTCTGGCTTGACCGGCACGGCGTCTGCGCGAAGCGCTCAGTGCCGCGGCCCGCGGCGGCTCGCGGCGCGCCAGCGCGGGAACGCAAACCAGAGGATCACGAACATCACGAACACAACGATGCCGAGCGCGGTCGCGAACAGCAACTCGCGGCTGACGACGCGGGCGACGATCTGGATGTCGAGCGAGAGCCCAGCGGCGAGCGGCAGCATCGCACCGCTAACGAGGCGCGATGCCAGGACGAGGAACTCGCCGGTGACGCGGCGCCGGTCGACCTGGCGGTGGTAGGCCGCTGGCGTCATCAGCAGCGCGATCGCGATCGTCACCAGGACGATCGCCGCCAGGTGGAGGTTGCGCTCCGCCTCGCTCAGCAGCCGCTCGAAGCCGTCGCTGTAGACGGCGATCAGCTGGAAGCCGAACAGCGCCTGTACGCCGGGCAGCACCATGCGTGCTTCGTCGAGCGTCTGGCCGAGCGCGTCCTTCAGCGATTCCTCTTCGTCGCCCAGCGGCGGGTCGCGGCCCTCGGCCGGGGCCTGCACGGACTTTGCGGCCTTCACGACTTGCCGGCGAAGCGGCGTTCGCCGTCCTCGACGAGACGCGCTGCCGCCTGCACTTTGCGACGCGCGAGCGGGCAAAAAAGTCCGCTCTTTTGGGCGTTGAAGGCGACGAAGAACTGCTCAAACTCGGCGAGCACGTTGTCGGCGACCTCGCGCAAGTCGTGCGCGAGGAGGAATTCGAGCGTCGCGGGGTGGGACATCCTTGAGGTCGTCGATTAGCCGTCGTCGTTTCGAGCAAGCGCCGTGCCGCCACGCGCCGCCCGTGCGTTTTCCGCGCGCGCTGCGGTCACGCGTTTGCCGACGCCGCGGCCAGGACGACACGCTCAGACAAGGTGCGGGAGTGGTCCCAGGGCAGCGAATCGTCCGCCCGCGGACGCCGAACGTCCGGCCCTCATCGTCTAGGTGCGAAAGACGGCCCGGCCGCGTCGCTCAGGTCGTTTCTTGTGGGCGGCTTTCCCGCCGTGTCGCCCCGTCTGGAAACCGCCTGCGGGTTCACCGTTTCGAAGCAGCTACCGCGAGCGTCTCGACCGCGGCAAGCGGCGCGGCGAGATCGGGCGATACCCGATGCCGATCGATGAGGTATCGAGGCGAGTTGTACGACACCCAGACATGGCCTGCATCGTCCTCGCTCACGAGGAGCTTGAGCGGAAGGTCGATGGCAATGCTAGGTGCGGCCACCATCACCGGCGTACCCGCCCGCGGGTCGCCGAACACGAGCAGCTTCGTGGGCGACATATGCAGGCCGACCTTCGCGGCCTCGCCGCCGTGGTCGATCACGGCGACGAGCGTGATTGCGCGCGCCCGCAGGAGCGCCTCGACGCGCGCGACCGTTTCATCGATCGAATACGCGCTCTTGAGCGTGGTGATGCCGTTCTCGGTCATGGATGCGCTCCGGTCCGACGAGGCCGACCATTCTTGCCGGTCCACCCGGCGACCGCACGACAAAGAGATGCCGCAACGCGGCGGCGGAGCGTTCATGCGAGACGCTCCGAAGGCTCGCCATCCTTGGCGACGCTGAGCTCGAGTCTGCCGGTCGTTCGGGTCTCTCCGGCGGGGTAAGCGTCTCTACGGCGGGGTAAGCCATGGTCAGCGCGTTCTTCTCGTTCCTGCATTTCGCGACGGTGTTCGGGCCGTGTGGGCTGTCTCGCCGTCGAGTGGGCGACCCTGACCGCGTCGCCGACGCACCGCTGCTGCGGATCTGCGACCGCTGGTACGGCGCCTTCGCCCTCGTCGTGGGCTTCCTGCGCGTACCTCCTCGAGAAAGGAAGCTCTTAGTACTTCTCGAACGCCTTCTTTCACGCCAAGCCCGGCCTGTTCAGCGTGGGCTCCTCTCCATCGATCCCCCGGTGGCGCCCGCAGAGGATCGACGGCAAGGCACCTGGTGCTGTCGGTTGCCGAGTCCAAGGCCCTGGGCCCGGTTCTGGGGCTCGAACTGCGCCTGGTGATCGGCATGGTGCAGTGCGCGGCTCTCATGCTCGCGGCGTTGGCCTGTAAGCGCTACCCGACGGCCTCGCTACCGGCGCCGACCGAGGAAGGACGCTACGGTGCATCTCGGCTCGGCGAGGGTCGTGCCTGACGTAGAGGCCCATCGACTCCGTCAGATCGAAACGCAAACGGGCCTCAGGGTCCGATTTGCTGTTGGGCTGCGACCTGTCGCCGAGTCGGGCGCCGGATCGTTGCCGTTGGTCCACTTCGCCGCCGGAGCCCCTTCAGCGGCGGTTTGGCCATGCCGATATCGAGGTACGAACCGGACTTCGCCATGGCACGTGCATTTCTTGGTCCTCTGCTGCTCGCTGCCGTCACGGCGATCCCTGCCGTCGCCGCTGCGGCCGGGCCGGCCCGTGAAGGCGGCCGCCCAGCGAGCAATACGTTCGCGCTCGTCGTCGCCGCGCCGGCCGGCCCGGGGCCGCAGTCGATGCCGTCGAACGGCGTTGGCATCGGGCCCAGCAAACCGGTCGTGATCAATCCCTACCAGGTGCCGTTGCTGCAGAACGCCGGATCGCTGCGAGGTGCGCGCTAGAACCCCTGCTGCCGGCGCGCCGATGCTCGCGGGAGGCGACGATGCGCGTCATCATCGCGCGTCCCTCCCGCCGAGAACGCCATGGCCACCTTGCCAGGTCTGCCGCAGACCGACGAGCCAGAGCCCGATGCCTTGCCGGTCGAGCCCGACGACGGCACCAAGATCCCGGGTCGTCCTGACGAGCCCGGGCACGTGCCCGTTGAGCCGCCGCGGGCATAGCGCCCGCTTCTGGAGCAGTCGCGCCGGGACGGTGCACAATGCCCCGCGCGCCAGCCCCCGGCGCTGGAGATGATTGCCGATGGTTCGAGTCTGGGCTTTCGTGACCGCGCTCGTCGCGTGCCTCGGGTTCGCTGCCTGGGCTTCGGATTTCGTGACGATGCAGGGCGAACGAACGGTCTATACCGCCGATTGCGCGGACGGCAGCTGGAGCGGCGATCGCTGCAGCGGCAAGGTGAAGGCGGGAACCCGCTACCGCTACCGCGCGCTCAAGCCGCACAACGAGGTGATCTTCTGGACCGTCGGCTCGAAAGAGCCCTCGGGCAAGTTCAACGATTGCCAGATCCAGGACGGCCGCAACTGGATCTGCAAGGCTTGCCCGGAAGCATCGCGCTCGATCACGCTGCAGATGGCGCATGGCAAGCCGGTGCCCATCGCCGATGCGTCGACCAGGCCGACAACGCCGCTCCGGGCCGTCTCGAAGTGGCGCTGGCTGCTGCTCCAGCGCGGCTATACCGCTGGCCGGCCGGTGCCACCGGCGACGGCGCCGGTGACCGGCTGACCAGTGCCTCGCCGCGCCCACGACAACGTTGCGCCTGACGGCGCCGTCCGCGCGCCGGCGCGGCTCAGGGACGCGGCGCAGGCTCCCCTGCGCTCGCCAGACGGCGCTGGCGGCGCGGCGCCAGGACGCCGGTCGCGAGTGCGGTGCCGAGAAAGATCACGGCGCAGCTGACGATGATCGGCAGCGTCACGCGCTCGCCGAGAAAGATGCCGCCCCAGAGCACGGCGAAGAGTGGAATGAGGTAGGTCACCGCGACCGCGTTGGTCGGCCCGGCGTTGACGATGAGACGGAAGTACAGGATGTACGCGACCCCGGTCGCGAAGATGGCGAGCAGGCCGGCAGCGAGCCACTTGTGCGACGCCGGCGTGACGTCCGGCCAGTAGAGCAGCGCAGGCACTGCGAGCAGGACGGCGGCGGCGAGCTGGCTGCCAGCGGCGACGGCGAGCGGCGGCACGCCGCCGAGCTGACGCTTCGTGAGGCTGGGCGCGACTGCGTACGAGAGCGTCGCGAGCAGACACGCCGCGATCGCCCAGCTCGAGCCCCCGGGCTTGAAGTCGGCCTTGTCCCAGCCGATCCAGAGCACGCCAGCAAAGCCGATCGCGAGACCGACGATGCGCGGCGCCGTCATGCGATCGCCGAGCCAGCGCCAGGCGACGATGGCGGCAAAGAGTGGTGTCGCCGAGTTGAGGATCGCCGACAGGCCGGCCGTGATCGAGAGCGCCGCGTACGCGAAGCAGAGAAAGGGCAGCGCCGAGTTCAGGACGCCGACGACCGCGATCGTTCGCCAGTGGGCACGCAGCGCGGCGAGATCGCCGCGGGCAGCGAGCATCGGCACCAGCAGCAGGGTCGCGCCGGCGACGCGAACGAAGACCAGCGCAACCGGCCCGAACGCCGGCGCGGCGATCCGCATGAAGAGGAACGCCGCGCCCCAGAGCGCGGCGAGAACGACGAGCTCGAGGATGTCGCGCGGCCTCAATGCAGCTCCAGTTGCTGGCCGCCGCGCTCACGCCCAACCCCCTCGGCCTCGATCCTAAGCAGCGACGCCTTGCGATCGAGGCCGCCGGCGTAGCCGGTCAGTGCCCCCGAGCTGCCGACGACGCGGTGGCACGGCACGATGATCGATACGGGATTGCGACCGACCGCGGCGCCGACGGCACGGCTCGCCGCAGGCAGGCCGAGCGCGCGCGCGATCTCGCCATAGCTTGATGTCGCGCCCGGCGCGATTCGCAGCAACACCCGCCAGACGCCGCATTGGAAATCGGTCCCTTGCAGGTCGAGCGGGATGTCGAAGTCGAAGCTCGCGCCGGCGAAGTAATCGCGCAGCTGCGCAGCCGCCGAGACGAGGAGGGGATCGTCGTCGCGCTCGGGTGCGTCGATGTCGGCCGGGTGGTGCTTCTGCCGCTCGAACCAGGCGCCGGCGAGCCCGTGCTCCGTGCGCGCAAGCAGCATCGTGCCGAGCGGCGATGCGATGCGGGATTGAGCGACGATGGATTGCAGCAGGATCGGTTCATTCACGATGGTCATGGCAGGACTCCCAGCGAATTCCAGAGACGAAGAAGGGCGTAGCTGCGCCAAGGCCGCCAGCGCTCGGCGTGGACGACGACGTCGCGTGCCGATGCGATGCCGAACAGCGCGCGCATCGCCTTCGCGGCGGCGACATCGCCCGGCGGGAAGGCGTCAGGCCAGCCGAGGCCTCGCATCGCGACGTAGTGCGCTGTCCACGGGCCGATGCCGGGCAGCTCGCACAGCCGCTCGACGAGCGCATCGGCGGCGGCGCCCGGGGCGAGCAACGGCGCCAACGTCGCCCATTGCGCCGCGAGCGACTGGATCGCCGTCGCGCGGTTGCGGATGATGCCGAGTTCGGCGATGCGCTCGAGCGGCGCCGATGCGAGCTCAGCCGGTGAAGGAAAGGTGCGCGCGACGTCGGGCCACGGCGTTTCGACGGCGGCGCCGAAGCGGTCGACGAGGCGGCGTGCGAGCGTCCGCGCCGCAGCGACCGTCACCTGCTGACCGAGGACGGCGCGCACGGCGAGCTCGAAGGCGTCGACGCTGCCCGGCAATCGCAGCCCCGGCGCGCCGGGCAGGTCGACCAGCGATTCGGCGATCGTTGCCGGCGCCGCGTCGAGGTCGAGCCAGCGCCGTGCGGCGGCGATGACGGCGCCGCTCGCGGCGCCGAGCGAAGGCGCGAACGAGAGTCGGATGCGCGCCGTGTCGTCCGCGAAGCGCGCCTCGAGCCAGCCCGGCGCAATGCCGAGGACGCCGGCGCGGACTGAGCGGCGGACCGTCCGCCCGAGCACGACTTCGACGCCTGGGATCGCGCGCTCGGCAAGAAAGGCGAGCAGCGCATCGACGTCGAACGGAGCACGGTACGCGAGGTTCACCGTCATTACTTCGCCTGCTGCGAGCGCAGCCGCCGGCGCCCGGCCGCGCATCCTCCCGGGTGTGCCGTCGTCGCGCGGCGCCGTGCGGCGCAGCCGCGTCGGGTTCATCCGGTAGCCGCCGAGGAACGCGGCGTTGAAGCGGCGCAGGCTCTTGAATCCGCTCGTCAGGGCGACCTGCGCTATTGGCATCCGGGTGTCGGTGAGGAGCTGCTTGGCGAGCAGCAAGCGGCGCGTCTGCAAATACTGCAGCGGGGTCACGCCATGCTCGGCAAAGAAGATCCGGCGCAGGTGACGGTCGCTGACGCCGAGCTTCGCCGCGAGCTCGGCGACGCTCGGGACCTCGCCTTGGGCGGCGATCTCGTCGAGGGCGCTCGCGGCCTGGCGGGCAAGCGTTCGCGAAGCATCCATCACCGTCCACGGCAGTCCCGGTCCGGGGGCGATCTCGGGACGGCACTTCAGGCATGGCCGGAAGGCCGCCGCCTCGGCCTGCGCAGGCGATGCGAAGAAGCGGCAATTGCGGCGCGCGGGCATGCGAACTCGGCAGATCGGCCGACAGTACACGCCGGTCGATGTCACGCCGACGAAAAGTCGGCCGTCGAAGCGCGCGTCGTGCGCGAGAAGCACCTGGTAGGCAGCGTCGCCATCGATCGTCATGTCGCAATTATCGTCACGCCGCCGCCGGCGACTCGCCGTTTTCGGACACGTCGCATGGGGGCGACCGGCCCTGGCCGCGACGATCAGGGGACGTCGAAGCGACCGTGCTTGCCGGTGCCGCCGACGAAGCGGCGCGCGCCTCGCTCGGCCTCGCCCGAAGCGAGCGTTGCCCGGCCGAGCGCGAATTCCTGGGCCAGCGCGTCGCGCCCGGCAAGACCGTGCTGGCGTCGTGCGCTCAGTCGGTCGTTGCGCAGGCACTGCTGCGGAAACGCGGCGATTGTTCGCGCCAGCGCGTGTGCCGATGCGAGCGCGTGGCCGTCGGCGACGACGCGGTTCGCGAGGCCGAGCGCGAGCGCTTCCTCGGCGCCGACGGCGCGGCCGGTGAGGATCAGGTCCATCGCCCGGCTCTCGCCGATGAGGCGCGGCAGCCGGACCGTGCCGCCGTCGATGAGCGGCACGCCGAAGCGGCGGCAAAAGACGCCGAATGTCGCCGACGCGGCGGCGACGCGCAGATCGCACCACAACGCGAGCTCCAGACCGCCGGCGACCGCATAGCCTTCGACGGCGGCGATCACCGGCTTCGCAAGCTCGAGACGGGTCGGACCCATCGGGCCGTCGTGCGCCATGTCGTCGTCGAGCGCAAGCGCGTCGGCCGCGCTGCCGGGATCACTCGACGAGCTCGCGCTCGCGACCGTGCGCAGGTCCGCGCCGCCGCAGAAATGGCCGCCGCTGCCGGTGAGGATCGCGACGCTGGCGCTGGCGTCGTCGTCGAAGGCGCGAAACGCGTCGGCGAGGGCGCGCGCCGTCGGGCCGTCGACGGCGTTGCGCACCTCGGGGCGGTCGATCGTCACGGTCCAGATCTCGCGGTCGCGATCGATGCGGATGGTGTTGGTCGTCATGCGGGCACCTCGCGCAGGAAGAGGGCGGTCGTCTGCTCGGCGAGCGTCTCGAGGTCGACGCCGCGCCGGCCGCGCGGCCGCGCGCGGTACCACGTCGCCGAGTAGTTGATCGCACCGAGGATCATCAGCCGGGCGACGTGGGCATCGGTGCCGAGCCTTCCCTCGGCTTGCAGGTCATCGAGCGTCGCTTGCCAGATCGCGTCGTAGCGGTCCTTGAGGTCGACGATGCGGCGCCGGTGCTGCGCCGGCAGCGACCGCCAGTCGTACAGCATCACCGGGATGAAGTCGCTGCCGGCCTCGTGGAGGATGCCGAACTGGACGCGGACGAGGCGGCGGAAGCGCTCGGCAGCCGTCAGGCCCGGCGCCTCGACGACGGCGCGGGTGCGCTCGAGGCCGAGCCGCAGACCTTCTTCCATCACCGCGAGCAGCAGCTCGTGCTTGGTCGCGAAGTGATAGAACGGGCTCCCGGAACGCATGCCGACGGCATCGGCGATGTCGCGGATCGTCGTGCCGTCGAAGCCCTTCTGGCGAAACAGCTGCGCTGCGGCACGGACGAGATCGCCGCGCCGGTTGTTGTTGCCGTTCTTCGCGTTCCTGGGCACGTGCGTCAGCGCATCCTGGGGAAAGCAACTGCTTGCTTGGTCAAGTGAGAATAGCTTGCCGGCGGCGGCCGGGCAACGCGAACGCTGCGATGTCGAAGCGGAACGCCGCCGTCCCTTGTGCCGAAAGATTGCGCACCGACTTGACCGACGCGCCCCTCCATTTGTCCTGGCGCGATCGCGTTCGCCGGCCGCGCTCGCCGCGGGCGATCGCATTGCTCGCTCTCTGGCTCGCCGTCGTCGGCAATCTCGCGCTCTGGCCCGAGCTCTATCGCTTTGGCGGCGGGGTGGGCATGCTCGTCTCGGCGGCGGCGCCGTTCGTCATCGTTCTCGCGGCGCTGTCGGCGCTCATGCTGGATCGGCAGCGCGCTCGCGACCGAGCGCGGCATCGACCTCGCCTGCGTCGGCCGGCGCCTCGACGTGCCGCAGACCCACGACGACCTCTACCGCCCGGCGCTCGGACTCTTCGACGTGACGACGCCGACCTACGACCGTGCGCTCGATACCTTCGTCGGGTGTCGGGGGAGATCGCCCTAGCGCCGATCGGCCGTGGGGCGCCGGTCGTCAGGAGACGATGTAGGCAGCGCTGCCGGTCGCGAGCAGCTTGCCTTCGGCGTCACCGAACTCCATCCGCGTCGTCGCGACGCGCGAGCCGAGTCGCAGCACCTCGCCGCGCAACGTGAAGCGCTCGCCGGTCGCCGGCCGCAGGTAGTCGATCCGCAGGTCGATCGTGCCGAGCTTGCCGAACCGCCGCAGTCGCTCGGCCGGCGGCTCGTCCATGTGGCGCGCGCCGATCGCCGCCATGACGGCGAGCCCGGCCATCGCGTCGAGGGCTGCGCTGATGACGCCGCCGTGCAGGCGATGGTGCGCGTAGTGGCCGATCAATTCAGGCCGCATCGCGAGGCTGCCGGTGACGCCGCTCGCCGCCAGCGATTCGACCTCGAGCCCGAGGACGGTGTTGAAGGGGATGCGTTCTTCGAACAGCCCTTTCAGCGCGCCGACGAACTCGGCCTCGAACGCGGTCGTCGCGGCCGCGCCGCGGGGGCCGCTCACAGGCCCAGCTGGCGCGCCGCCAGCTCCTTCATGATCTCCTCGCTGCCGCCGCCGATCATCATCACCTTCACCTCGCGGTAGATCCGTTCGCTCTTGGTGCCGCGGACAAAGCCCGCACCACCGAGGATCTGCACTGCCTGGTCGGCGCAGAACTGCATCGCCTGCGTCGCATGGTTCTTCAGCAGACAGAGCTCGGCGACGGTCTCGGCGTCGAGCGGGCCGGCGTCGTAGCGCCCGGCGAGCGCATCGATCCAGGCGCGGGCGGCGAGGACGCGCATCCGCATGTCGGCCAGCTTGTGGCGGACGACCTGATGCTCGACCAGCCGCTGGCCGAAGGTCTTGCGCTGGCGTGCCCAGGCGAGCGCTTCGTCGAAGCAGACGGCGGCGAAAGCGCACGCCGACGACGCCATCAGCAGCCGCTCGCCGTTGAAATTGTCCATGATCGCGCGAAAGCCCGTGTTCTCCTCGCCGACGAGGTTCGGGGCCGGCACGCGACAGCCGGCGAACGAGAGTCGCGCGGTGTCGCTGCACCACCAGCCCATCTTGGCGAGCAGGGTTCGCTCGAGCCCGGGCGCATCGCCGGGAACGGCGAGCAGCGAGATGCCGCCCGCTCCGGGGCCGCCGGTACGGACCGCGACCGTGATCCAGTCGGCGCGCATGCCTGAGGTGATGAACGTCTTCTCGCCGTCGACGATCCAGTCGTCGCCGTCGCGGCGTGCGCGGCAGGCGATGCGGGCGACGTCGGACCCGGCGCCGGGCTCGGTGATGGCGAGCGCTGCGATCTTCCTGCCGGCGAGAACGTCGGGGACGACTCGTTGCTGCAACTCGGCGCTGCCGCGGGCGACGATCGGCGGCAGCCCGATCGCGTGCGAGAAGAGGCTTGCGAGCAGGCCGCCGCTGCCGGCGCGCGCGACTTCCTCGCCGGCGATCAGTCGCCACGCGATCGGTGCCGGCGTGCCGCCGAGATGCTCGGGGTAGCCGAGGCCGATCAGGCCGGCGGCGGCAGCCTTGGCGTAGAGCTCGCGCGGGAAGGCGCCGGCTTCGTCCCACGCGTCGACGTGCGGCGCGATCTCGCGCTCGACGAAGCGACGGACGCTGGCGCGAAAGGTGTCACGGTTGGCGCGCTCGTCGCTGTCGATGGCGGGCACCGCGCTCACGCCGTGACCTCGACCAGTGGCTGGCGCGCCGCGACCTGGTCGCCGGCGCGCACGTGCAGCGAGGCGATCCGCCCCGCGTGCGGGGCGCGGACCTGATGCTCCATCTTCATCGCCTCGATGACGAGGAGCAGTGCGCCGGCGGCGACCTCGGCGCCGGCTGCAACGCACGCTTGCGTGACGCGTCCGTGCATCGGCGCGACGAGGAGTCCCGATCCACCGGACTGCTGGCGCGAGCGGCCGCGCAGGCGCAGGTCGGTCGCGGCCAGCTCGTTGCCGTCGGCCTGCCAGTGGCACGTGTCGTCGCCGATCCCGGCGAGAACGCGCGTTGCGCGGCCGTCGACGACGAGGTCGAGCATCAGTTCGTCATCGCGTCGGCGCGCCAGCCGTTCGATCCGGTACGTCGCCGTCTCGGAGCGGGCATCGAACGCGGATCGGGTCCCGCTCAGCTGCCAGCGCCGCGTCCCGCCGGCGACCTCGATGGCAACCGTGGTGTCGAGCGCCGGCGACGACGACCAGCCGTCCCAGAGCGGAGCGAGCGCCGCCCTCGGCAGCAGGGCGAGCGACGCTGCCGCGACGGCTTCGAGCCAGCCGGGAGCCGGCGTCGCGCGAGCGGCATCGTCGCCGAAGCGGCGGCCGAGAAAGGTCGTGTCGAGATCGCCCGCCGCGACGTCGGGATCGCGCAGCACGCGGGCGAGGAACGCGCGGTTGGTCGTGACGCCCCAGCACACGGTCGCATCGAGCGCCGCGGCCAGGCGTTCGAGCGCAGTGCCGCGCGTCGGCGCGTGCGCGATCAGCTTGGCGAGCATCGAGTCGTAGAACGGCGGCACCGCGGCGCCGTCGGCGAGGGCGTGCTCGGTCCGCACTCCCGCCGGCGGCCGCCAGCGAACGATGGCTCCGGACTGCGGCAGGTAACCCTGTGCCGGATCCTCCGCGCACAAGCGCGCTTCCACGGCGTGGCCGCCCGATTCGAACCGCGCGAGCAGCGCCTCCTGCGGCCACGGCAGCGGCTCGCCGGCGGCGACGCGAAGCTGCCACTCGACGAGGTCGAGGCCGACCAGCGCTTCCGTCACCGCGTGCTCGACCTGCAGCCGCGTGTTCATCTCGATGAACCAGAACGTGCCGTCGCGACCGAGCAGGAATTCGACCGTGCCGGCACCGCGGTAGCCGACCGCGCGCGCAACCGTCACCGCGACCTCGCCCATCCGGCGGCGCAGCGCCGGCGAGACCGCAGGCGAGGGCGCCTCCTCGACCAGCTTCTGGTGGCGACGCTGCAGCGAGCAGTCGCGCTCGCCGAGGTGGACCACGTTGCCGTGCGCGTCGGCGAAGACCTGGATCTCGACATGGCGGGCGTCGTCGACGGCGCGCTCGAGCAGCAACCGCGCGTCGCCGAACGCCGCCCGTGCTTCCGCCGCGGCGGACGCGATCGCCGCAGCGAGGTCGTTGTCGCTGGCGACGTGGCGCATGCCGCGGCCGCCACCGCCGGCCGCGGCCTTGACCATGAGCGGAAAGCCGAGCGCGCGGGCCTCTTTGCAAAGCGTCTCCGGCGACTGGTCCGCGCCGTCGTAGCCTGGCAGCACCGGAACGCCCGCAGCCGTCATGCGCTGCCGTGCCGCCGCCTTGTCGGCCATCGCGCGCATTGCCGCCGGCGGCGGGCCGACCCAGACCAGGGCCGCGGCCTCGACCGCGTCGGCGAACGCGGCGCTCTCGGCGAGGAAGCCGTAGCCCGGATGGACCGCCTGCGCGCCGCTCGCGCGCGCGGCGGCGACGATCGTGTCGACGCGCAGGTACGAATCGGCGGCGTAGGTGCCGCCGATCGCGACGACACGGTCGCACGCCGCGGTGAACGGCGCGCCTCGATCGGCGTCGGAGGCGATCGCCACGGTCGCGACGCCGAGGCGCTTCGCCGTCGTGGCGATCCGCGCGACGATCTCGCCGCGGTTGGCGATGAGCAGCGTCGCCAGCATCAGCGCCGCGACGGCAGCGTGTGCATGTACTTGGCGATGATGCCGAGCATCACTTCGTCGGCGCCACCGGCGATCGAGCCGAGGCGGCCGTCGCGATAGTGCCGTGCGACCGGGTTGTCCCAGGTGTAGCCCATGCCGCCCCAGTACTGCATGCAGGCGTCAGGAACCATGCGGCCGAGCCGGCACGCCTTCAGCTTGGCCATCGACGCCCACTCGGTGACATCCTCGCCAGCGATGTACTTCTCGGTCGCCATGTAGACCAGGCCGCGCAACGACTCGACCTCGGTCTTCAACTCGGCGAGCCTGTAATGGACGACCTGGTGGTCGAGCACGCTCTTGCCGAAGATCTGCCGCTCGCGGGCGTAGTCGGCGGTCATCTGGATCGTGTTGAGGAGCGCCTGGATCGCGTGCGCCGCCGCCCAGAGACGTTCCTCCTGGAACTGCATCATCTGGTAGGTGAAGCCCATGCCTTCCTCGCCGACGCGGTGGGTCTGCGGGACGCGCACGTCGTCGAAGTGGATCAGGCCGGTGTCGCTCGACATCATCCCGATCTTCCTGATCTTCTGCGCCTTGACGACGCCGGGCGTCGTCATCGGCACCATGATCAGGCTCTTGTTCTTGTGTGCCGCGCCTTCCGACGTGTTGGCGAGCAGGCACATCCAGTCGGCCTGGAGGCTGTTCGTGATCCACATCTTGGCGCCGTTGATGACGTAGTCGCCGCCGTCCTTTCGCGCCGTCGTCTTGATGCTCGCGACGTCCGAGCCGGCGCCCGGCTCGGAGACGCCGATGCAGCCGACGGCGTCGCCGGCGATCGCCGGCACCAGGAATTCGCGGCAGAGCGACTCGCTGCCGAAGCGGGCGAGCGCCGGGGTCGCCATGTCGGTCTGGACGCCGATTGCCATCGGCACGCCGCCGCAGTGGATGTGGCCGAGCGTCTCGGCCATCGCGACCGAGAACGAGTAGTCGAGCGCCATCCCGCCGTACTTCTCGGGCTTGGTGAGGCCGAGCAGGCCGAGCTCGCCGAGGCCCTTGAAAACCTGGTGCGCGGGAAACTGCTCCGCGGCTTCCCACTCGTCGACGTGCGGGTTGATCTCCTCGTCGATGAAGCGCTTCAGCGTGCGCTGGATCTCGTGGTGCTCGTGGCTCATCTGCATCGTCGTCTCCGGGGCGTCGCCGGGCGCTACGGACGGGCGACGCCGAACTGCATGGGGCGAAGTGTGCGCCGCGCCGCCTCGTCGCAGACGGCGAGGGCGAGGGCGAGGACGCGGCGCGTGTCGCGCGGATCGATGAGGCCGTCGTCGAGCAGCAGCCCCGAGGTGTGGAACGCGCCCGACTGGCGCTCGAAGGTCGACGTGATCTGCGCCTTCAGCGCCGCCAGGCGCGTTTCGTCGACCGCCTCGCCCTTGCGCACCGCGCCTTCGCGCATCACGATCTCCATCGTGCCGGCCGCCTGCTCGGCGCCCATCACCGCGGTCTTCGCCGTCGGCCAGCTGAAGACGAAGCGCGGCCCGAACGCTCTGCCGCACATGCCGTAATTGCCGGCGCCGAACGAGGCGCCGCAGTGGATGGTGAGCTGCGGCACCGTCGCGTTGGCGAGCGCCTGGATCTGCTTCGAGCCGTGCTTGATCATGCCGGCGCGCTCGGCCTCGGTGCCGACGATGAAGCCGGTCGTGTTCTGCAGCCAGACGATCGGCTGGCCGACCTGGCAGCACGCCTGGACGAAGTGGGTGACCTTGGTGCTGCCGGCAGGATCGAGCGGGCCGTTGTTGGTGATGATGCCGACCCGAAAGCCGGCGATCGCGGCGTGGCCGCATACGGTGCCGGGCCCGTACTCGGCCTTGAACTCGAGGAAATCGGACGCATCGACGATGCGGGCGATGACGTGGCGCATGTCGACCGGCTTCTTGGCGTCGGCACCGAACACGCCGAGCA
Organism: Caldimonas sp.; assembly: GCA_036272325.1. GTDB lineage: Bacteria > Pseudomonadota > Gammaproteobacteria > Burkholderiales > Burkholderiaceae_C > Schlegelella_A. Next base: position 4,285 of record DATAYY010000042.1, on the reverse strand, counting down.
GCTCTTCGGCGTCGAAGCGCGGCGGCGGTCCGTCGGGCCACGTCGCGCACGGCTGCCAGCCGAAGGCCGCGACCAGTGCGCGACCGACGGCGAGCGCACTCGCGTCGTCGTCGGCGACGTGCTCGGCGAGGCCGGAGACGGCGGCGTGCATGTCGGCGCCGCCGAGCGCCTCGTCGGTCGCGACCTCGCCGGTCGCCGCCTTGAGGAGCGGCGGCCCGGCGAGGAACGCACGGGCGCGGCCGCGGACCATGATCACGTGGTCGGCGAGACCCGTCATGTAGGCACCGCCCGCCGTCGATGAGCCGTGCACGATCGCGATCACCGGCAGTCCAGCGGCCGACAGCCGCGCGAGGTTGCAGAACAAGGCGCCGCCGCGGACGAACTGCTCGACGCGGTACTTGAGCAGGTTGGCGCCCGCCGACTCGACGAGATGGACGAACGGCAGCTTGTTGTCGAGCGCGATCTGCTGCGCGCGCAGGACCTTCTCGAGCCCCTGCGCCTGCAGCGCGCCGGCGTCGATGCCTGAATCGTCGGCGAGGACGAGGACGCGAACCCCGGAGACGACGCCGATGCCGGCGATCGCGCCGCCGCCGGCGACCGAACGCTCGGCGTCGTCGACGTCCTGCCGCCAGCCGGCAAGCGTCGACAGCTCGAGGAACGGCACGCCGGGATCGAGCAGCCGCGCCACCCGCTCGCGCGGCAGCAACTGGCCGCGGCGCTCGAACAGCGGCGCCGCCTTCGCGCTCGCGGCGCGCGTGCGCGCCTCGACCCTGCGCCACTCGTCGATCAGCGCCAGCGTGTGGGTGCGGTTGGCGGCGAACGCGTCGCTGCGCGTGTCGAGCTCGAGGGCGAGAGCGGGCACCGTCGTCACTCGTCGCGCAGCACGCGCGGCGTCGTCGCCAGGTGAAAGCCGTCGAACGGTGTCGTCGATCCGCCGCTGCCGACCTCGGGCCAGATCCGCTTCGCGTTCGGCGCGGCGCCGTCGACGCGCAGGCACGCGCCGGAGACGAACCCCGCCGCCGGCGTAAGGAGAAAGACGATCGCGGCCGAGACCTCGCTTTCGGTGCCGAGCCGTTGCAGCGGAACGAGCGATCGCATCGTCCGCAGCGTCGCCGTCATCTCGGGCGGGTACTTGTCGAGGCCGCTCGACGCGATCCAGCCCGGCGCGACGGCGTTGACGCGGACCGGCGCCCACTCGAGCGCCGCCGTCTCGGTGAAGTTGACCATGCCGGCGCGCGCCGCTCCCGAGTGGCCCATGCCCGGCATGCCGCCCCACATGTCGGCGACGATGTTGACGATCGCGCCGCCCGGACGAGCAGCGGCGTCGTTCAGCATCCACTGGTTGACGCACTCGCGTGCGAACAGGAAGCCGCCGGTAAGGTTGTTGCGCACCACGGCGTCCCAGCCCTTGGCGCTGATCGCCGCGAGCCTGGCCGGGAACTGGCCGCCGGCGTTGTTGACGAGCGCGTCGATCCGGCCATGGCGTTCGAGCACGGCGCCGACGGCGGCCTGGACCTGCGCTTCCTCGCGGATGTCGCAGACGTGGGTCGAGCAGATGCCGCCGGCACCTTCGATCTCGCCCTGCACCGCAGCGAGCTTTGCCTCGGTCCGCCCGACGATCGCGACGGCGGCGCCGAGCGACGCGATCTCGTGCGCCGTGCAGCGGCCGATCCCGGAGCCGCCGCCGGTGACGACGGCCACCTGGCCGCGCAGGAGTCCGGGCGCGAAGATCGATCGATACGAGCTCATCGAGGCAGGGCCGGTCAACGATTCAACCAAGCACTTGCTTGGTTGTCGGCCAGTGTGCCCAGCCGGATAATCGATTGTCAATGCGAACGGGCGACCCGGCCCGCCGCGCCATCGAGGAATCGCCATGCCGAACGCCATGATCTTCGACGCCGTCCGCACGCCGCGCGGCAAGGGCAAGAAGGACGGCAGCCTGCACGAGATCAAGCCGGTCGACCTGCTCGCCGGCCTGCTCGTCAAGCTGCAGCAGCGTCACGGCTTCGACCCGGCGGCGCTCGACGACGTCGTCATGGGAGTCGTCTCGCCGGTCGGCGAGCAGGGCTCGGTGATCGCCAAGACGGCGGCGCTGAAGGCCGGCTGGGACGTCAAGGTCGCCGGCGTCCAGATCAACCGCTTCTGCGCCTCGGGCCTCGAGGCGGTGAACCTCGCGGCGCAGAAGGTCGCGAGCGGCTGGGAAGACCTCGTCGTCGCCGGCGGCGTCGAGAGCATGTCGCGGGTGCCGATCGGCAGCGACGGCGGCGCCTGGTCGCAGGACCCCGCGACCAACTTCGCGACCGGCTTCGTTCCGCAGGGGATCGGCGCCGACCTGATCGCGACGCTCGCCGGCTGGGATCGCGAAGACGTCGACCGCTACGCGCTGACGTCGCAGCAGCGCGCTGCCGCGGCGCAGGGCGCAGGGCTCTTCGACCGCTCGGTGATCGCGGTCGAGGACGAGATCGGCATCGCCGTTCTCGAGCGCGACGAGTTCATCAAGCCGCGGACGACGCTCGAAGGCCTCGGCCAGCTCAAGGTCGCGTTCGCCGAGCTCGGCGCGATGGGGTTCGACGCCGTCGCGCTCGCCCGCTATCCCGAGGTCGAGCGCATCGCACACGTCCACACCGCGGGCAACTCTTCGGGAATCGTCGACGGCGCCGCCGCGGTGCTCGTCGGCAGCGAGGCGATGGGCAAGTCGCTCGGCCTCGCGCCGCGCGGCCGCATCGTCGCGACGGCACTCTCGGGCGCCGATCCGACGATCATGCTCACCGGCCCGATGCCGGCGACGCGCAAGGCGCTCGCGAAGGCGGGGCTGACGGTCGACGACATCGATCTGTTCGAGGTCAACGAGGCGTTTGCCGCGGTGCCGATGCGGTTCATGCGCGAGATGGGCGTTCCGCACGAGAAGGTCAACGTCAACGGCGGCGCGATCGCGATGGGCCACCCGCTCGGCGCAACCGGTGCGATGCTCGTCGGCACGCTGCTCGACGAGCTCGAGCGCCGAAAGCTCAAGCGCGGCCTCGTCACCCTGTGCGTCGGCGGTGGGATGGGCATCGCGACCATCGTCGAGCGCGTCTGACGAGATGCCCATGGAGACGCTGCGCTACGAGATCGCTGCCGACGGGCTGTTGACGATCACCTTCGACGCTCCCGGTGCCGCCGTCAACACGATGACCGCGGCGTGGCAGCGCGACCTCGCCGCTGCCGCGGCGCAGGCGGTTGCCGACAAGGAGCGGATTCGCGGCGTCCTGCTCGCATCGGCCAAGTCGACGTTCTTCGCCGGCGCGGCGCTGAAAGGCGTTCTCAAGCTCGAGGCGAAGGATGCAGTCCCCGGCTTTCACGAGATTCAGACGCTGACCGCGAGCTACCGCAAGCTCGAGACGCTCGGTCGGCCGGTCGTCTCGCTCCTCGCCGGCTCGGCGCTCGGCGGCGGCTGGGAGGTCGCGCTGATCGGCCACGCGCGCTTCGCGCTCGACGACGAGAAGATCCGCTTCGGCATGCCCGAGGTCTCGCTCGGCCTCATCCCGGGCGCGACCGGGATCACGAAGACGGTGCGCACGCTCGGCCTGATGGCGGCGCAACCGTATCTGCTCGAAGGCAAGCTGTCCGGCCCGCGTGAGGCGCTCGCGATCGGCTGGGTCGACGGCCTCGGCGCGAGCGCCGACGACCTGCGCACGCAGGCGGTCGCGTGGATCGAAGCCCATCCGGACGCGGTCCAGCCGTGGGACCGCAAGGACTACCGCATGCCCGGCGGCACGCCGTCGAGCCCGAAGGTCGCCGCCGCGCTCGCGGTCGCGCCTGCCATGCTGGCGCAGAAGACGCGGGGCCTCTATCCCGCGACGCAGGCGATCCTCGAGGCGATGGTCGAAGGCGCCCTCGTCGATTTCGACAGCGCGGTCCGGATTGAGGCGAGAAAGCTCGCCAAGGTCATGGTCGGCCAAACCGCGAAGAACATGATCCAGGCGTTCTTCTTCGACCTCCAGGCGATCCGCTCCGGCAAGGCGAGGCCGCAAGGGTTTCCGACCTGGCGGCCGACCAGGGTCGGCATCCTCGGCGCCGGCATGATGGGCGCGGGCATCGCGCATGCGAACGCTTCGCGTGGGCTTCCTTGTGTCCTGAAGGACGTCTCGACCGAGAAGGCCGCGGCCGGCTTGGCTTCGATCCGCAAGGTGACGGCGGCGCAGGTCGCGCGCGGTGGCCTCGACGCGGCGCGCGAGGCGAAGCTCCTCGCGCTCGTCGCGCCGACTGCGGACGTGCGTGCGCTCGACGGCTGCGATCTCCTCAT
>DATAYY010000041.1:0-18740 GCA_036272325.1 Caldimonas sp. | reverse complement strand
CCTGTTCGAGGACTGCCGCATCCCGGCGGCCAACCTGATCGGCGCGGAAGGCCAGGGCCTGAAGATCGCGCTGTCCGGGCTGGAGGGCGGGCGCATCGGCATCGCGTCGCAGGCTGTGGGCATGGCGCGCGCGGCCTTCGAGGCCCGAGAGCGCGATCTTCAGGCCCTGCCCTTCCTCGCCGAGGCGGTTCGCGGCCGGGACGCGGCAGCTCTCGAACACGATCTGCGCCGTGTCGCTCGCGTGCTGGCCGAGCTTGTCCTCGAGGCGGGCGACGACGTAGCCCGGCGTCTTCGTCGGCACGACGAAGGCGCTGATGCCGCGCTTGCCGGCCGCCTTGTCGGTGACGGCCATGACGATCGCCACGTCGCCGTTCTTGCCGCTGGTGATGAACTGCTTGACACCCTCGAGAACGTAGCCGTCGCCGTCGCGGACGGCGGTCGTGCGCAGGCCGCCCGCTTCCGAGCCGACGTGCGGCTCGGTCAGGCAGAACGCGCCGAGCATCGCGCCGCGCGCGAGCGGCTTCAGCCACGCGTCCTTCTGCGCCTCGTTCGCGAACGCCATCAGGATCGAGCAGACCGGGCAGTTGTTGACGCTGACGATCGTCGACGTCGCGCCGTCGCCAGCGGCGATCTCCTCGAGAATGACGGCGAGCGCAAGATAGTCGAGGCCGGCGCCGTCATACTCGGCCGGCACCGCGACGCCGTAGCAGCCGAGCGCGGCAAGACCTTGCAGCTCGTCCCTCGGAAAGTGCGCGCCGCGATCCCACGCCGCCGCCTTCGGCGCGATGCAGTCCTGGACGTAGCCGCGGACCGCATCCTGCACTGCGCGATGGTCGTCGTCGAGGATCATGGGAAGCCTTTGCGTTGCGGCGCGCGCACAAGCAGCGTGCCGGTGCCTTCGAGGAGCAGCCGATCGCGCGCACGCGCGTCGCCGGCGAGCCGCGTGATCCAGCCGCCGAGGCTGCTCTTCCATTCGATGCCGGTGACGGTCCAGCGAAGATCGATGTCCTCGTCGGCATAGACCGGGCCGCGAAAGAAGATCTCGAAGCCGAGGCCCAGACCGAGCCGCGGCCGGCCGTCGGCCGCGGGCCTCGCAAAATGGCTCGCCGTCATCGCCATGAAGACGCTGCCGAGCTGCGTTCCCGACGCGATCAGACCGCGGTAGCCGGCGGCGCGTGCCGCGGCGACGTCGTGGTGGAGCGGGTTGTGGTCGTCGACCGAGATCGCGAAGGCGCGGATCTTGTCGTCGCTGAAGAGCGCGCGCCGCGTGAACGTCTCGCCGACCGCGGCGAGCGCGGTGGCATGGCCGTCGGCACTCGCGACCGCTGCCATCAGGCGCGCTCGATCAGCGCCAGCCGAATGGCGAGCCAGGCGAAGAGGGCGGCGCCGGCGACGCGCAGGCCGCGGCGAGGCGCCGCCCGCACACGCCAGCGGCCGAGCGGCGCGACGAGGAGCACGACCGCGATCAGGAAGACGGCGCCCTGGACGACGAACCAAGCGCCGAGGAAGAGGAACGCCAGCAGCTTTCGCGGCGCGTCGCCCTCGATGAACTGCGGCAAGAGCGCGAGGAAGAAGATCGCGACCTTCGGGTTGAGGACGTTGGTCAGCAATCCCTGAACGAAGAGCCGCGCCGCGCCGGGGCTCGCGGCACGCGTGGCGTCGACGACGCCCGCCGCGCCCGGCCGCAGCCCTTCGCGCAACATGCCGAACGCGAGCCAGAGGAGGTACGCGGCACCGGCCCACTTCACCGCCGCGAAGGCGGCGCTCGATGCCGCCAGCAGCGCCGCCAGGCCGAACGCCGCGACCAGGGTGTGGACGACACATCCAGAGGCGACGCCGAGGGCGGCGGCGAGGCCGCCGACGACGCCGTGGCGCAGGGTTCGCGTCAGCACCAGCATCATGTCGACGCCTGGTGTCGCGTTGACGACCAGCACCGTCGTCGCGAAGACGGCGAGCGAATGCGTGCCGAGCACCGCGTCCCCGTGTCAGGTCAGAGCATCTCGACCGCAACCGCGGTCGCCTCGCCGCCGCCGATGCAGAGTGCCGCGACGCCCTTCTTCCTGCCCTGCTTCTTCAGCGCGCCGAGCAACGTGACGACGATGCGCGCGCCGCTCGCGCCGATCGGGTGGCCGAGCGCGACGGCGCCGCCGTGGACGTTGACGATCTCGTGCGCGAGCTTGAACTCGGTCATCGCTGCCATCGTCACCGCGGCGAATGCCTCGTTGACTTCCCAGAGGTCGACGTCCTTGACGCTCCAGCCGGTCTTCTTGAGCAGCTTCTGGATCGCGCCGACGGGCGCTGTCGTGAACCAGCTCGGCGCCTGCGCATGGACGCTGTGGCCGACGAGGCGCGCAATCGGCTTCGTGCCGAGCCGCGACGCGGTCGATTCGCGCATGAGGACAAGCGCGGCAGCGCCGTCGGAGATGCTCGACGACGTCGCCGCGGTGATCGTGCCGTCCTTCTTGAACGCCGGCTTCAGGCCAGGGATCTTGTCGAGCTTGGCCTTGAACGGCTGCTCGTCGAGCTTGATCACCGTCTCGCCTGCCTTGCCAGGAATCGAGACGGGCGCGATCTCCCAGGCGAAGCTGCCGTCCTCGTTGGCCTTCTTCGAGCGCTCGGTCGAGCTGATCGCGAACTGGTCCATCGCCTCGCGCGTGAAGGCGTACTTGGCGACGCACTCCTCGGCGAAGACGCCCATCGCACGGCCGCGGTCGTAGGCGTCCTCGAGGCCATCGAGCGCCATGTGGTCGTACAGCTGCGCCGCGCCGTAGCGCACGCCCTTCCTCACGAATGTGAGATGCGGCGCGTTGGTCATGCTCTCCATCCCGCCGGCGACGACGATCTCGGCGCTTTCGGCCTTCAGCATGTCGCTCGCGAACATCATCGCCCGCATCCCGGAGCCGCACATTTTCGAGAGCGTCACCGCGCCTGCCGACTGCGGCAGGCCGGCGCCGAGCGCCGCCTGGCGCGCCGGCGCCTGCCCCTGCCCGGCCATCAGGCAGTTGCCCATCAGGACCTCGTCGACGGCGTCGCCGGTGATGCCGGCGCGCTCGACCGCGGCCTTGATCGCGACGCCGCCGAGCTGGTGCGCGGCGAGCGCGCTGAAGTCGCCGAGCATGCCGCCGATGGGAGTGCGGGCTGCGGAAACGATGACGATGGAGTCGGCCATGGGAGGCTCCTGGTTCGAGAGTCAGCAAACGGAAGACGGCGCCGCGGCGCGCCGGCGCCGGGCCGCGAAGCGCTTCTTCGCTTCGTATGGGAAGACATCATGCACGTAGCCGGCCAGGATTTCCTGCTTGTGGCCTTGCCAGAATGCCGGCTCGAGCAGGTCGGCGTGATGGGCGAGGAAGACCTCACGCACCGCCGGATTGCCGAGCAGGAACGGCGCGAAGGTCTCGGGGAAGACGTCCTTCGGGCCGACCTTGTACCAGACCTCGCTCGCGAGCTCGTCTTCCTCGGTGCGCGCCTCGGGGACCCGGCGAAAGTTGCAGGTGGTGAGGTACTCGATCTCGTCGTAGTCGTAGAAGACGACCTTGCCGTGGCGGGTGACGCCGAAGTTCTTCCACAGCATGTCGCCCGGGAAGATGTTGGCGCGCACCAGGTCCTTGATCGCGTTGCCGTACTCGACGACGACCGCCGCGACCTGCTCGGGCGCGGCCTCCTGCAGGTAGATGTTGAGCGGGATCATTCGCCGCTCGATGTAGACGTGACGGATCACGAGCGTGTCGCGGTCCTCCTCGAGCAGGCTCGGGCAGAATTGGCGCAGCTCGGCGACGAGCTCCTCGTCGAAGCGGGCGAGCGGAAACGCGACGTCGCTGTACTCAAGGGTGTCGGCCATCCGGCCGACGCGGTCGTGCTGCTTGACGAGCAGGTACTTGCCCTGGATCAGCTCGCGGGTCGTCTCCTTCTGCGGCGGGAAGAAGTCCTTGATCACCTTGAACACGTAGGGAAAGCTCGGCAGGTCGAAGACGAGCATCACCATGCCCTTGATGCCGGGCGCGATGCGGAACTTGTCCGACGAGTGGCGCATGTGCATCAGCAGGTCGCGGTAGAACAGGCTCTTGCCCTGCTTCTGCAGGCCGAGTGCGCTGTAGAGCTCGGAGTTCGCCTTTCTCGGCATCAGCGAGCGCAGGAAGTCGACGTAGGCCGACGGCACTTCCATCGTCACCATGAAGTAGGCGCGGGCGAAGCTGAAGATCAGCTCGAGATCGTCCTCGCCGAACAGGGCCGCGTCGACGACGAGCTTGCCGCGCTCGCCGTGCAGAATCGGCAGCGCAAACGGCGTCTCGGTAAAGCCGTTGACGATCTTGCCGACGACGTAGGCGCCCTTGTTGCGAAAGAACAGCGACGACAGCACCTGGATCTGGAAGTTCGCCTGCATCCGGAACTCGCCGAGCTGCTCGTCGACGGCCGCCATCACCGCGGCGACGTCGCGACCGAGGTCTTCGAAGCCGCGCTCGAGCTGGAAGTTGGTGATGACGCGATGCCAGGTCTCGACCAGCGAGTCGCGGCTCGGGTAGTAGGCGCGAAAGGTCGGCAGCGCCGCCGGCTCGTCGTTCTCGAGATGCTCGGTCGAGACCGCGGAGCGGACGAAGATGAAGTCGTTGTGGAAGTAGCGGCGGTGCAGGATCTTCGTCGTCACCGAGTTGAAGAAGGTCTCGGCGCACTCAGGCTGGTAGTGGTTGATGAGGAGGCCGATGTAGTGGAGCTTCACCTGCTGCCAGACCTCCATCGGCAGCGTCGCCGCGGTGAACTCGTTCTGCAGCCGCTCGGTCGCCTCCTCGACGCGCTTGTCGTAGTACTCGATCCGCAGCGCTTGGGCGCGCTGCTGGCCGTGCCAGTCGCCGTTCTCGAATCGCGCCTTCGCCTCGGCGCTCGCCTGGCGAAAGAGCCGGTAATGGCGATCGAAGCCGTCGAGCATCGCGCGCGCGATCGCAAACGCGCGCGCGTCGGTGAGCGCGGCCGGAAACGCCGGCGCTCCGGTCATGACTTCGCCCTCGCCCGCGCGCGCAGGACCTGCCGCGCCGACCGCTCCTGGGCGACGACGTCGTCGAGCGTCGCGCGCAACTCGGCGAGACGCGCCTCGAGCTCGCTGCGCTGGCGCGCCAGGACGTCGACAAAGCGGCGCAGTTGCGCGTCGCTGTCGCGCCGGGTGTCGTACATGTCGACCAGATCTTTGATCTCGGCGAGCTTCAGACCGAGCCGCTTGCCGCGCAAGGTCAACGTCAGGCGGGCGCGGTCGCGCGCGGTGTAGACGCGGTTCTTGCCGGCGCGCTCGGGATGGAGCAGGCCGCAATCCTCGTAGAAGCGGATCGCCCGCGTCGTCAGGCCGAACTCGCGCGCCAGTTCGCCGATCGCAAACGTCGGTGCGGCCGCGGCGCGAATGCGCGGGCTGGCGGAGCACGAAGCGACGGCGCGGGGCATGACCGACTAAACTCCCACCTGACGTTTACGTAAAGTGCAGAAAGTGTAAGGGGAAGGCGTGCCGATGAACGCTCTCGAGAGCCAGCTCGACTATTGCCTCGGCACCGCGACCCCCGAACCCGGCCGCGTCATCGAAGTCGCCCCGGGAGTGCTGTGGGCACGCATGACTCTGCCGTTCCAGCTCAACCACATCAACGTCTGGCTGCTGCGAGACGCGACCTCCGCCGGTCCCGGCGCGCCAGCGCGCGAGGGCTGGAGCATCGTCGACTGCGGCATCGACAACGTGGCGACGCGTGCCGCCTGGGAGGAGATCTTCGCGAACGCGCTCGGCGGCCTGCCGGTGCTGCGCGTCATCGTCACCCACATGCACCCCGACCACATCGGCTGCGCCCACTGGCTGTGCGAGCGCTGGGGCGTGCGGCTGTGGATCAGCGCGACCGACTACGGCATCGCCCGGATGGCGACGCGCGCGAGCGCCGGCTTCGGCGGGCCGCTGTCGGCGGCGTTCATGGCGCAGCACGGCATGGCCGCTGACCGCGAGAAGGTCGGCGGCGTCGCCGCGCGCAGCAACTACTACAAGAGCCTCGTTCCCGACGTGCCGGCGTCGTACCGGCGCCTCCTCGGCGGCAACCGGGTCGCGATCGGCAGCGGCGCGTCACGCGCTGACTGGACCTGCCACGCCGGCTACGGTCACGCGCCCGAGCATATCGCGCTCCACTGCGAGCGCGTGCGCGTCCTCATCAGCGGCGACATGGTGCTGCCTCGCATCTCGACCAACGTCAGCGTCATCGACGTCGAGCCCGAGGCCGACCCGCTGACGCTCTACCTCGACTCGATCGAGCGGATGCGCGCGATCGAGCCTGGCGTCCTCGTCCTGCCGTCACACGGCCTGCCGTTCAAGGGCCTGCACGCGCGGATCGGCCAGCTGCAGGCGCACCACGACGAGCGCTTCGTCGAGACGCTCGAGGCGTGCGCCGTCGCGCCGCAGAGCGCGTTCGAGCTCGTGCCGGTGCTGTTCAAGCGGCCACTCGACCTGCACCAGATGACGTTCGCGATCGGCGAATCGATCGCCCATCTGCACGCGCTCTGGTACCGCGGCAAGCTCGAGCGCCTGATCGGCGCCGACGAGGTGATCCGCTTCCGGACCATCTGACGCCTGCCGTCAGATCTCGGTGTGGCCGGCGCGGCGCAGGCGCGACCGCGCCTCGCGGTAGTCGGGCAGCACCGACTCGACGACCTTCCAGAATCGCGGCCCGTGGTTCATCTCGCGCAGGTGCGCGAGCTCGTGGGCGACGACGTAGTCGATCGTCGCCGGCGGATGCTCGATCAGGCGCCAATGCAGGCACACCGAGCCGTTGGCGTTGGCGCTGCCCCAGCGCGTCGCCGCCGACGACAGCGAGAGCCGGCGCACGCGAACGCCCAGCCGCGCGGCGAAGTGCGCCGCGCGCTCGGCAAAGACGCGGCGCGCTTCGCGCTGCAGCCAACTCTGGACCGCATCCTGGATTCGCTCGGCTGAGGCGTCGCGCGGCAGGCCGACCAACAGGCATCGGATGCCATCGAGGCCGCCGGCGTCGAGCAATGCCGCCTGGCCGAGCGCGAGCGCTTGCGCAGGGTTGAGAACGACGGTGAGCTTTTCGCCAAGGTAGTCGATCGACGTGCCGTCGCGCCAGACGACCCGCATCGCCCGCGCGCGCTCGGCACGCTCGCGCTGCTCGGCCAGACGGGCGACGATCCAGGCGCGCTTTTCCTGCACCGCGGCGTCGATCTCGCGCAGCGTCACCCGCTGCGCGGCGCGCACGGTGAGGCCGTCGTGGTCGACGACGAAGCCGATGCTGCGTCGGCGCACGCGAACGAGGCGGAAGGCGACGGTGCGGCCGTCGAGGAGAGCCTCGCGCGTCGCCTGCGGGTGGCGGAGCGTCTCGTCGGCGAGCTGCGCCGGTCGCGGCGCCGCACCCGGCGCCGCGGGCAACGCCGGCACGTCCGGGTCGTCGAACAAGCCGCGCTGCAGCACATCGACGATCCGGCGCAGCCCGCGCCGAACGCCCGCCGTCGTCATCGGCCAGCCCTCACGCGTATGCCTCGGGATCGAGCCGGCGCATCTCGGCCTCGATCCAGCGCTCGACCTCGCGCATCAGGTCGTCGGCGCTGCGGCCCGCGGGCTCGATCGCGGCGCCGATCGAGATGTCGATCACGCCGGGCCGGAGCAGGAAGCTCTTCCGCGGCCAGCAGCGCGCCGACGTGACGGCGATCGGCACCACCGGCCGGCCGGTCTCGACCGCGAGCCGCGTGCCGCCGACCTTGTAGGTGCCCTGGCTGCCGCGCGGCGTCCGGGTCCCTTCCGGGAACATGATCACCCAGTTGCCCTGCGCCATGTAGCGGCGACCCTGTTCGGCGACCTTCGCCCACGCCTCGGCGCGCTTGCTGCGGTCGATGTGGATCAGGTCCATGCGCGCCATCGCCCAGCCGAAGAATGGAATGAACAGCAGCTCGCGCTTGAAGACGTAGCAGAGCGGCCGCGGCATCAGGGTCGGGAACGCGAAGGTCTCCCACGTCGACTGGTGCTTCGGCAGCAGGATCACCGACGTGCCCGACAGGTTTTCGCGCCCCTGCACGCGTGCGCGGACGCCGCAGATCGCGCGCGCCCCCCAGATCGCGACACGCAGCCAGCCGACGAAGACCCAGTAGAGTCTTTCGCCGCGGACGAAGATCGAATAGACGAGGCCGACGATCGCCCACGGCATGACCGTCACGATCAGAAAGACGACGAAGATCGCCGAACGGACGGCGGCGAGCGCTCGCGTCACGGCGGCACCCTGGCGTGCTTGCGTGCGGCCCCGCGCGGCGGCGCTTTGCCGCCCGCCCCGAGCGGTCGCGCGGACCCGCTCATCGCTCGATCGGAATGAACACCGAATCCGCTTCGTCGATATCGCCGCGCGCGTGCCGCTCGCGCTGGATCAGCTGCTGGGCGAACGACGCGAGGTCGGCGTGGACGACGGCGTGCGGCACCGCTTTCTTCAGCGCCCGCAACGCCTCGTCGTCGAGCAGCGCGCCCTTGCCGGTGCGAACCAGGTGCGGCGCGCAGCCCGCGGCGACGGCGGCGGCGAGGTCGCGCGCCGAATCGCCGATCGCGTATGCCTCGCGCAGCGGCACGCCGTAGCGCTCGCCGATCGTCTTCAGCATGCCGGGCAAGGGCTTGCGACAACTGCAGCCGTCGTCGGGGCCGTGCGGGCAGAAGAAGACCGCGTCGATGCGGCCGCCGAGGTCGGCCAGCGCGCGGTTCATCTTGGCGTGGATCGCGTTCAGCGCCGCCATGTTGAACAGACCCCGGGCGAGTCCCGACTGGTTCGTCGCGACGACGGTGTGCCAGCCAGCGTGGTTGAGCCGGGCGATCGCCTCGAGCGAGCCCGGGATCGGCAGCCACTCGTCCGCAGACTTGACGAAGTCGTCGCGGTCTTCGTTGATCGTGCCGTCGCGGTCGAGGATGATGAGCTTCATGGGCTGTTCAGACCGCGAGCCGCGAGAGATCGGCGACGCGGTTCATGGTCGCGCGCAGCCGCGCTAGCAACGCAAGCCGATTTGCACGGATGTCCGAGGCATCGACGTTGACCATGACGTTGTCGAAGAAGGCGTCCACCGCGGGTTTCAAAGCTGCGAGCGCGGAGAGCGAACGAGCGTACTCGCCGGCCTGATATGCCTCGCTCGCGCGTTCGCCGACGTCGGCAAGCGCATCGTAGAGCGCCCGCTCGGCCGGCTCGCGCAGAAGCCCTTCGGTGACGCCGCCTGCTGGCGCTTCACTCTTCTTCAGGATGTTGCCGACGCGCTTGTTGGCGGCAGCGAGCGCCTGCGCCTCGTCCATCGCCAGGAACTCGCGCACCGCGAGGACGCGGCCGAGGACGTCGTCGAGCGCCGGCCGCATGCCGATCACAGCTTCGACCGCGCGCGGGTCGTGCTGCGCCGCGAGCTGCTGGAAATAGCGCTCATAGACGAAGGTCTCGACCTCGGCGACGACGCCTTCGGCGAGCGGCATCGCGAACGTCGAGAGGACGTTCTCGAGCAGCGCGGCGAGCGCCGGCGGACGCACGGCGGCGCCGTGTGCGACGCGCTGGTAACTGTCGATCAAGGTCAGCGCATGGCGTCGCAATGCGTAGGGGTCTTTCTCGCCGGTGGGCTTGAGGCCGATGCCCCAGATGCCGACCAGCGCCTCGGCGCGATCGGCGATCAGAAGCACTTCGCCAATCAGGCTCGCCGCATCGTCGATCTCGCCGCGCCGGTTCGCGTACTGGCCGCGAATGGCGGCGACGACCTCGGCCGGCTCGCCGTCGTGCGCGGCGTAGTAGCCGCCCATGATCCCTTGCAGCTCGGGGAACTCGCCGACCATGCCGGTCAGCAGGTCGGCCTTGGCGAGCAGCGCCGCGCGCTCGGCGAGCGCGGCGTCGGCGCCGATCCGCTCGGCGACCCAGCGCGCGATCTGCCGCAAGCGGCGCACGCGGTCGCCCTGGCTACCGAGCTTGCCGTGGTAGACGACCTTGTCGAGCCCGGCGACGCGCGACTCGAGCGTGCGCTTCCTATCCTGGTTGTAAAAGAACTTGGCGTCGGCCAGACGCGACCGGACGACGCGCTCGTTGCCTTCGACGATGCGCGATGGATCGGGCGGACGGACGTTGCTGACGACGAGGAAGCGATTCGTCAGGCCGCCCTTGCGATCGAGCAGCGGGAAGTACTTCTGGTTCGCCTTCATCGTCAGGACGAGGCATTCCGGCGGCACCGCGAGGAACTCGTCATCGAAGCGGCAGAGCAGCACGTTCGGCCGCTCGACGAGCGCGGTGACTTCGTCGCGCAGCGCGTCGTCGTCGATGGCGATGAGCCCCTCCTTCGCGGCAGCGGCGGCGAGCTGGGTCTCGATCTCGATGCGGCGCGCCTCGAAGCTCGCGATCACGGCACCGTCGTCGCGCAACCGCGCGGCGTAGCTGTCGGCGTCGCGCAGTTCGATCGTCGCCAGGCGCGCCTCGAAGCGGTGGCCGTGCGTCGTGCGGCCCGCCTCGAGACCGAGAACGCGCACGGGCACGACCTCGCTGCCGTGCAGCGCGACGAGGCCGTGCGCCGGGCGGACGAATTCGACCTCGGTCCAGCCGTCGGCGAGCTGGTAGCGCATCACTTTCGGAATCGGCAGGTTGCGGACAGCGTCGTGCAGGGCTGCCTGCAGGCCATCGGCGAGCGTCGTCCCTTTGACGACGGTGTCGAGGAACAGGCTCTCCTGCTTGCCGTCGGCGCGGCGCTGCAGCCCGGCGACGGCAGACGGCCCGGCGCCGAGCGCAGCGAGCTTTTTCAGCAGCGCCGGCATGGCGCGCCCCTCGCCGTCGAGACCGACCGTCGCCGGCATCAGCTTCACCTGCTCATGACGCTCGGCGCCCGCGGCAGCAACACCCGGCACGAGGACCGCGAGCCGGCGCGGGCTCGCGAACGACGTCGAGTCGGATGCGCCGTCCTTCAGGCCGTGACGGACCAGACCATCGACGATCCGCGTGGCGAACGCGGCGCCGAGCGCCTTCAGCGACTTCGGCGGCAGCTCCTCGACGAAGAGCTCGACGAGCAGGGATCGCGCCGCCGTCATGCCGCCTTCTTTCGCAGCTGCGCGATCGTTTCCTCGGCCCACGGCCGCGGCGCCATCGGAAAACCCAATCGCTCGCGGCTCGCGAGATAGCTCTGCGCAACGCTGCGCGCAAGATTGCGGATCCGGCTGATGTAGGCGGCGCGCTCGGTGACGCTGATCGCGCCGCGCGCGTCGAGCAGGTTGAAGCTGTGCGCTGCCTTCAGCAGCTGCTCGTACGCCGGCAGCGCCAGCGCATCGGCCATCAGTGCCTGCGCCTGGCGCTCGTGCGCTGCGAACGCGGCGAGCAGGAACTCGACGTCGCTCTTCTCGAAGTTGTAGGTGCTCTGCTCGACCTCGTTCTGGTGGTAGACATCGCGATAGCTGAGACCCTCGGTCCACTGCAGGTCGTAGACGTTGTCGACGCCTTGCAGGTACATCGCGAGGCGCTCGAGCCCGTACGTGATCTCGCCGGTGATCGGCCGGCAATCGATGCCGCCGACCTGCTGGAAGTAGGTGAACTGCGTCACCTCCATGCCGTTCAGCCACACCTCCCAGCCGAGGCCCCAGGCTCCGAGGGTCGGATTTTCCCAATCGTCCTCGACGAGGCGGACGTCGTTCGTGCCGAGATCGAAACCGAGCACCGCCAGCGAGCCAAGGTAGAGGTCGAGGATGTCGGCCGGCGCCGGCTTCAGCACGACCTGGTATTGGTAGTAGTGCTGCAGACGGTTCGGGTTGTCGCCGTAGCGGCCGTCCTTCGGTCGCCGGCTCGGCTGCACGTACGCCGCCCGCCACGGCTCGGGGCCGAGCGCGCGCAGGAAGGTCGCGGTGTGGCTGGTTCCCGCACCGACTTCCATGTCGACCGGCTGCAGCAGCGCGCAGCCATGCCCCGCCCAGTACGACTGCAGGCGCAGGATGAGTTGCTGGAACGAGAGCATCGCGGGCGCCTGTTTCTTGTCCTTGGCGGCGGCGTCGGCGAGCGCCGGCCCGCACTGCCGAACGCGCGATTTTAGGGGTCGCTGCGATGGCGCAGGCCGAGCAGCAGCGCGACCGCGAGCAGCGCCAGCGGCCAGAGCGCGAGGTGGCCGGCCCAGAAGGCGAACGGCGTCAGGCCGCGCCGGCCCTCGACGCTGCCCTCGAGGGTGCCGACCGTAAACGGCGGCAGCGCGTGGGTGACGACGCCGTGGTGGTCGATGACGGCAGTCGCGCCGGTGTTGGTCGCGCGGATCATCGGCCGCTGCAGCTCGAGCGATCGCATGCGCGAAATGCGCAGGTGCTGCTCGACCGCGATCGTCCTACCGAACCAGCCGATGTTGCTGAGATTGGCGAGGATCGTCGGCGCCGTCGACTCGGGGACGAAGCGGGCAGCGAGCTCCTCGCCGAACAGATCCTCGTAACAGATGTTGGGCGCCACGCGCTCGCCGTCGACATCGAACGACGGCGCCGCCAGCATGCCACGCTCGAAGTCGCCGAGCGGGATGTTCATCATCCGCGTAAACCAGTGAAAGCCCGTCGGCACGAACTCGCCGAACGGGACGAGGTGGTGCTTGTCGTAGCGATAGACGCCACTCGGCAGCGCGCTCGCTTCGGCCGAGATGCCGACGGCGGAGTTGGTGTAGCCGCGCTCCGGATCGCCGATCGGGATGCCGAGGAGCGCCGCCCGCCCGGGCGCACGGAAGCGCTCGAGCATGGCGCGCCACCACTCGGGATCGAGCCCCGAGAAGAGAACCGGAATGACAGTCTCCGGCCCGACGACGAGCTCGCCGCGCGCGGCCCGGATCTGCGCAGCGGTCGCGGCGAGGCCGCTGGCGAGGTAGGCGCCATCGAACTTCTCTTCCTGCGGCACGTTGCCTTGCAGAAGCGAGATCGTGAGCGACCGCGTCGGCGTCGTGAAGTCGACCCGGCCGAACAGCGCGCCGCAGACGATGGCGAGCGCGAGTGCGCCTCCGGGAGCGATCCATGCCCGCGCGCGGCGTAGGTCGGCGACGCCGAAGCGCGCCGCGAGGCCAGCGCCGAGCGCGCCGACGCCGTAGACGCCGATCCACGGCGCGAACCCTGCCAGCGGCGAGTCGACAAGGGCATAGCCGCTGGCGACCCAGGGAAAGCCGGTGAAGAGAACACCGCGCGCGAGCTCGGCGAGCAGCCAGGCAGCGGCGAAGACGACCGCAGCACGCGCCGGCGAGCGCGGCCGCTCGCTCGCGACCAGCGCCATCGCCGCGGCCAGGTAGAGCGAGAGAAAGGCGGAGAGCGCGAGCACGGCGAGCGCGGCAAGCGGCGCCGAGAGGCCGCCGTAGCGGTGCATGCTGACGAACATCCACCACGTTCCGGCGCACAGCCAGGCGGTGCCGAAGGCGAAGCCGAGGGCGGCGGCGCGGCGCGGCGACGCCGCCCGGACGCGCCAGGCGAGCAGCGCGACGGCCACCATCTGCAGCGGCCAAAGATCGCCGGCGATGAACGCCGCCGTCTGCAACGCGCCGAGCAACGCGACGAGCGTGAGCTCGGCCGCCGGGCGGAGCAGCCAAGGGGCGGGAGAGACCTGGATCCCGGCGCCCGCGGAAGCGCTCAAGCGCCGTCGGACCCGAGCGCCTCTTCGGCGGCGCGGGTCACCTTGAACCAGCGCACGGCGCCGCCGCGCGCGAGCATGACGGCGAGCACGAGGCCGGCAATCGTGACCGACTCGCCGCGCCGCGGAACGCGGCCGAGCTCGTGGGCGACGAGGCCGCCGATGGTGTCGAACTCGTCGGTCGGCAGCATGACGTCGAACGCCTCGTTGACCGCAGCGACGGTCGCGTCGCCGGCGACGCGCTGGCTACCGTCGGCGAGCGTGTAGATGCTGGACTCGCCGTCTTGCTCGTCGAACTCGTCCTCGATTTCGCCGACGATCTCCTCGAGCACGTCTTCCAGCGTCAGCAGGCCCGCGGTGTGGCCGAACTCGTCGATGACGATCGCGATGTGGTTGCGGTTGGTGCGAAAGTCGCGCAGCAACTCGTTCAGGCCCTTCGACTCGGGGACGAAGAATGCCGGCCGCAGCAGCGTCCTCAGGTTGAGGCTCGGCGAGCGCTGCAGCTTCAGCAGGTCCTTCGCCATCAGGACGCCGACGATGTTGTCGCGCCGCTCCTCGAATACTGGAAAGCGCGAGTGGCCGGTGTGAATGATGATGCGCAGCATTTCCTCGTATGGCGCATCGAGATCGAGCAGATCCATGTGGCGGCTCGCCACCATGATGTCGCCGGCGGTCATGTCGGCCATCCGGATGACGCCCTCGAGCATCATCCGCGACTCGGGCTCGATCAGCTCCTTGTTCTCGGCGTCGGCGAGCGACTCCATCAACTGGTCGCGCGAATCCGGACCGGGCGCGACGAGGTCGAGGAGCTTTTTCAGCAATGGGCGCCTCTCCGCGGGGGCGGTGGCCTTGTCGGCGCCTCGCGTGGCGCGGGCGGCGGGAAGATCGGACATGGGAGGAAGAACGCGGCCGAGGGAAGCGGCCGGACAGCAGGAGCGGAAGCTTACCGCATGGCACTCCCCGCGCCTGCCCGTGCATGTGCCCTTGAATTGCGCGCCCTTCGCCCCGATGTGGCACGCTCGCGACCGCTGGCGCCCTGCGGCCGCCGCGACCCCGTCAAACAAGGTGCCCCGTCCATGAGCCTGATCCCCGCCACCATCCTGACCGGCTTCCTCGGCTCGGGCAAGACGACCCTCCTGAAGCGTGTGCTCACAGAGGCGCACGGCCAGAAGATCGCGGTCATCGAGAACGAGTTCGGCGAGGAGAACATCGACAACGAGATCCTCGTCCAGGACGCCAAGGAACAGATCATCCAGCTCAACAACGGCTGCGTCTGCTGCACGATCCGCGAGGACCTGCGGACCACTCTCGCCGACCTCGCCGAGAAGAAGAGAAAAGGCGAGCTCGACTTCGAGCGCGTCGTGATCGAGACGACCGGCCTTGCCGACCCGGGCCCGGTGGCGCAGACCTTCTTCATGGACGATGAGATCGCCGAGACCTACCTGCTCGACTCGATCCTGACGCTGGTCGACGCCAAGCACGGCGACCAGCAGCTCGACAGCCGCCAGGAAGCGCGCCGCCAGGTCGGCTTCGCCGACCAGATCTTCATTAGCAAGACCGACCTCGTCGACGACGAGACCGTTGCGGCGCTGATCCATCGCGTCAAGCACATGAATCCGCGCGCGCCACAGACGAAGGTCAACTTCGGCGAGGTGCCGCTGAAGGACGTGTTCGACCTGAAGGGCTTCAACCTCAACGCCAAGCTCGACATCGACCCCGACTTCCTGAAGGCCGACGAACACGACCATCACGATCACGACCACGACCACGACGAGCATTGCGAGCATCCGCACCATCACGCCCACGACGACGATGTGAAGTCATTCGTCTTTCGCGCCGACAAGGCGTTCGACGCCGGCAAGCTCGAGGATTTCCTCGGTGCGATCGTCCAGGTCTACGGCCCGAAGATGCTGCGCTACAAGGGCGTTCTGCACATGAAGGGCGCCGACCGCAAGGTCATCTTCCAGGGCGTGCACCAGCTGATGGGCAGCGATCTCGGGCCGAAATGGGCGCCCGGCGAAAAGAAGGGCAGCAAGATGGTCTTCATCGGCATCGACCTGCCGAAAGACATCCTGAAACAAGGCCTGGAGCAGTGTCTGGTCTGAGCCCCGACCGCCCCGACAAGAGCCCCTGATCGGCGCTTCGGGAGCCGCCGAGGCGTGACTACAATCCGCGGCGGTCAAAAACGGCCCCGCCTTCGCAAATGCGTCTCGCCTGCGAGGCTCGCGATGCCGTTGCGAGGAGAACCCCGTGAAAAAACCTGCCGTCAAGAAGACCGCGAAAAAGCCCGTCGCGAAGACCTCGCATGCGCGGCCGACGGCGAAACCCGCGCCGCGCCACGCCGCGCCTGCCAAAGGAAAGTCCCCCGTGTCGAAGAACAAGGCGGCGCTGAAAAAGCCGGTCGCGAAGAAGCCGCTGGCGACGAAGAAGGCCTCGCCGGGCAAGGCACCAGCCCGTAAGGCAGTGCCGACCAGGCAAGCCGCGCCGGCAAGAAGCGCCCGCCCCGCCGCGCCGCTGGCCAACAAGCACGGGCCGACGAAGTTGCCGGCCGCGAAGTTGCCAACGCCGGCGCCCCGACCGGCGCCGAGTGGCAAGGCGCCAGCCGCGAAGGCGCCTGTCGCCACCCAGGGCAAGACCGCGGCGCCGGCAACCGCCGCAGGCGCGCCCGTTGCCAGTGCGCCGAATGGTTTTGTTCCGCGCAAGCCCGGCCGAGGCACGCCGAAGTACTTCGTTGCTCCCGTGCAAGCACCGTTGCCACCACCGACGTCACGATTCGCCGACCGGTTCGCGCCGCCGCGGCCCCCGACCCGCCAGATGAACAAGCAAGAGCACGACACGCCGAAGCTTGCGCACAAGGCGGATCCGAAGCTGGCCAACGCATGGAAGGCGAAGGCGGGCCGCGACCTCACCGACGACGAGTTGCTGGCGATGCCCGAGTCGGAGTACATGAACGAGAAGCAGCTCGAGTTCTTCCGCATGAAGCTGCAGGCACTGAAGGACGATCTCCTGAGCAATGCCGGCGAAACGACCGAACATCTGCGCGAAGACACGTCGATCGTTCCCGACCCCGCCGACCGGGCGACGATCGAGGAGGAGCACGCGCTCGAGTTGCGCACCCGGGATCGCGAGCGCAAGCTCCTGAAGAAGATCTCGCAGTCGCTCGCCCGCATCGACTCGGGCGAGTACGGTTTCTGTGACGAAACCGGCGAACCCATCGGCCTGGGCCGGTTGATCGCCCGGCCCACCGCTACACTGTCGCTCGAAGCGCAGCAGCGCCGCGAGCTGAAACAGAAGATGTTCGGCGACTAGGCCGCGGCCCCCGGGCAACGATGCCTGGCGCTGGGGGCCGGCCACGAGCCGGTGGCGGCCGCTCCGCTCAGGACTTGCTCTCGATGGCGGAACCCAAAGACACGACGAGCTTCTTTCGCAAGGTGGTCAAGTTCGTGGCCAACCCGGCTACGGAATGGACCGACCTCGACGCCCAGAACGACGAGTCGCGCGAGGCCGATTACGCCAAGGGCGAGCTCAAGGCGATGATCGAGCGCAAGCGCCGCAACGATTTCGTCCGCAAGCGCGAGTTCGATATGCTGCGCAAGGTCCGCCGCGAGGGCCTCTCGGGCGAGCAGCTCGCGGCGCTCGGCGGCTCGTCGCGCCTGGACGACTCCGAGCCGCGCACTGCCGAGACGCCGGCACGCCAGGACGCCGGCGTCAAGGCGAAGATCGACGAGATCGAGCAGCAGATGGTCGGCGACGGCTACTCGAACACGCAGCGTCGCGCACCCGAGTTCTACAACGCGCCAACACAGCCGGCGCCCCTCGACGTCTCCAAGCTGCGGCCGGCGGCGAACCCGTCGCAGCTCGGCGGCCGCGTCTCCGACTTCGTTCCGGCACCGGCGCCCGCAGCGCCGACGGCGGCGCCCGCGCCGGCAGCCCAGCAAGCACAGCGGGCGCCGGCCGTCGCCGCGATCCGGCTCGAGATGCCGCAGGCCGAGGAATTCAGCAAGGCGTTCGCGGTTGCGAGCAGCGAGGTCACCCATGACCCCGAGCTCGACGAAGCCGTGATCGCCTTCGCCAACGCCGATTTCGAGCAATGCGAGCAGGCGCTGTCGGGGCTCACCGGACTCGGCGGGACGCGCTCGCAGCACGCCGAGACCTGGCTCGTCCTGTTCGACCTCTACCGCGCCACCGGCCAGCAGCACAAGTTCGAGAGCCTCGCGCTTGACTACGCGCAACAGTTCGGCTGGTCGGCGCCGCAGTGGTTCTCGCTGCCCAAGATGGTCGCCGAGGCGGCAGGCGAAGAGCGGCCGAACAGCTCGCGCATCGAAGGCCAGGTCGGCTGGGTTTGCCCGCACTACCTCGACGCCGAGGCGGTCGCGCGGCTGTCGTCGCTCGCCCTGCAGATGCCGCTGCCGTGGGTGTTCGACTGGGGCGCGTTGCAGACGATCGACGCCGAGGCGGCTGGGCGGCTCTCCGAGCTCTTCCGCAGCTGGATGCCGCAGGACCTCGACATGCGCTGGCTCTCGGGCGAGCGGCTGTTCGCGGTGCTGCAGGACGCGGCGCCGACCGGCGTGCGCGACGTCGATCCCGCCTACTGGCAGCTGCGCCTCGACGCGCTGCGCATGAGCAACCGCCCCGATCACTTCGACGAAGCGGCGATCGACTATTGCGTGACCTACGAGGTCTCGCCGCCGTCGTGGGAAGCGGCGCGCTGCACAGTCCGCATCGCCGGCTCGAACCAGGGAACGACGCATCCGCCAATCTCGGTCGTGAGCGACGTCTCGACCAGCTTCCAGGAATCGCAGATCACCGACGCGGCGCAGCTCGTCGAGGTCGGCACCGTCGAGCTCTCGGGGCAGCTGATCGGCGACATCAGCACCACGCTGAAGAAGATGGACAACGAGCTCGGCACGGCCAAGATCGTGAACGTCTCGTGCGCGCGGTTGATCCGGGTCGACTTCATCGCTGCCGGCGACCTGCTCAACTGGGTGCTGGCGCGACGCAGCGAGAACCGGACCGTGGGCTTCATCGACGCGCACCGGATGGTGGCGCTCTTCTTCGGCGCCATGGGCATCAACGAGCACGCCACGGTCAAGGTCAGAACCGTGTGACCGTGCCCCGGCGGGCCGGCCGGCCCGCCTTGACTTCGTCACGGGCGTCACAATCTCA
>DATAYY010000040.1:0-3850 GCA_036272325.1 Caldimonas sp. | reverse complement strand
ACCCTTTTGCATTTGGCTGGAAGAGAACGGGTCGCGCTGCGACCCGCTGTCCTTCTATTTCAGTTTCGTTTCCTTGTAGGTCACGTGTTTGCGCGCCTTCGGATCGAACTTCATCATCTCCAGCTTCTCCGGCGTCGTCTTCTTGTTCTTGTCGGTCGTGTAGAAGTGACCGGTGCCGGCACTCGATTCGAGCTTGATCTTTTCGCGTCCACCCTTTGCCATTGCCGTTCTCCTTCGCTCAGAGTTCGCCGCGCGCGCGCAGGTCGGCGACGACCTGGTCGATGCCGACCTTGTCGATCAGGCGAAGCGCCGCGTTGCTGACGCGCAAGCGCACCCAGCGGTTCTCGCCTTCGACCCAGAACCTGCGGTATTGCAAATTGGGCAGGAAGCGCCGCTTCGTCTTGTTGTTCGCGTGGGAGACGTTGTTCCCGACCATCGGGCGTTTGCCCGTAACCTGACAGACGCGTGCCATGACGCTTCTCCGTGACTGACTGAATGGGATTGCCCGCGGGACCCGAAGGCCTCCGGCGCGGCAAAGCCAAGCATTATAGCCGTTAGCGCCTTCGCGGCGCAGTCGGTGGCTCAGGCCTGCTCGAGGAAGCGCTGGGCGTCGAGCGCTGCCATGCAGCCCGTCCCGGCGCTCGTGACCGCCTGCCGGTAGACGTGGTCCTGGACATCGCCGGCGGCGAACACGCCGGCAACGCTCGTCATCGTCGCGAACCCGTCCAGGCCGCTCTTGGTCAGGATGTAGCCGTCGCGCATCTCGAGCTGGCCCTTGAAGATGTCGGTGTTGGGCTGGTGGCCGATCGCGATGAAGCAGCCGGTGACGGCGATCTCCGCGGTCGAGGCGTCCTGCGCGCTGCGGATGCGAACGCCGGTGACGCCGCCGTCGTTGCCGAGCACCTCGTCGAGAGTGGCCCACAGGTGGAGCCGCATCTTGCCGTCCTTGACCTTGGCCATCAGCTTGTCGACCAGGATCGCTTCGGCGCGGAACTTGTCGCGCCGGTGGATCACGTGCACCTTCGACGCGATGTTCGACAGGTAGAGCGCTTCCTCGACCGCGGTATTGCCGCCGCCGACGACGCACACCTCTTGGCCGCGGTAGAAGAAGCCGTCGCAGGTCGCGCAGCCGCTGACGCCGCGGCCCATAAACGTCTGCTCCGACGCCAGGCCGAGGTACTTGGCCGACGCGCCGGTGGCGATGATCAGCGCGTCGCAGGTGTAGGTGGCCGAGTCGCCGCGTGCCGTGAAGGGCCGGCGCGCCAGGTCGACCTCGTTGATGTGGTCGAACACGACCTTGGTGTCGAACCGCTCGGCGTGCTTCAGGAAGCGCTGCATCAGGTCAGGCCCCATGACGCCGTCGACGTCGGCCGGCCAGTTGTCGACATCGGTCGTCGTCATCAGCTGGCCGCCTTGCGCGATGCCGGTGACGAGCATCGGCTTCAGGTTCGCACGCGCTGCGTAGACCGCAGCGGTGTAGCCGGCCGGCCCGGAGCCGAGAATGAGAACGCCTGCGTGATGTGTTGGCAAGGGCATGAGGGCGATCGAGAGGTCTGGTGTGGCAGGGGCGCCGCAAGTCTGACATGGGGTTGAAACCGGCTGGCATCAACGCTCCTAATGGTGACAATAGCCCCCACCGCGCCAGCGTGAGATTGTCCACGGCGGCGCGGCTGCGCCCGCAACCAGAAAGGCTCCTCAGATGGCGATGCTCTCGAATCTCGATCTCATCCGCCGCGTTCCGCTCTTCTCGCTTCTCACCAACGAACAGGCGCAAGGCATTGCCGACAGCGTCGTCAAGCGGCGCTTTCGGCGCGGCGAGATCGTCGTCGAGCACGGCAAGAAGTCGAACGCCCTGTTCATCCTGCTGACCGGGCGGGCGCGCGTGCTCACCGCCGACTCGCGTGGCCGCGAGGTCATCCTGGCCGTGCTGCAGTCGGGCGACTATGTCGGCGAGATGAGCCTGATCGACAACGAGCCGCACTCGGCGACGGTGCGGGCCGAGGTTCAGACCGACATGCTGATCCTCGGCCGCGCCGAGTTCGCGCGCTGCCTGCCCGAGAACTCGAGCCTGTCGTACGCGATCATGCGCGGCCTGGTGCAGCGGCTGCGCAGCGCCGACCGCCAGATCGAGTCGCTCGCCCTGCTCGACGTCTACGGCCGTGTCGCCCGCACGCTACTCGACATGTCGGAGATGGAGGGCGAGGTCAAGGTCATCCGCAACAAGGTCTCGCGCCAGGATCTCGCCAAGGTCGTCGGCGCGTCGCGCGAGATGGTCAGCCGCGTCATGAAGGACCTCGAAGGCCGAGGCATGGTGCAGACCCAGGAGAACGGCTGGGTCGTCATCAAGGAGCAGCTGACCGGGTGATCGCGCCCGTGGCGAAGGCCACGCTCGAGCCGTTGCCCTCTGCCGGAGCGCCGCTGCGCTCGACGACAATCCGGCGATGACCTTTCCTCTCGGTTCCCTGCGTGGCGAAGGCGCCGAGGCGGCGCAGCGGCCGGCCGCCGCCGCCCACGTCGCACCGCACTGGCGCGAGCAGGTCGCGCTCCTCGTCGGCGCCGTCGCCTGGCTGCTCCTCCTGCTCGCCCTGGCGACCCACAGTGCTGCCGACCCGGGCTTTTCGACCTCGGGCAACGGCACACCGATCCACAACCGCGCCGGCATCCTCGGCGCCTGGCTCTCCGACTTCGCGTTCTTTCTCGCCGGCTACTCGGTCTGGTGGCTGATCGTCGTCGGCGCGCGGGCCTGGCTCGGCGCGCTCGCCCGGGCGCTGCGCGCATCCGCGTCCGCGTCGCCCGAGTCCTCGCCGGCGGTTGCGCCGGCGTGGTCGATGTGGCTCGGCCTCGCGATGCTGCTCGCGGCGAGCACCTCGCTCGAATGGACGCGCCTCTACCAATGGGAAGGCCAGGTCGCGGGCGGCCACGCCGGCGGCGTGCTCGGCCTCGTCCTCGGCCGGGCGAGTCAGAACCTGCTCGGCTTCGCGGGGTCGGGCGTGCTCTGGATCGCCGTCCTCGTCGCCGGCGCATCGCTGGCACTGCGCTTCTCGTGGCTGCGCGTCGCCGACGCGATCGGCGCCACGGTCGAGTCGCTCCGCACGCGCCGCGTCGAAAGGATCGAGCGTGCCGAAGACACGCGTCTCGGCGCCGAGGCGATCCGCGAGCGCGGCGAGCTGCTCGACGCCGAGCACGAGCTGCTCGAGCAGCACCTGCCGCTCGTCATCGAGCCGACGCTGGTCGAAGTGCCTAAGAGCACGCGCGTCGTCAAGGAGCGGCAAAAGCCCCTCTTCAGCGAGCTGGTCGACACCAAGCTGCCGCAGGTCGACCTGCTTGACTCGGCGCCGCAGCGCATCGAAGGAGTCAGCGCCGAGTCGCTCGAGATGACGTCGCGCCTGATCGAGAAGCGCCTGAAGGACTTCGGCGTCGAGGTGCGTGTCGTCGCGGCGTCGCCGGGTCCGGTGATCACGCGCTACGAGATCGAGCCGGCGCTCGGCGTCAAGGGCGCGCAGGTCGTGAGCCTCGCCAAGGACCTGGCGCGCTCGCTAGGCCTGGTCTCGATCCGCGTCGTCGAGACGATCCCGGGCAAGACGACGATGGCGCTCGAGCTGCCGAACGCAAAGCGGCAGACGATCCGCCTCTCCGAGGTGCTCGGCTCGCAGGCCTACGCCGACTCCGGCTCGCAACTCACGCTCGGCCTCGGCAAGGACATCGTCGGCGTGCCGGTGGTCGCCGATCTGCAGAAGATGCCGCATTGCCTGGTCGCAGGAACGACCGGCGCCGGCATGTCGGTCGGCATCAACGCGATGATCCTGTCGCTTCTCTACAAGGCGGAGGCTCGTGACGTTCGCCTCTTGTT
>DATAYY010000039.1:0-2338 GCA_036272325.1 Caldimonas sp. | reverse complement strand
CGGAACACCCGCTTCTTCCGCAGCTTGAACGAGGCGACCTGGATGATCACCGACATCGCCTCCAGCACGAACAGGCCGCCGACCAGCGCCAGCAGGATCTCCTGCTTGGCCAGCACGGCCACCGTGCCGATCGCCGCGCCGAGCGAGAGCGAGCCGACGTCGCCCATGAACACCTCGGCCGGATGCGAGTTGAACCAGAGGAAGCCGATCCCCGCCCCCACCATGGCGCCGCAGAACACGGCCACCTCCCCAACCCCCGCGACATAGGAGAGCTGGAGGTAGTTGGCGATCACCCGGTTGCCGGCGACGTAGGTGAAGATGGCGTAGGTGGCGGCGGCCACCGAGGTGGCGCCGATGGCCAGGCCGTCGAGGCCGTCGGTGAGGTTGACGGCGTTGCTCGCGCCGACGATCACGAAGTAGGTCAGCGCGATGAAGCCGAACACGCCGAGCGGATAGCTGATCGTCTTGAAGAACGGCACGATCAGGTCGGCCTTGGGCGGCAGGTCGTTCGAGAAGCCGCTCTGCACCCAGCGCAGGAAGAGCTCGAGCACGCGCAGGTTCGACGTCTCGCTGACCGAGAACGCCAGGTAGAGCGCGGCGACGATGCCGATCAGCGACTGCCAGAAGTACTTTTCGCCCGAGCGCATGCCCTCGGGGTTCTTCTGCACCACCTTCCTCCAGTCGTCGACCCAGCCGATCGCGCCGAAGCCGACCGTCACGACCATGACGATCCAGACGAACCGGTTCGACCAGTCGAACCAGAGCAGCGTCGAGACGCCGATGCCGAGCAGGATGAGAACGCCGCCCATGGTCGGCGTGCCGCTCTTCGAATGATGGGACTCGATCCCGTACGAGCGGATCGGCTGGCCGATCTTGAGCGACGCGAGGCGGCGGATGACCCAGGGACCGAGGACGAGGCCGATCACGAGCGAGGTCATCGCCGCCATCACGGCGCGAAAGGTGATGTACTCGAAGACGCGCATGAAGCCGAACTCGGGCGAGACCGTTCGCAGCCATTGCGACAGGCTAAAGAGCATCGCCGCTCCGATCGGACACACGCTCAGCCATGGTCATCCTTCTGGCTCTCGCCGGCGAGCGCGGCGACGACGCGCTCCATGCGCATGAAGCGCGACCCCTTGACGAGGATCGCGGCCGCTTCCGGCCCGCTGGCAAGGGCGGCAGTCAGTGCCTCGACCGTCGCGAAGGCGCGCCCGCCCGCGAACCCGGCCACCGTGTTCGCGCTCTCGGCGCCTGCCGCCCAGAGCGACTCGATGCCGCGCTCGCGCGCGTAGCCGCCGACCTCGCGGTGAAACGCCGGCCCCTGGTCGCCGACCTCGCCCATGTCGCCGAGGACGAGCCAGCGCGGCGCCGGCAGCGCGGCGAGGACGTCGATCGCGGCGCGCACCGAGTCCGGATTTGCGTTGTAGCTGTCGTCGACGAGCGTGACCGCGACGCCGGCGCGCGTGACGTGCCTCGTCTGCGAGCGACCGCGCACGGCGCTGAAGGCTTCGAGCCCGCGCGCGATCGCGTCGAGCGGGCAGCCGGCGGCGATCGCCGCGGCGCTGGCGGCGAGCGCGTTGCGGACGTTGTGCATGCCGGCGACGTGAAGCGAGAAGGCCGCGGTACCGGCCGGTGTCCGCATCTCGATCAGCGAATGGTCGCCGTGCCACGTCGCGCTGCCCGAGACGTCGGCCGGCGCATCGAGCGCGAAGGCGACGACGCGGCGATTCCCGGCGATTGCGCGCCACGTCGCCGCGTGCGCGTCGTCGGCCGGAAAGACGGCGATGCCGTCGCCGGCGAGCGCGGCGATCGCGGCGCCGTTCTCGCGCGCGACCGCATCGACGCTGGCCATGAACTCGAGGTGCTCGCGCTGGGCGTTGTTGACGACCGCGATCGTCGGCGCCGCGATCCGCGCCAGCCGCGCGATCTCGCCGACGTGGTTCATGCCGAGCTCGACCACTGCCGCACGACAGCCGTCGCGCAGCCTGAGCAGCGTCAGCGGCAGGCCGATGTCGTTGTTGAAGTTGCCTTCGGTCGCGAGCGACGCGTCGCCGACCCAGGCGCGCAGGATCGCGGCGATCATCTGCGTCACCGTCGTCTTGCCGTTGCTGCCGGCAACCGTGACGAGCGGCATCGCGAAGCGCCGCCGCCACGCCGCCGCGAGGTCGCCGAGCGCGCGCTTGCTGTCGGCGACGACGAGCCCCGGCAGGGCAGCTTCGTCGAGCCCGCGCTCGGCGAGCGCGGCGACGGCGCCGCGCGCCTTGGCGTCGGCGAGGAACGCGTGGGCATCGAAGCGCTCGCCGCGCAGGGCGACGAACAGATCGCCGGCCACGATGCT
>DATAYY010000038.1:0-27778 GCA_036272325.1 Caldimonas sp. | reverse complement strand
GGCCGCGCTCATGACGGCCTTTCGTCGGCCTCGATCAGGTAGCCGAGGCCGCGCAGGGTGCGGATAGTCGCGCCGCTGCCGTGGAGCTTCTTGCGCAGCCTGGAGACGAACGCCTCGAGCGCGTTGTCGGCCAGCAGCTCGTCGAACGAGGAGAGCTTTTCCGAGAGGACGCGCTTGCTGACGACCCGCCCGGGCGGCGTCATCAGCTCGACCAGCACCGCGTACTCCCGCGCCGGCAGCTCGAGCTCGTGGCGGGCACCCTCGATGACGACGAAGAGCCGCCCGGCGTCGCGATGCAAGCGCAGGCCGCCGACCTCGGACACCGACTCGACGCCATGCACCCGGCGCGCCAGCGCGCGCAAGCGCGCGGCCAGCTCGGCGAGCTCGAAGGGCTTGCCGAGATAGTCGTCGGCGCCGGCGTCGAGGCCGGCGACGCGCTCGTCGGTGCGATTGCGCGCCGTCAGCACGATCACCGCAGCAGTGTCGTTGCGGGCGCGGGCGGCGCGCAGTGCGGCGAGCCCGCTGCCGTCGGGCAGGTTGAGGTCGAGCAGGACGGCGTCGAACGGCTGCACCGACCAGATATGGTTGGCCTCGCGCAGCGTGCGCGCGCTGTCGACCAGGTGACCGGCTTCCTGCAGACTCTGCCGCACCACCTGGTGCAGCACCGCGTCGTCTTCGACCAGAAGGATGCGCATGGGAGAACGGTCAGGTCGTGGTCAGGTGCGGCGTGGGATAACAGCGATCAGCATACGTCAGCGTCCATGACCGAAGACCTTTATCCAGACATCGCCACCGTTCTGACGGAGCAGTTCAACGTTGATCCGGGCCGGGTCACGCCCGACTCGACACTCGACGGCCTCGGCCTCGACTCGCTCGTCCTGATGGAATTCGTGTTCGCGATCGAGGACAAGTTCGCAGTGCGCATTCCGGAGGATCGGCTCGATCCGCGGCAAAGCGGGGTCACCCTGACGCAGCTGGCCGCGTTGTTGCGCGAGCAATTGCCGCGGCCTTTCCCGACCCCGGTCGAGAGCTGAGGTCGTGGCGCCGACCGGCAGCCGGGGCTCCACGCCGGCGCCCGAGCGTGGGCTGCCCGGAGCCATCGTGTGCGACTTCGACGGCACGATCTCGATCGACGACGTCACCGATTCGATCCTGCTCCGCTTCGCGCGACCCGGATGGGAAGCGCTGGAGAGCGCCTGGCGCGCCGGACGTATGGGCTCGCGCGAATGCATGGCCGGCCAGGTCGCGCTGCTCGACTGCAGTGCCGAAGAGCTCGACGCTCATGTCGAGCAGTTGCCGATCGATCCGCACTTCGCCGCCTTCGCCGCGCTCGTCGCCGCCGCCGGAGTTCAGCTCACGATCGCCAGTGACGGCCTCGACCGTGCGCTGCACGTGCTGCTTCGGCGCCACAGGCTCGACCAATTGCCGACGCGTGCGAGCCGACTCGTGCAAGCCGGCCCGCGCCGATGGCGACTCGAGTTCCCGCATGCAATGCCCGGCTGCCGCAGCAAAGCCGCGACGTGCAAGTGCGCGGTCGTCGCGGCCGCCCGCGAGCGCGGCGACGCCCCGGTGCTGATGATCGGCGACGGCGCGTCGGATCGCTGCGTCGCGGGCGCGGCAGACCTGACGTTCGCACGCAAGGAGCTGCTCGCCTACTGCGCCGAGCGCGATCTTCCCCACGAGGGCGTCGCCGATTTCGCCGCCGCGATCGCGGCATGGCAGGTGCTCGCCGCCGCGCCTCGTGCAACGCAGGCCATCCTCTGACCACGGACGCATCGATGCATACTGAAGATCTCCTCGCCGACGAAGCGCGCTACTGCTCGTTCGGCGACACCGTCCACTACGTCGAGCCGCCGAAGCTCTTCGAGCGGTGCGAGGGCAGCTATCTCTTCGACGGCCGCGGCGTGCCGTACCTCGACCTGCAGATGTGGTATTCGGCGGTCAACTTCGGCTACGCCAATCCACGCCTCAACGCTGCGCTGACGCGCCAGCTCGCCAGCCTGCCGCAGCTCGCGAGCCAGTACCTGCATCCCACCAAGATCGCGCTCGCGCGAACGATCGCCGAGGACGCGTTTCGCAAGTGGGATCAGCACGGCCGCGTCCACTTCAATGTCGGCGGCTCGCAGTCGATCGAGGATTCGCTCAAGCTCGTGCGCAACGCGCGGGGCGGCAAGAGCCTGATGTTCGCCTTCGAAGGCGGCTACCACGGCCGCACGCTCGGCGCCTCGGCGATCACCTCGAGCTACCGCTACCGGCGGCGCTACGGGCACTTCGGCGAGCGCGCGCACTTCGTTCCGTTCCCGTACCACTTCCGCGGCCCCAAGGGCATGGACAAGGAGGAGTACGGCGAGCATTGCGTACGCGCGTTCGCGCGCCTGTTCGAGACCGAATACAACGGCGTCTGGGACCCGAAGGCAGGCGAGTGCGAGTACGCCGCGTTCTATGTCGAGGCGGTGCAAGGCACGGGCGGCTACGTCATCCCGCCGAAGACCTTCTTTCGCGGCCTGAAGAAGGTGCTCGATGAGCACGGCATCCTGCTCGTCGTCGACGAGATCCAGATGGGATTCTTTCGGACCGGGAAGCTCTGGGCGATCGAGCACTTCGACGTCACTCCCGACATCGTCGTCTTCGGCAAGGCGCTCACCAACGGGCTCAATCCGCTCGCGGGCCTGTGGGCGCGCGAGGCGTTGATCAGCCCGACAGTATTCCCACCCGGCTCGACGCACTCGACCTTCGCGTCGAATCCGCTCGGCACCGCGGTCGGCCTCGAGACGATGAAGATGCTGCAGGAGGCCGACTACGAGTCGATGGTGATGAAGAAGGGCGCGCACTTCCTCGCCGGCCTGCGGGACGTGCAGCGCCACCACCCGGAGATCGGCGACGTCGACGGGCTCGGCCTTGCGCTGCGGGCCGAGATCTGCGAGGCGGACGGCATCACGCCGAGCAAGCGGCTCGTCGACCGCATGGTTGAGATCGGCCTGGCCGGGGAGCTCGATGGCCCGGACGGCAAGATCGGCCTCGTGCTCGACATCGGTGGCTATTACAAGAACGTCGTCACCTTCGCGCCGTCGCTGCACATCGCGAGCGACGAGATCGATCTCGGCATCGCCCTCTTCGACCAGGTGCTCACTCGCGCAAAGTCCGATCTCGGCGCGCGCACCGGTCGCGTGGCGTGACCCGCTCGCTCGAGGTCCACCGGCGCGGCGGCCGCTCCGGCGTGCTGCTCGTGCACGGCCTGACCGGGACGCCGACCGAGATGAGCTTCGTCGCGCGCGGCCTGCACGAGGCCGGCTTTACGGTGCATGCGGTGCAACTCGCCGGTCACTGCGGCGACGTTGCCGACCTGCTCGCGACCGGATGGCAGGACTGGTACGCGAGCGTCGAGGCGGCAGCGTCGCGCCTGCGCGAGGACGTCGATCACCTGTTCGTCGCCGGGCTGTCGATGGGCGCGCTGCTCGCTCTCGAGCTCGCGATCCAGCGGCCGCAGCTGGTCGACGGCCTCGGCCTCTACGGCACGACTTTTCGCTATGACGGCTGGACGATTCCGGCGGTGGCACGGTTGTCGTTCCTGCTGCCGATCGCCTGCTCGCTCGGCTGGGGCAAAAAGCGCCTGTTCATGGAGTCCTGGCCGTACGGGATCAAGAACGAGCGCATCCGCCAGTTCATCGTCGCTCGCATGCAAGGTGGCGACAGTGGCGCAGCCGGCCTCGCCGGCAACCCCTTGCCGTCGCTCGCGCAGTTCGTGCGGCTGTCGCGCCGCGTGCAAAGGCGCCTCGGCCAGGTGCGCGCCCCGTGTCTGGTCGTCCACTCGACTCACGACGACATCGCCGGCCTAGGCAACGTCGAGCTGATCGAAAAGCGAGTGTCCGCACGGATCGAAAAGGTGCTGCTCGCCGACAGCTATCACATGGTGTCGGTCGACCAGCAGCGCGACGTCGTGATCGAGCGCTCGGCCCGCTTCTTCCGGCAGATCGCCGGCGCCGGCGCGGCCGGCCTCACTCCGCGACCGGAGCCAGCTCCTGCTTCGGCGCGCGAATGAACGCCACCAATTGCCAGACCATGAAGATCGCGATCAGGCCGAGCAGCGTCCCGCTGATGGGGCGCGTGACGAAGGCCGAGAACTGGCCCCGGCTGAGCAGCAGCGCGCGGCGGAAGTTCTCCTCGAGCATCGGCCCGAGGATGAAGCCGAGCAGGAGCGGCGCCGCCTCGAGGTCGAGACGTACGAAACAATAGCCGATCAGGCCGAAGACGGCGGTGATGTAGATGTCGTCGAGGTTGTTGTTGATGCTGAACGTGCCGACGCAGCAGAAGAACAAGATCGACGGGAACAGCACGACGTAGGGAATTTTGAACACCGACAGCCACCACCGCACCATGGGCACGTTGAGGACGACTAGGAAGACGTTGCCGATCCACATGCTCGCGACCAGACCCCAGAACAGGTCGGGGTGCGAGCCGATCATGTTCGGCCCGGGCTGGATGCCCTTGATGATGAATGCGGCGAGCATGAGCGCCATGACCGCGTTCTCCGGGATGCCGATCGCCATCAGCGGGATGAAGCTGGTGCGCGCGGCCGCCTCGTCGGCGGCTGCCTGACCGGCTACGCCTTCGATCGCGCCGGTGCCGATCTCCGCGCGGTACTTGCTGAACTTCTTCTCTGCCGCGTAGGCGCCGAACTGCGCCAGCGTCGGGCCGCCGCCGGGCAGGATGCCGAGGAAGGAGCCGATCACGCTGCCGCGCAGCGCGCTCGGGACGATGCGCTTGAACTCGGGCCAGGTCGGCATGAGATGGATCTTGCCGTTGAACGGCGTGTGCTTGCTGCGCGCATCGAGGTTCTTGACGATCTCGGCGATGCCGAAGCAACCGAGCGCGACGCTCACCAGGGCGACGCCCTCGGCGAGGAACGGCACGTCCATGGTGAAGCGCTGCACGCCGCTATTCACGTCGGTGCCGATCGCGCCGAGCAGGACCCCGATCAGGCTCATCGCCAAGCCGTTTAGCAGGCTGCCGGTGGTGACGAAGCTCACGCAGACGAAGCCGACCAGCATCAGCGCGCAATAGTCGGCCGGACCGAACAGGAACGCGACCTCCCCGAGCGCGGGTGCCAGCGTCGAAAGGACGACGATCGCCACCGTGCCACCGATGAAGCTCGAAATGCCGGCGGTGAAGAGGGCCAGCCCTGTCTTGCCCTTGAGCGTCATCTGGAAGCCGTCGATGCAGGCGACGATGCTGCTCGCGTGCGGGATCTTCATCGTGATCGCGCTCACGCTGTCGCCGTATTGCGCGCCGTAGTAGATGCCCGACAGCATGATCAGCGCGCCCCCGGTGGGGATCGAGTACGTCAGCGGCAGCAGCAGGCTGATGGTGGCGAGCGGGCCGAGGCCGGGCAGCAGGCCGACCAGCGTGCCGACCACGCAACCGATCGCGCAGTACATCAGGTTGTGCAGCGTCAGCGCGTGGCCGAAGCCGAACGCGAGGTTGTGTAGGACGTCCATCAGTAGAGCGGCAGGTTGACGCCGAGCAGCCTGCTCATTGCGAAGGCGATCGCGATCAGGCCGGCGGCGATCTTGACGTTGCGGAGCCACGAGTACGACGTTCCGGCGTACGTCGAGCAGAACACCATGAAGACGATGCCGACGATCATGTTCACGTGCTCCGAGATGACGGCGAAGCCGCACAGGCTGACGATCACCGTCGCCACGTTCTTGAGGTTGAACGTGAGCGGCACCGGGGCGACGAAGCGCGCGCGCACGAGCGTCGCGATGCCGATCAGCAGGAGCACGCCACTCACCAGGAGCGGGAACAAGCCCGGACCGGCGTGGCTGAACGCGCCGATCTGGTAGTTAAGCGACCAGAGCCCGAAGACGAGCGAGATCGCGACGAGGAACAGTCCCCGCGCGAGGTGTTGGTTGTTCATCGAAGCCACGCCGCGGCGGGAGTTTCGGCTACCCGAGGCTAGGCGCGCAATCCCGCGGGCTGGCTAAGTGGTTCCGCTCGCGAAGTCAGCGTCCAGTCAGGTATCGACGAGTTGGCGGCGCGCGCGTCGGTGAGCCACTGAACGTCGCTCGCTTCCATCGCCCGTTCGAAACGCGTCCCTCGCCGCGCCGCATTGACGAGTGCGCCGCCGCTGCGGTGGCGATCGCTGCCGCTCGAGGTGGTATTCGCCGCCACTGTCTTTCGGAGGATGGAGGCGCCCGCGCGCATCGCCGACGCTCTCGCTACGGCGTGTGCCGTGAACTCGAATCAACCTATGCGCCAGATGAGCTCTTCCATCCCATGCCGAGGCGCACCCCGCGCCGCCGCCGCAGTCGCGGCGTCAGTCCTTGGCGTGTCCGCGTGCCGTGTCATTCCGATCGATCCTCGAACCGGCCCACCCTATCGACGGTGCGCGGAGCGCCGGCCGTGAGCAGGCCGTCTCCGGTGGTCCCGGTGGCAGCCGTGCCAACTCTGCTCGCGGTCCGCCTTTACCCCCTGAACGCGGAGGCCAGCAAGGGTCGCTTGCTGACGGCGCAAGTCGTCGCCACCAACGCCGGACACGGCATCACCTTCACCGTCCCCTACCTCGGCGACACGCTGCGGGGCGAATCGACCCGCGTCGACGCGAGAGGATCCACCGGCAGGTGCTCGGCCATCGCCGCGCGCGCGCCGGTCGGCGCGGAATCGCGAATGCGTTCGGCGCCCATGGCGTCGATTCTCAATGCGAATACGTGCTGACCGAGCCCGGCTCCGGCACCGGCGTTTGCCAGTTCGCGGACGGCGCCAATTTCCAGATGCACTTCGGGGGGCCGACGAGGTCGAAAGCAAAACGCCAACCGTTTCGTTGGCGTCTTGTCGGCCTGCGGCCTGGGTTCGGTGGTTGCGAGGGCAGGATTTGAACCTGCGACCTTTGGGTTATGAGCCCAACGAGCTACCAGACTGCTCCACCTCGCGACTGGAACATCAAGTCTAACACGGCCCCTCTGCAGGAGTGCGTCTCAGAGCCCTGCTGTCTCAAGGGTATCGAGGAAGCGGCCGCTGTTCTGGTAGCCGATCAGGCGCGCCGGCCGGATCTCCCGGCCGGAGGCGTCGAAGAAGATCGTCCCCGGCGGGCCGAACAGGTTGAAGCGCTTCAGCAACTCGCGATCCTGCGCGTTGTTGGCAGTGACGTCGGCCTTCAGCAGCAAGGCGCCCGCGAGCCTCTTCTGCACCGCTGAATCGGTGAACGTGAAGCGCTCCATCTCTTTGCACGAAACGCACCAGTCGGCATAGAAGTCGAGGATCGCCGGCCTGCCGGCGCTCTTCAGCACCGCGTCGAGCTCGTCGACGCTGCTCACGGTCTGGAAGCGCGGCATTCCGGGCGACGCCTCGAGTTTGCTTCGCGCCGAGAAGCGGGCGAGCGGCTGCAACGGATCGGTCGCGCCCGACGCCGCGCCGACGACCTGCAGGACGCCGACGAGCCCGAGGAGCGCAGCGATTGCCTGCCGCCAGCCGAGTCGCGCCGCCGAGGTCGCGCCGGCGGTGGCCGGTGCGCTCGCCTTGATCTCGCGGGCGCGATAGACGAGCAATGCCGCGGCGAACAGGGCGAGCAGGCCCCAGAGCGCGAGCGCGAGCGGGCCGGCCAGGATCGGCTGTACCGTCCAGAGCGCGACGCCGAGGAGCAAGACGCCGAACGCGGCCTTGACCTCGACCATCCACGCCCCCGCGCGCGGCAGCAGCGCGCCCGCCGATGCGCCGACGAGCAGCAGCGGAACGCTCATTCCAGCGGCGAGCGAGAAGAGCGCGGTGCCACCGAGCCAGACGTCGTGCGTCTGGCTGAGATAGAGCAAGGCGCCGGCGAGCGGCGCGGCGACGCAAGGACTCACGATCAGCGCCGAGACGCCGCCCATCGCGCAAACGCCCGCGACCTTGCCGGCCGGAAGTCTCTGCGCCGCCGACGTGACGCGGCCCGTGATCGACGACGGCAGCTGCAGGTTGTAGACGCCGAACATCGAGAGCGAGAGCGCGACGAGGCCGAGCGCGAACGCGCCGAGCACCCACGGGTTCTGCAGCGCCGCAGCGAGGCCTTCGCCGGCGAGGCCGGCGGCGACGCCGAACGCGGTGTAGACGACCGCCATGCCGAATGAATACGACGCCGCAAGGGCGAATCCCCGGCTGCGCGACACCCCGCCCGAGCCATTCGCGCTCGCGGTGCCGCCGGCACCCGCAAGCGCCGGCGTCGGCGCGTCGGCTGCCTGGCCGACGATGATCGACGAGACGATCGGCAGCATCGGCAGCACGCAAGGCGTCAGCGAGAGCAGCAGGCCAGCGATGAAGAACGCGCCGACGATCGGCCAGAACGAGCCGCCGCGCAGCACGGCTTCGATCGCCGACGATTCAGTCGCCGGGCCCGCGGCCCGCCCGACGGCGGTCGAGGTCGTGGCTGCCGCCGTGGTTGCCGTCGTGTCGGCGGGCCCCGAGGAGCCGTCCGCAGTCTCGATGCGCGCGCTGCCCTTGCCGCCGAAGCCCGTGAGGCCGATCGTCGCGACGCTTTGCATCGGCGGGTAGCACAGGCCCGCGTCGGCGCAACCCTGGCTCGTCACGGCGAGGCGGAACTCGCCGCCCGCCTGCTCGACCGGAACGAGGATCGTGATTGCGTTGCGATAGGTCTCGACGTTCTTCTGGAACGTCTCGTCGAACTTGACCTTGCCCGGCGGAATCGCCGGCGCGCCGAGTACGCCGCCGGTGGCGGCGAACTTGAATTGCTCGCGGTAGAGGTAGTAGCCGGGCGCGATCGCGAAGTTCACCTCGACGGTCTTGGCGTCGTGTGGTCGGGCCGAGAAGCGGAACGCCTGCTCGGGCGGCAAGAAGTCGTCTTCGGCGTGCGCCGGCTGCAGCACTGCGAACGTCGCCAGCAACGCCAGCAAGAGAAATGCGGCGCTGCGTCGTGCGGCGAACCGGGCGGCGTGCGCCAGAGCGAAAAGACGTGCCTGCATGTGCATGGGTCGGCGGGAGCTCGCGCGCCTTACCGGATCACGGGTTAGCGGAAGAACCGGCGCCGGGTGAGCACCAGTGCAAGATAGTAGCCGCTGCATGCATATCCCGTCAGGATCAGAAGAGGAACCAGCGGATCTGCGGGAATCCTGCCCAGGACGAGCGGTCGGACCAAGTCGACCGCGGCCTTCAACGGCAGCACCGCGGCGACGGCCTGGAGCCAATCGGGCATCTGCGCGATCGGGAAATAGACGCCCGAGAGGAACGTCATTGGCGTGACGACGAGCGTGAAGTAGTAGGTGAAAAAGTCGTAACCCTTGGCGAGCGCGTTGAAGACGAGCGCGATCGACGCGAACGTGATCCCCGCCAGGCCGAGCACCGGCAGCGCCAACAACATGCTCGGCGCGCGGCTGATGCCGAGGACGAAGATGACGACGAGGATCGCCGCGCACGACAGCAACGATTTGATCGCTGCCCATAGCATCTCGGCGAAGACGATGTCGTCGAGCGCGATCGGCGCATTGAGAATCGAGTCCCAGGTCTTCTGCACCGCCATCCGCGAGTACGCGGAATAGAGTGCCTCGAAGGTCGCCGCCAGTGCGGCGCTCGCGGCAACGCTGCCCGAAGCGAGGTACTGGATGTAGGGAATGCCACCGATCGTCCCGATCAGCGCGCCGACGCCGTAGCCGAACGCAACCAGCGTGATCAGCGGCTCGGCGATGTTGCCGAGAATGCTCGGGCCGGCGAGCTTCTTCCAGACCAGCAGGTTTCGCATCACGACCGGCCAGAAGCGGG
The DNA here is from genome assembly GCA_036272325.1 of Caldimonas sp. GTDB lineage: Bacteria > Pseudomonadota > Gammaproteobacteria > Burkholderiales > Burkholderiaceae_C > Schlegelella_A. Next base: position 18,034 of record DATAYY010000038.1, on the reverse strand, counting down.
GCGTGAGATGAGGAACGGCGTAAGGCGAGACGAGCATGGCGTCTTCCGTTCAGGCGTCGTCGCGGATCTGTCGGCCGGTCAGCTTGAGGAAGAGATCCTCGAGGTTCGCGGGCCGGTGCAGATAGCGGATCGAGTGGTCGGGGGCGAGCGCGTCGAGCAGGCGCTTCGGCTCGCGCAGATAGAAGAACACCGTCTCGCCGCTCGTCTCGACGCGCTCGGCGAGAGCGGCATGCGCGTGCCCGGCAGCGGCCGCGCCGTCGCCGTAGACCTCGACGACGTCGCTCTCGAGATGCGCGGCGATCAGGTCGCGCGGCCTGCCTTCGGCGATCTTCTTGCCGTGGTCGAGGACGATCAGACGATCGCAGAGGCGCTCGGCCTCGTCCATGAAGTGCGTCGTCAGCAGGATCGCCTTGCCCTGCTGCAGCAGGTTCTGCAGACGCTCCCACATCAGGTGGCGCGCCTGCGGATCGAGGCCGGTCGTCGGCTCGTCGAGGAGCAGCAGGTCGGGGTCGTTGATGAGCGCGCGGCCGAGCGAGAGTCGCCGCTTCATCCCGCCCGAGAGCTCGCCCGGTTTCGCACCGGCCTTCGACTGCAGGGCGGCGAAGTCGAGCAGCCTCGGGACACGCTCGGCAATCGTCGCTCGGGCAAGGCCGAAGTAGGCGCCGTAGACGCGCAGGTTCTCGGCGCAGCTGAAGTCGGGATCGAGGCTGTCGAACTGGGTGACGACGCCGATCCGCTTCTTGGCTTCGCGGACGCGTTCGGGAAGCGGCATGCCGAACGCCTCGACCGTTCCGCCGTCGGCGCCCGTGAGGCCGAGGCAGATCCGGATCGTCGTCGTCTTGCCGGCGCCGTTGGGGCCGATCACGCCGAGGCACTCGCCGGGCGCGATCTCGAGCGAGAGGTCGTCGACGACGACCGCGTCGCCGTACTTCTTCCTCAGGTGCGAGACGCGAAGGAGCGGCTCGGACATGCCTCGGGCTTCGAAGAGGGTCGCGCGCCGCGAGGATCGAGCTCGCGGCGTGTCGCGATCAGGACGCTTCCGGCGTGGCTTCGGCTTCGACCGGGATCGGCCGGTCGACGAGCTCGACGAACGCCATCGGCGCGTTGTCGCCGACGCGAAAACCCATCTTCAGGATTCGCGTGTAGCCACCCGGGCGCGCCTGGTAGCGCGGGCCGATCTCTGCGAACAGCTTGGTGACGATCGCGCGGTCGCGCAGGCGATCGAACGCGAGGCGGCGGTTCGCTACCGTCGGCTCCTTGCCGAGCGTGATCAGCGGCTCGACCACCCGGCGCAGCTCCTTGGCCTTGGGCAGCGTCGTCTTGATCGCCTCGTGCCTGAGCAGCGAGACGCACATGTTGCGCAGCATCGCCAGGCGATGCTCGCTCGTGCGGTTGAGCTTGCGAAGTCCGTGTCCGTGACGCATGGTGCTTTCCTTTCCTGTTGTCGACCGCCAGCCGTGTCAGGTACTGGCGGGTGCACCGACCGGCCCGAGGGGCCGATCACCTTTCGCGGCCTTCAGGCCGCCCTTACCTCTTGTCCAGGCCCTGGGGCGGCCAGTTCTCGAGGCGAGCGCCGAGCGTGAGCCCGCGCGACGCCAGCACTTCCTTGATCTCGTTGAGCGACTTGCGGCCGAGGTTCGGTGTCTTCAGCAGCTCGGTCTCGGTGCGCTGGATCAGGTCGCCGATGTAGTAGATGTTCTCGGCCTTTAGGCAGTTCGCCGAGCGCACCGTGAGCTCGAGCTCGTCGACCGGGCGCAGCAGGATCGGGTCGAACTGCGTCGTCGTCTTCGGCATCGGCTCGAACATGTCGCCGATCTGGCCTTCGAGTTGCGCGAACACCGCGAGCTGCTCGACCAGGATCTTGGCCGACGAACGAATCGCCTCTTCCGGCGTGATCGCGCCGTTGGTGGCGATCTCCATCACCAGCTTGTCGAGGTCGGTGCGCTGCTCGACACGGGCGCTCTCGACCGTGTAGCTGACGCGCGAGACCGGCGAGAACGACGCGTCGAGGACGATCCGGCCGATCGACTTGGTCGGCTCGTCGCCGTAGCGGCGCAGGTTGCCGGGGACATAGCTGCGGCCCTTCTCGACCTTGATCTGCATGTCGAGCTTGCCGCCGGCCGCAAGGTTGGCGATGACGTGCTCGGGATTGATGATCTCGACGTCGTGCGGCGTCTGGATGTCGCCGGCCGTGACCGGGCCTTCGCCTTCCTTGCGCAGGACGATCGTGACCTCGTCGCGGTTGTGCAGACGGAACACCACGCCCTTCAGATTCAGCATGATGTGGACCACGTCTTCCTGGACGCCGTCGATCGCAGAGTACTCGTGCAGGACGCCGGCGATCGTCACCTCGGTCGGCGCGTAGCCGACCATCGACGAGAGGAGCACGCGGCGCAGCGCATTGCCGAGCGTATGGCCATAGCCGCGTTCGAATGGCTCGAGGGTCACCTTCGCCTTGTTGCCGCCGAGCGGCTCGACGTTGATGGCCTTGGGTTTCAACAGACTGGTTTGCATGGAAGTCCTGTTCCTCTCAATACCCTCGGCTCGTTACACCGATAAGGCTGATGGACTGCGCCGGGCTTGAAACGAATTGCTCCGGTGCCGGCAAACGGAGCAAAAGAAAAAACCGAGAAGGGTGACGGCGCAGCCGTCACCCCGCTGTCGTGCTGGTCGCGTCTATCGCGAGTACAGCTCCACGATCAGCGCTTCCTTGATGTCGGCGCCGAACTCGTCGCGGTCGGGTGCCTTCTTGAAGACGCCCTCGAGCTTGGCCGAATCGACCTGGACCCAGTTCGCCATGCCCTGCCCTTCGGCGAGCTTGACCGCGTCGGTGATACGCAACTGCTTCTTCGCCGCTTCACGCACGGCGACCGTGTCGCCGGCCTTGACCGAGTACGAGGCGATGTTGACGACCTCGGCGTTGACGGTGATCGCGCGGTGCGAAACCAGCTGGCGAGCCTCGGCGCGGGTCGAGCCGAAGCCCATCCGGTAGACGACGTTGTCGAGCCGCGACTCGAGCAGGCCGAGCAGGTTGGCGCCGGTGTTGCCCTTCCTGCGCTCGGCTTCGGCGAAGTAGCGGCGGAACTGGCGCTCGAGAACGCCATACATGCGCTTGACCTTCTGCTTCTCGCGCAGCTGGATGCCGTAGTCGGACGTGCGCGTTCCCGAAGTGCGGCCGTGCTGGCCGGGCTTCGAGTCGAACTTCGCCTTGTCGCCGATCGGCCGGCGCGCGCTCTTCAGGAAGAGGTCGGTCGCTTCGCGCCGGGAAAGCTTGGCCTTGGGGCCGAGATAACGTGCCACGTGATGTCCTTGTCTGGCTTCTGACGCAGGCCCTCAGGGCTTGCGCGAGTCTGGCGAGTGTTGTTGTTGGGCGCTCAGACGGTGGTCTTACGAAGTAGCGGAGTTCCTCCGCGCTGGTGATCGAAGGTGCCGCTCAGATGCGGCGCCGCTTTTGTGGCCGGCAGCCGTTGTGCGGCACCGGCGTCACGTCGGAGATCGAATTGATGCGGATGCCGAGCGAAGCCAGCGCGCGCACCGAGGACTCACGCCCCGGGCCGGGGCCCTTGATGCGGACGTCGAGGGTCTTGATGCCCTGGTCCTGCGCGGCGCGGCCCGCCGTCTCGGCGGCGACCTGCGCCGCGAACGGCGTCGACTTGCGCGAGCCCTTGAAGCCCTGGCCGCCACTCGACGCCCACGACAGCGCGCTGCCCTGACGATCGGTGATGGTGATGATCGTGTTGTTGAACGACGCGTGGACGTGCGCGACGCCGTCGGCGACGTTCTTGCGGATCTTCTTGCGCACGCGCTGCGCGGCGGTACTGACGGGAGGCTTAGCCATGCTCGTGACCTTTGCTTGTCGATTCGTTCCTGGAGGTGGTGCTGCGCGTCACTTCTTGACGAGCGCGCCGCTCTTGCGCGGGCCCTTGCGCGTGCGGGCGTTGGTCTTGGTGCGCTGGCCGCGCACCGGCAGGCCGCGGCGATGGCGCATGCCGCGATAGCATCCGAGGTCCATCAGCCGCTTGATGTTGATCGACATCTCGCGGCGCAGGTCACCCTCGATCGGCAGCCGCCCGATCTCCTCGCGGATGCGCTCGAGGTCAGCGTCGCTCAAGTCCTTGATCTTGCGATCGTACGGAACACCGGAGGCGTCACAGATCTTCTGCGCGGTCGAGCGGCCGATGCCATAGATCGACGTCAGGCCGATCTCGGCGTGCTTGTGGGGCGGAATATTGATGCCGGCAATGCGTGCCATGGTTCTTCCTCTTAGCCTTGACGCTGCTTGTGGCGCGGATCCGTGCAGATCACGCGCACGACGCCCTTGCGCCGGATGATCTTGCAATGGCGGCACATCTTCTTGACCGATGCTGCGACTTTCATCTTCTCTCTCTCCAGATCACTTGGCGCGGAACACGATGCGTGCCCGCGTCAAGTCGTATGGCGTCAACTCGACCGTGACCTTGTCGCCGGGCAGGATGCGGATGTAGTGCATCCGCATCTTTCCCGAGATGTGCCCGAGCACGACGTGGCCGTTTTCCAGCTTCACACGGAACGTGGCGTTGGGGAGATTCTCGAGAATCTCGCCCTGCATCTGGATGACGTCGTCTTTCGCCATGGGTTCCGCGGCGGGGTCCTTTGTCCTGGTCTCGTGTAAGTGGTAGGCGGCGGGCGTCTCAGCCCGCCTTGAAATTGGCCTTCTTCAGCAGCGACTCGTACTGCTGGCTCATGACATAGCTCTGCACCTGTGCCCAGAAGTCCATCGTCACGACGACGATGATCAAGAGCGACGTGCCGCCGAAATAGAACGGCACGTTGTATTTGAGGACAAGAAACTCCGGCAACAGGCACACCGCGGTGATGTAGATCGCGCCGGCGAGCGTCAACCGCGACAGGATCCGGTCGATGTGGCGCGCCGTCTGGTCGCCCGGCCGGATGCCCGGAATGAAGGCGCCGCTCTTCTTCAGGTTGTCCGCGGTCTCGCGGCTGTTGAAGACGAGCGCCGTGTAGAAGAAGCAGAAGAAGACGATCGCCGCCGCATAGAGCATGACGTAGATCGGCTGCCCCGGGGCCAGGAGCGCTGCCAGGTCCTTCAGCCAGCGCAGGCTGTCGCCGGTCGCGAACCAGCTCACCGCCGTCGTCGGCAGCAGGATGATCGACGAGGCGAAGATCGGCGGGATCACGCCCGACATGTTGAGCTTGAGCGGCAGGTGCGATGACTGGCCGCCGTAGACCTTGTTGCCGACCTGTCGCTTGGCGTAGTTGACGAGGATCTTGCGCTGGCCGCGCTCGACGAAGACGACGGCAAACGTCACCGCGGCGACCAGCATGCTGATGAAGATCGCTGCGACGATCGACATTGAGCCCTGATTGACGAGGCTTCCGAACTGGCCGAGCGCGTTCGGCAGGCCGGCGGCGATGCCGCCGAAGATCAGGATCGAGATGCCGTTGCCGAGCCCGCGCTCGGTGATCGGCTCGCCGAGCCACATCAGGAACATCGTCCCGGCGACCAGGCTCACGACCGCGGTCAGGCGAAAGCCGAAGCCGGGAGAGATGACGAGGCCGGGCGAGCCTTCGAGCGCAAGCGCGATGCCGAGCGACTGGAAGAGCGCGAGGCCGAGCGTGCCGTAGCGCGTGTACTGGGTGATCTTGCGCCGGCCCGACTCGCCTTCCTTCTTCAGTGCCTCGAGCGAAGGCACGACGTAGGTCATCAGCTGCATGATGATCGACGCCGAGATGTACGGCATGATGCCGAGCGCGAACACGGTGAAGCGCGAGAGCGCTCCGCCCGAGAACATGTTGAACAGGCTCAGGATCCCGCCCTGCTGGTTCTGGAACAGCGCCTGCAACTGGTTCGGGTCGATTCCCGGCACGGGGATGTGCGCGCCGAGCCGATAGACGACGAGCGCGCCGAGCAGGAAGAACAGGCGCCGGCGCAGGTCGCCGAACTTGCCGCTCTTGGCCAGCTGATTTGCGTTCGTTGCCACGGTCGTCCTTCGTCCTCTGGCGTCAGGCGACCGAGCCGCCGGCGGCCTCGATCGCGGCCTTGGCGCCCGCGGTGGCGGCGATGCCCTTCAGGGCGACCTTCAGCGACAGCTCGCCGCTCTTGATCACCTTGACGTTCTTGGTCATCTCGCTGATGAGCTTGGCTTGCTTCAGCGTCAGCAGGTCGACCTCGGCCGCGCCGAGGCGCTGCAGCTCGGCGAGCGTGATCTCGGCGTTGTACTTGGCGAGCAGCGACTTGAAGCCGCGCTTCGGCAGGCGTCGCTGCAGCGGCATCTGGCCGCCTTCGAAGCCGACCTTGTGGTAGCCGCCGGCACGCGACTTCTGGCCCTTGTGGCCGCGCCCTGCGGTCTTGCCCAGGCCCGAGCCGATGCCGCGGCCGACGCGGCGGCGCGCCTTCTTGGCGCCGTCGGCGGGCTTGATGCTGTTCAGTTCCATGTCTTCGCTTTCCAGGCGCTCAGAGCACCTTCACCAGGTACGAGACCTTCTCGATCATTCCGCGCACCGAAGGCGTGTCCTCGAGGGTCGACGTGCTGTTGGTCTTGCGCAGGCCGAGGCCGCGCACGGTCGCGCGATGCGACTCGCGCGTGCCGGCGACGCTCCTGACGAGCTGGACCTTGACGGTCGTGCCCTTCGCCTTCTTGGTCTTCTTGCCCGGCGCGGCGTCTGTCTGCTTGCTGGCGGTGTCGTTCATCGTGTCTCTTTCGATCCGGCGCTCAGCCGGCGATCTCCTCGACCGTGAGGCCGCGCTTGGCGGCAATCTCGGCCGGCGTCGAGCAGCGCTTCAGGCCGTCGAGCGTCGCGCGGACGATGTTGTAGGGGTTCGACGAGCCGAGGCTCTTGCAGACGATGTCGGTCACGCCCATCACCTCGAAGACGGCGCGCATCGGGCCGCCGGCGATGATGCCGTCGCCGGGCTTGGCGGGCGCCATCAGAACGCGCGACGCGCCGTGCTCGCCGACCACCTTGTGGTGGATCGTGCCGTTCTTCAGCTGCACCTTGATCATGTTGCGGCGCGCCGATTCCATCGCCTTGGTCACCGAGACCGGCACTTCCTTGGCCTTGCCCTTGCCCATGCCGACGCGGCCGTCGCCGTCGCCGACGACAGTGAGCGCTGCGAAGCTGAGCGTGCGACCGCCCTTGACGACCTTGGTGACGCGGTTGACCGCGATCATCTTTTCCTTCAGGCCGTCGTCATTGCCTTCGGTCTGCGTGCGGGGATGAAACTTTGCCATCTGATATTCCTTCTACCGACCGCGATCAGAACTGGAGGCCGGCTTCGCGGGCCGCCTCGGCGAGCGCCTTGACGCGGCCGTGGTACGCGAACCCGGCGCGGTCGAACGCGACCTGCTCGATGCCGGCGGCCTTCGCCTTCTCGGCGATCCGCTTGCCGACCATCGCCGCCGCAGCGACGTTGGCACCCTTGCCCGCAACCTTGCTGTCGCCGACGAGGCTCTTCCTGACGTCGGCCTCGAGCGTCGAGGCGCTCGCGAGGACGCGCGTGCCGTCGTCGGAGACGACGTTCGCGTAGATGTGGAGGTTGGTGCGGTGCACGGTCAGCCGCGCGACGCGCTGCAGCGCAATGCGCCGGCGGGTCTGCTGCGAGCGGCGGACGCGTTGGTCCTTCTTGGTCAGCATCTCGGTGTCCCCTTTTTCGCCTACTTCTTCTTCGTTTCCTTGATCGTCACCCGTTCGTTGGCGTAGCGGATGCCCTTGCCCTTGTAGGGCTCGGGCGGCCGCAGCGCGCGCACTTCGGCGGCGACCTGGCCGACGGCCTGCCGATCGAAGCCCTTGATGACGATTTCGGTCTGCGAAGGGCACTCGACCTTGACGCCGGCCGGCATCTCCTTGGAAACCGGATGCGAGTAGCCGATCTGCAGGTTGAGCTTCGTGCCCTGGGCGCTCGCCCGATAGCCGACGCCGACCAGCGCCAGGCGCTTCTCGAATCCCTTGGTGACGCCGCCGACCATGTTGTTGACGATCGCGCGAACCGTTCCCGACATCGCGTCGGCCTCGGTCGATTCGTCGGTGGGCGCGAACGAGAGCTTGCCGTCTTCGTTCTTGACGCTGACGAGCGGGCTCATCGGCCGCACCAGCGTGCCGAGCGATCCCTTGACGCTGATCGAATCCGCGCCGGTCGTCACGTCCACTCCCTTGGGGATGGCGATCGGCATCTTTCCTACGCGTGACATGTGAGCCCTCTTTCCTTCCCGGGTCTTCCTACGAGACGTAGACGAGCACTTCGCCGCCGACGCCGGCCTGGCGCGCCTTGCGGTCGGTCATGACGCCCTGGGGCGTGGTGACGATCGCCACGCCGAGGCCGTTCATGACCTCGGGCAGGTCGTGCCGACCCTTGTAGACCCGCAGCCCCGGCCGGCTGACGCGCTCGATCTTCTCGATCACCGGATGACCGGCGTAGTACTTCAGCGCGATCTCGAGCTCGGGCTTGGCGCCTTCGCCGCGGATTGCGAAGCCATCGATGTAGCCCTCGTCCTTCAGGACTTTGGCGATCGCCGCCTTCAGCTTCGACGACGGCATCACGACGCTCGGCTTTTCCACCATCTGCGCGTTGCGGATGCGGGTCAGCATATCGGCGATCGGATCACTCATGCTCATATCAATTGACTCCTTCGCGCCCGGCTGACGCCGGGCCGCTCCCAAGGCGGCCGGCCGCCCCCTCGAGGGGCAGCGAACGCCGTGAGCGTGGGGGCTTCATTTACCAGCTGGCCTTGACGACGCCCGGGATGTCGCCCTTGAACGCCAACTCGCGGATCTTGTTGCGCGCGAGACCGAACTTCCTGAACGTGCCGCGCGGCCGGCCGGTGATGCCGCAACGGTTGCGCTGACGCGTCGGATAGGCGTTGCGCGGCAGCTTCTGCAGCTCGAGGCGCGACGCGTAGCGCTCCTCATCCGACTTCTTGGCGTCGTTGGCGGCAGCCTTCAGCTCGGCGTACTTCTTGGCGTACTTGGCGACCAGCTGCTCGCGCTTCTTCTCGCGCTCCATCAGGGAAAGTTTGGCCACGGTTCGGATGCCCTCAGGTCTTGAACGGAAACTTGAACGCGGTCAGGAGCGCACGGCACTCCTCGTCGGTCTTGGCGGACGTCGTGATCGAGATGTTCAGCCCGCGCAGGACGTCGATCTTGTCGTAGTCGAGCTCAGGGAAGATGATCTGTTCCTTGACGCCGACGTTGTAGTTGCCGCGGCCGTCGAACGCGCGCGACGAGATGCCGCGGAAGTCGCGCACGCGCGGCAGCGCGATGGTGACGAAGCGGTCGAGGAACTCATACATGCGCACGCCCCGCAGCGTCACCATGCAGCCGATCGGCACGCCGTCGCGGATCTTGAAGTTCGCGATTGCCTTCCTCGACTTGGTGACCACGGGCTTCTGGCCGGCGATCTTCGACAGGTCGCTGACCGCGTGGTCCATGACCTTCTTGTCGGCGACCGCCTCCGAGACACCCATGTTGAGCGTGATCTTGGTGACGCGCGGCACCTGCATGGTCGACTTGTAGCCGAACTTCTTCATCAGGTCGGGGACGACCTTGTCGCGGTAGAACTCCTGCAAACGGGCCATGGTCGCCTCTTATGCCTTGATCTCTGCACCGCTCGAGCGGAACACGCGAACGCCGCGCTCGGCGGTCTTGCGCTTCTTCTTCTCGTCGGCGCTGAGGAGCTTGACACCGACGCGATCGGCCTTGCCGGTGGTCGGGTTGAAGATGGCGACGTTCGACTGGTGGATCGACAGTGTCTTGTCGATCACGCCGCCGGTGATCCCCTTCATCGGGTTGGGCTTGACGTGCTTCTTGACGACGTTGACCCCCTCGACGATCAGCCGCTCTTCGTCGACCCGGCTCATCACCGTGCCGCGGCGGCCCTTGTCGCGGCCGGTCAGGACGACGACCTGGTCACCTTTTCGAATCTTGTTCATCGCTGAAAATCCTGCAATACGGGGCGCTCAGAGCACTTCCGGCGCGAGCGAGACGATCTTCATGAAGCGCTCGGTGCGCAGCTCCCGCGTCACCGGCCCGAAGATCCGAGTGCCGATCGGCTCGAGCTTGGCGTTCAGCAGCACTGCGGCGTTGCCGTCGAACTTGACGAGCGAGCCGTCCTGGCGGCGGACTCCCTTGGCAGTGCGCACGACGACGGCCGAATAAACCTCGCCCTTCTTGACGCGCCCGCGCGGCGCCGCTTCCTTGATCGAGACCTTGATCACGTCACCGATCGCGGCGTAGCGGCGCTTCGAGCCACCCAGCACCTTGATGCACATGACGGACTTGGCGCCCGTGTTGTCAGCGACGTCGAGCCGCGACTGCATTTGGATCATGTTTGTTCTCGCTTCCCAACTTGAAGGCGCCCCCTCTCGCGAGAGCGCGCCGACAGTCTTGGGCCCCGTGGATGGGCTGAGCCTCGCCGGTCAGGGCGAAGCCAGAGATTATGCCACGACCGGGCCGGCCCGCGCCAGCTCCCGGCCGCGCCGGCTAGAGGTGCTTGGCCTGCTCGACCAGCGTCTTGGCGTCGCTGACCTCGAACTTGCCCGGCGCCTCGACGTTGAGCGCCTTGACAACGCCGTCCTTGACCAGCATCGAGTAGCGCTGGGAGCGGACGCCCATGCCGCGCGCCGTCAGGTCGAACGTCAGCCCGGTCGCCTTGGCGAAGTCGGCGCTGCCGTCGGCCATCATCCGCACCTTGCCGGCGGTCTTCTGGTCGCGCGCCCAGGCGCCCATGACGAACGGGTCGTTGACCGAGACGCACCAGATCTCGTCGACCCCGGCCGCCTTCAGCGCCGACGCCTGTTCGACGTAACCCGGCACGTGCTTGGCCGAGCAGGTCGGCGTGAACGCGCCGGGCAGGCCGAAGATCGCAATCGTCTTGCCGGCGCTTGCCTTTTCGACGTCGAAGGTGTTGGGGCCGATCGAGCAGCCGTTGCCCTCGACCTCGACGAATTCCTGCAGGTTGCCCGTGGGCAGCTTGTCTCCGACCTTGATCATGTTCGCCTCGCTTGATTTCGAGCGGCGCCGAGGCGCCGCATCAGACCGTGACGCCCTTTTGCACCAGGCGCGTCACGATCCAGGACTTGGTCTTCGAGATCGGCCGGCTCTCGGCGATCTCGACGACGTCGCCCAGCTTGTATTCGCCCTTCTCGTCGTGCGCGTGGTACTTGCTGCTCTTGGCGACGATTTTGCCGTAGAGCTCGTGCTTAGTGCGCCGCTCGATCTGGACGGTCACGGTCTTCGAGCGCTTGTCGCTCACGACCTTGCCGATCAGGGTGCGAGTGTTTTTCGCGCGGGCGGCGGCAGGCGCAGCAGCCGTGGCAGCGTCGGTCGAAGTGACGTCGGCGTTCATTTCTTGGCTCCAGTCTTCTTCGCCGGCACGGCGGGCGAGCCAGCCGCGGCAGCACGCTTCTGCTCGGCCTGGATCGTCTTCGCGCGGGCGATGTCGCGCCGGGTCTTGCCGAGCTGCGAATGGTTCGTGAGTTGCTGCGTCGCCTTCTGCATCCGCAGCCCGAAGTGCGCCTTCAGAAGCTCGCTTACTTCCTTTTCGAGGCCGGCGGCGTCCTTGGCACGGAGGTCGGAGGTTTTCATCGTGGTCCTCTACGTTCAGGCGCCGACCTGGCGCGCGACGAACGTCGTCTTCAGCGGCAGCTTGGCGGCGGCGAGGAGGAACGCCTCGCGCGCCAGCGCTTCCGGGATGCCGTTGATCTCGTACAGCACCTTGCCGGGCTGGATCTCGGCGACGTAGTACTCGGGGTTGCCCTTGCCGTTGCCCATGCGGACTTCGGCCGGCTTCTGCGAGACGGGCTTGTCGGGGAAGATGCGGATCCAGATCCGGCCGCCGCGCTTGACGTGGCGCGAGATCGCGCGCCGCGCGGCCTCGATCTGGCGCGCCGTCAGCCGGCCGCGCTCGGTCGCCTTCAGGCCGAAGTCGCCGAACGAGACGTTGGCGCCGCGCGTCGCGACGCCGGTGTTGCGGCCCTTCTGCTCCTTGCGGAATTTTCTGCGTGCGGGTTGCAGCATCTCTACTCTCCCTTGCCGTCGCTCTTGGCCTTGCCGTCGGCAGGCTTGCCATCGGCGGGCGTCGGCGACTTGCGAACGCGCTTGACTGCGGGCGCACGTGGCGCCTCGCCGGTCGGGGCGGCCGCCGTTGTCGCAGCCGGTGCGTCACCGGGCTTGGCGACCTCGCCGGCCGGAGCAATCGCGCGCGCCGGCCGATCGCCACCAGCGCCGGCGGAGGGCGCGGTGCGCGTGCGGCCGCCGGGCGCGCCCGGGCCGCCCGGACGCGGGCCACGGCGGTTGCGCCGATCGTCCTCGGCGCCGGCCGGGGTGTTGATGCTCGGCGCTTCGCCGTTGGCGAGCCGGTCGCCACGATAGACCCAGCACTTGACGCCGATCACGCCGTACGTCGTCTTCGCTTCCGAAAAGCCGTAGTCGATGTCGGCCTTGAGCGTGTGCAGCGGCACGCGACCCTCGCGGTACCACTCGGTGCGCGCGATCTCGATGCCGTTCAAGCGGCCTGCCGACATCAGCTTGATGCCCTGCGCGCCGAGCCGCATCGCGTTCTGCATCGCGCGCTTCATGGCGCGGCGGAACATGATCCGCTTCTCGAGCTGCTGGGTGATCGAGTCGGCGATCAGCTGCGCGTCGATCTCGGGCTTCCGGACTTCCTCGATGTTGACGGCGACCGGCACGCCGAGACGGCGCGTCAGCTCGGCCTTCAGGTTCTCGATGTCCTCGCCCTTTTTGCCGATCACGACACCCGGCCGGGCCGAGAAGATCGTGATGCGGGCGTTCTTCGCCGGCCGCTCGATCAGGATGCGCGAGACGGCCGCGCTCTTGAGGCGGCTCTTCAGGTACTCGCGCACCTTCAGGTCCTCGGCGAGCATCGTCGAGAAATTCTTGTTCGACGCGTACCAGCGCGACGACCAGTTGCGCGTGACCGGAAGGCGAAAGCCCGTCGGGTGAATCTTTTGTCCCATGCTTGACCTTTTCGCCTCAGTTGCCGTCGGTGATGTAGATGTGAGCCGTCGGCTTGCTGATACGGTTGCCGCGCCCCTTGGCGCGCGCCGAGAAGCGCTTCAGCGTCGCGCCTTGCTCGACGTAGATCGACTTGACCTTGAGCTCGTCGATGTCGGCGCCGTCGTTGTGCTCGGCGTTGGCGATCGCCGACTCGAGCGCCTTCTTGATGATTCCGGCGGCGCGCTTCTGGGTGAAGGTGAGGATGTTGATCGCGTGGTCGACCTTCTTGCCGCGCACCAGGTCGGCGACCAGCCGGCCCTTGTCGGCGGAGAGGCGAACGCCGCGAACGATCGATTTCGTTTCCATCGTGGCCATCCTTACTTCTTCACGGCCTTCTTGTCGGCCGGATGGCCCTTGAAGGTGCGCGTCATCGCGAATTCGCCGAGCTTGTGGCCGACCATCTGGTCGGTCACGTAGACGGGAACGTGCTGCTTGCCGTTGTGGACGGCGATCGTCAGGCCGATGAAGTCCGGCAGGATCGTCGAGCGACGCGACCAGGTCTTGATCGGCTTCTTGTCCTTGGTGGCGCTCGCCTTCTCGACCTTCGCCGCGAGGTGGTGGTCGATGAAGGGGCCCTTCTTGAGCGAACGAGTCATGTCGCGTCCTGATTACTTCTTGCGGCGCGCGACGATCATCGTCTGCGTGCGCTTGTTGCTGCGCGTGCGGTAGCCCTTGGTGAGCGTGTTCCACGGCGACACCGGCGCCTGGCCCTCGCCCGTGCGGCCCTCGCCGCCGCCGTGCGGGTGGTCGACCGGGTTCATCGCGACGCCGCGCACCGTCGGGCGGATGCCCTTCCAGCGCTTGGCGCCGGCCTTGCCGTAGTGGCGCAGGCTGTGCTCTTCGTTGGAGACCTCGCCGATCGTCGCCCGGCAGTCGATGTGGATCTTGCGCACTTCGCCCGAGCGCAGCCGCACCTGCGCGTACGTGCCCTCACGCGCCAGCAGCGTCACGTGGGCACCGGCCGAGCGCGCGATCTGCGCGCCCTTGCCGGGCAGCATCTCGACGCAGTGGATGATCGAGCCGACCGGGATGTTGCGGATCGGCAGCGTGTTGCCGGCCTTGATCGGTGCCTCGGCGCCGGAGACGATCGTCGAGCCGACCTCGAGGCCGCGCGGCGCGATCACGTAGCGGCGCTCGCCGTCGGCGTAGACGACAAGGGCGATATGGGCGCTGCGGTTCGGGTCGTACTCGATGCGCTCGACCTTGGCCGGGATCGTGTCCTTGTTGCGGCGGAAATCGACCACGCGGTAGTGATGCTTGTGCCCGCCGCCCTTGTGGCGCGTCGTGATGTGGCCGTTGTTGTTGCGGCCGGCGTTCTGCATCTGCGGCTCGAGCAGCGACGCTTCCGGCCGGCCCTTGTACAGGTGCGGATGGGCGATCTTGACGACCGCGCGCCGCCCCGGCGACGTCGGCTTGACCTTGATGACGGCCATTACGCGGCCTCCCCGGAGAAGTTGAGCTCCTGGCCCTCGGCCAGGCAGACGTAGGCCTTCTTGACGTGGTCGCGCCGCCCGGTCGACTTGCCGAAGCGCTTCTGCTTGCCCTTGTGCTGCACGGTCTGCACCGAATCGACGACGACCTTGAACATCAGCTCGACCGCGGCCTTGATCTCGGGCTTGGTCGCGTCGCGCAGCACCTTGAACAGGACCTGGTTGTGCTTCTCGGCCGTCATCGTCGCCTTCTCGCTGACGATCGGCGCGACCAGCACCTGCGCGAGCCGGCTCTCGGCGTGCGCCGAGCGCTGGGGCACGTCCGGCGTCGCCGGCTTGGCTTTCTTGGCGACGGCCTTCTTCGCGGTCTTCGCCGGCTTGGCGGCGCCCTCGGCGTCGGCCGCGGTGGGCTCGGCCTTGGCTTTCTTGGCCGGCTTGGCGGCGGCGGCCTTCTTCGCCTTCACCTCGACCTTGTCGGCCTTCGGAGCCGCCTTGGTCTTCGACTTGTCGGGTGCCGTGCTCATGCCAGCATCTCCTTCAGTTGCTCCATCGCGCCCTTGGTGACGAGCACCTTCTTGTAGTGCACGAGGGCGAGCGGATCGGCATAGCGCGGCTCGACGATGAGCACGTTGGCGAGGTTGCGCGACGCCATGATCAGGTTGTCGGCCATCTGGTCGGTGATGACGAGGACCGAGTCGAGGCCCATCGACTTGAACTTCTGCGCCAGGCCCTTGGTCTTCGGCGAATCGACGGTCAGCGACTCGACGACGGCGAGGCGACCTTCGCGGGCCAGCTGCGACAGGATCGAAGCCATGCCCGCGCGGTACATCTTCTTGTTGACCTTGTGAGTGAAGTTCTCGTCCGGGCTGTTCGGGAAGATCCTGCCGCCGCCGCGCCAGAGCGGCGACGACGTCATTCCGGCGCGGGCGCGGCCGGTGCCCTTTTGCCGCCACGGCTTCTTGGTCGAGTGCTTGACCGTGCCGCGATCGAGCTGCGCCCGCGTGCCGAGGCGCGCGTTGGCTTGGAACGCGACCACGATCTGGTGCACGAGCGCTTCGTTGTAGTCGCGCGCGAAGACGGTGTCGGGAGCGTCGACCTTCGAGGTCGCCTGCCCGTTCTCGTTCAGGAGTTCGAGTTGCATCAGGCAGCTCCCTTCTTCGCGGCGACGCTCTTCGGCGGCGCCTTCACGGCCGGGCGGACGACGACGTGGCCGTTCTTCGCGCCGGGCACCGCGCCGCGCACGAGGAGCAGCTGGCGCGCTTCGTCGATGCGGACGATGTCGAGGTTCTGCGTCGTGCGCTTGACGTTGCCGAGCTGGCCGGACATCTTCTTGCCTGGGAACACGCGTCCCGGGTCCTGTGCCATCGAGATCGAGCCGGGCACGTTGTGCGAGCGGCTGTTGCCGTGCGACGCCCGCTGCGAGCTGAAGTGGTGGCGCTTGATCGTGCCGCTGAAGCCCTTGCCGATCGTCGTGCCCTGGACGTCGACGCGCTGGCCGACGGCGAACACGCCGACCGGAAGCTGCGCGCCGGGCTTGTATTCGGCAGCGATCGCTTCGGCGACGCGGAATTCCTGGACGATCTCGCCGGCGACGACGCCCGCCTTCGCGAGGTGGCCCGCTTCGGGCTTGCTGACGCGGGAAGCCTTCTTCTCGCCGAAGACGACCTGGAGCGCGTTGTAGCCGTCGGTCGCGGTCGTCTTGACCTGGGCGATGCGGTTGTTCGAGACGTCGAGGACAGTGACGGGAATCGCGTCTCCGTCGTCGGTGAAGATGCGCATCATCCCCACCTTGCGGCCCAGGAGCCCCAGGCGCTCATCGACGTGAGCAACCGGGTTCGAGGTCGTACCCATAGTGTTCTCCAGCCGCGCAAGGCGCGGCCTTTGTTGCAACGCCCGACATCGATTGGCCGGGCTGACTCTTGAGCTTCCGCCCGAGGGCCGGAAAGCCGATCAGTATAACAGTTCGATTACTGCAGCTTGATCTCGACGTCGACGCCGGCAGGCAGGTCGAGCTTCATCAGCGCGTCGACGGTCTTGTCGGTCGGATCGACGATGTCCATCAGCCGCTGGTGGGTGCGGATCTCGAACTGGTCGCGCGACGTCTTGTTGACGTGCGGCGAGCGCAGGATGTCGAACCGCTGCATGCGCGTCGGCAGGGGCACCGGGCCCTTGACGATCGCGCCGGTGCGCTTGGCGGTGTCGACGATTTCGAGCGCCGACTGGTCGATCAGCTTGTAGTCGAACGCCTTGAGGCGGATGCGGATCTTTTGCTGGGTAGCCATCGTGTTTCTTTCAAAGAGCGATGCGGCCTGGCCTTTCGGTTCGGCCGCGGGAGTGTGCGCGGTTGCGCAGTCCTTATTCCAGGATCTTGGCCACGACGCCGGCGCCGACGGTTCTGCCGCCTTCGCGGATGGCGAAGCGCAGGCCCTCTTCCATGGCGATCGGGGCGATCAGCTTGACGGTGATGGAGACGTTGTCTCCGGGCATGACCATCTCCTTGTCCTTGGCGAGCTCGACCGCTCCGGTCACGTCGGTGGTGCGAAAGTAGAACTGCGGCCGGTAGTTGTTGAAAAACGGCGTGTGGCGGCCGCCTTCTTCCTTGCTGAGGACGTAGATCTCGGCCGTGAAGTGGGTGTGCGGCTTGACGCTGCCGGGCTTGCAGAGCACCTGGCCGCGCTGGACTTCTTCTCGCTTGGTGCCGCGCAGCAGGATGCCGACGTTGTCTCCCGCCTGGCCCTGGTCGAGGAGCTTGCGAAACATCTCGACGCCGGTGCAGACGGTCTTCTGTGTCGGCGTGATGCCGACGATCTCGATTTCTTCGCCGACCTTGATGACGCCGCGCTCGACCCGGCCGGTCACAACGGTGCCGCGCCCGGAGATGGAAAAGACGTCTTCGACGGGCATCAGGAAGGCTCCGTCGATGGCCCGCTCGGGCTGGGGGATGTAGGTGTCGAGCGCTTCGGCCAGCTTCATGATGGAGCCTTCGCCGAGCTCGCCCTTGTCGCCTTCCAAGGCGAGCTTCGCGGAGCCGTGCACGATCGGGGTCTTGTCGCCCGGGAATTCGTACTTGTCGAGCAGCTCCCTCACCTCCATCTCGACGAGCTCCAGGAGCTCGGCGTCGTCGACCATGTCGCACTTGTTCATGTAGACGATGATGTAGGGGACGCCCACCTGGCGCGCCAGGAGGATGTGCTCTCGGGTCTGCGGCATCGGGCCGTCGGCGGCCGAGACGACCAGGATGGCGCCGTCCATCTGCGCCGCACCCGTGATCATGTTCTTGACGTAGTCGGCGTGCCCGGGGCAGTCGACGTGCGCGTAGTGGCGGTTCTTGGTCTCGTATTCGACGTGGGCGGTGTTGATGGTGATGCCGCGCGCCTTCTCCTCGGGCGCCGCGTCGATCTGGTCGTACGCCTTGGCTTCGCCCCCGTAGAGCTTGCTCAGCACCGACGTCAGCGCCGCCGTCAACGTCGTCTTGCCATGATCCACGTGCCCAATCGTCCCCACGTTGACGTGCGGCTTGGTGCGCTCGAATTTGCTCTTTGCCATTGCTCAGACTCCGTCCAATTTCCCTTTAAGAGGTCGCTGGCGACCCC
>DATAYY010000037.1:0-6210 GCA_036272325.1 Caldimonas sp. | reverse complement strand
CCGCGAGCCCGTGGCGCTCGATCGGCGGCACCTTCAGCGTGCCGTCGGCGAGCGCGCCCCAGACGCGGCGGGCGCGCTCGACGAGGCTCGCGTTTGTCGCGACGTAGT
Organism: Caldimonas sp.; assembly: GCA_036272325.1. Classification (GTDB taxonomy): domain Bacteria; phylum Pseudomonadota; class Gammaproteobacteria; order Burkholderiales; family Burkholderiaceae_C; genus Schlegelella_A. The sequence goes on along the minus strand of DATAYY010000037.1, from coordinate 6,102 downwards.
CGAATACCGCGGGGCGCGAGAAGGTGATCGACTTCAGCACCAGCTCGTCGGTCGCGATCGGCCTCAGCGCGCCGCTCGCCTGGCCGAGGCTGATCCAGTGGCCGCGGCGCGCGAGCGCAGCGAAGTTCTCGTCGCGCGCGGCGTCGCCGATGCCGTCGACGAGGACGTCGACGCCGTCGAACTGCTTCTGCACCGCATCCGCGAAGCGGTGCTCGCGGGTGACGATCGGATAGGCACAGCCATATTCCCGTGCGAGGCGCGCCTTGTCTTCACTCGAGACGGTGCCGATCACGGTCGCGCCGAGCCGGCGCGCCCAGGCGCAGACGAGAAGGCCCACGCCGCCTGCCGCGGCGTGGACGAGGATGCGTGTCCCGGCGCTCACGTGGCCGAGGTCGCGTAGCAGCACGTCGGCGGTGATGCCTTTCAGCAGCGTCGCCGCGGCGAGCTCGTCCTCGATCTCGCTCGGCAGGCGGACGACCCATCCGGCCGGGACCGTGCGCACGCTGCAGTAGGCACCGGGGTTCGGCCCGAGGTAGGCGACGCGGTCGCCCGGCAAGAGGCCGTTCACTCCGGCGCCGACGTCGACGACGGTCCCGGCCGCCTCCATCCCTGGAACGCCGGGCAGCGACAGGAGCGCCGGAATCCAGCCCTTGCGCAGATAGACGTCGAAGTAGTTGACGCCGATCGCGCGCTGTCGGATGCGGACCTCGCCAGCCGCGGGTGCCGGCGCTTCGCCGTCGTCGTCGGCCTCGAGCACCTCGGGGCTGCCGTAGCGACGCACGATGGCGCGGCGCGCCGCGAGCGGCAGGCTGGTCGGCATCGCCGCGCCGGCACCGCCGCGCAGGTCGCCGCCCTGGCTCAGATAGCGGCGCAGGTTCGCAAAGCCCGCCTCGTAGACATCGCGCGCGACCATCTCGAGCAGCTCGCGCTCGCGGCCCGGCGGCGTCGCGAAGGTCGATTCCCAATGCCAGAAGGTGCGGTCGCCGTCGGTCACCGGCTTCAAGGTCACGGTCGCGACATAGCGCTGGAGCGGCACCGTCGCCTCGACGATGCAATACGTGCTCCTGTATTCATCGTCGGACAGGGTGAGGAGCTGTTCTCGGATCCGGTTGCCGTCCTTCAGCGCGAAGCTGCGCACGCAGCCGACCTGGTCACCGCGCTCGTTGCCTTCGATCCGGCTCTCGGCGACGACGTCGTGCCATTGGTCGTGGCTGTTGAAGTCGCGCAGCACCGCCCAGACGCGTGCAATCGGCGCGTCGATCACGGTCGAGCGGACGACGTGCTGCAGCACGCGGCTATCTCCGGGAGAAATGGCGCTTGAGAGCGTCGAAGCCGGACTGGAAGACGCCGTTGCCGATCGTCTCCACCAGTGCGTGCTCGCGCTCCTCGGCGCAGTCGAACTCGGCGCTCCATTCGGCGAAGCATCGCGCGCCATCGGTGACCGGCGTGAGCTTCAGCGTTGCGACATAGTTGTCGACGCCCATCGGGCTCTCGAGGATCTCGTAGACGCACGAATAGTCGTAGTCGGAGAGCGCGAGCAGGCGCTCGCGGATCGTGCCGCCGTCCCTGGTGTGGAAGTGGCGGATGCAGCCGACGCGGTCGCTCGCCTCGTGGTTCTCGATCCTGCTGTCGGCGATTCCAGGATGCCATTGCGGCAGGCCATTGAAGTCGCGGATGCGCGACCACACCGTGTCGGCGCTCGCGTCGACGACGCTCGAGACGTAGACCCGGATCACGTTGTCGTCTCCTTCATTCCTTCTTCGACCCCTGCGGCAACGAGACCTGCGCGCCACTGACGCCGCCGACCAGGCGCTGGATGTCGCCACCCTCGATGCCGATCTCGCGCAGCAGCTGGTCGACGAGCGGCGCCTGGGCGCGATAGCGCAGCGCCGAGTTGACCAGGCCGTCGGAGAAGCCGGCGCCGTGGCCTACTTCGCCGCCGCCGCCGCTGCCGTTGCCGCCGCCGAGGCCGTCGACGTGCAGGATCTTGATGCCTTCGATGCGCTCCATCGGCCGCACCGACTCGCGGATGATCGCCTCGGCCTTCTCGACCAGCTTCATGCGCAGCGCCGACATCCGCGCTTCCGGCGAAAGCATGTTGTGGGCGTCGTTCATCATGCGCAGCGCCTCGGCCTCGATCTCGGCCCGTACCCGCATCGCCGCTGACTTGATCTTCTCGGCGTCGGCGTCGGCCTCGGCCTGGGCCCGGATCGCGGCGCCACGGTCGGCGCTGGCCTCCTTCTCGGCGCGCGCCGCGCTCGTCAGCCTGAGCGCCTCGCGCTCGGCCGCCTGACGCGAGCCGATCAGCTCGATCGCCTTCTTGCGTTCGGCCATCTCGACCTCGCGCGCCGTGAACACCTTCTCCTCGGCAGTGACGGCCTCGGCGCGCGCCGCGTCGGCCGCCGCCTGGGCGACGCTTTGCGCTTCGCTCTCCTTGGCGACGGCGATCGCGCGCTTCTGCTCGGCGAGCTCGAGCGCCATCCGCCGATCGATCTCGGCGGCCTGGATCGTCCGCTCCTTGCCGATCCGCTCCTGCTCGATCGTCTGCTCGGAGCGGATGCGTGCCGCGTCAATCGTCTGCCTCGCCGCGATCTGCGCGCTTTCGCCGTCCTGCTCGCGCTGGGCTCGCTCGGTCATCAGCTCGGCGCGCTGGCGCGCGCGCGCGATCTCGACCTCGCGCTGCTGGGTGAGGCGCGCGTATTCGCCCTCGCGGTCGATCTCGAGCGAGAGCTTCTCGGCCTCGAGGTTCTTGTTGCGGATCGCGATCAGCGTGTCCTGCTCGACGTCGTTCCTCTGCTTCTTGCGCTGCTCGATCGTCTCGGTGAGACGTGTCAGGCCCTCGGCATCGAACGCGTTGCTCGGATTGAAGTACTCCATTCCCGTCTGGTCGAGCTGGGTCAGCGACACCGACTCGAGCTCGAGGCCGTTCTTGGTCAGGTCTTCGGCGACCGTCTCGCGAACGCGGCGGACGTAGGCGCCGCGCTTTTCGTGCAGCTCCTCCATCGTCATCTCGGCCGCCGCGGTGCGCAACGCATCGACGAACTTGCCTTCGACGAGTTCCTTGAGCTGCTCGGGCTCCATCGTGCGCAGGCCAAGCGTCTGCGCCGCCGCCGCGACCGCCTCGGGGCGCGCGGCGACGCGGACGTAGAACTCGGCCATCAGGTCGACCCGCATCCGGTCGCGCGTGATCAGCGCCTTGTCGCGGCCGCGCGTAACCTCGAGGCGGAGCGTATTCATGTTGACCGGGATGACGTCATGGACGATCGGCAGCACGAACGCGCCGCCGTCGAGGACGACGCGCTGGCCGCCGAGCCCGGTGCGCACGAACGAGCGCTCCTTCGAGCTGCGCAGGTAGAGCCAGTGGAGCAGCCAGACCGCGATCGCGATGACGATCGCGACGACGACGAGGCCGAGGAGGAAGCTGCCGAATTGGGCGCCGTTCATGGTCTGTCTCCTGAAATCTGCGTGAAGCGCCGCGTCGTCTCGGTGAGCGCGGCCTCCACGGGCAACCGCTCCATCGAGCTCGCGCCGTAGAAGCCGTGGCACGACGGACAGTGGGCGAGGATGGTTGCGGCGTCATCGGGGGTCGCGATCGGGCCGCCGTGGCAAAGCACGATGACGTCGCCGCGCACCGCCTTCGCCGCCGCGGCGCGCGACTCGATCAGCGCGACGCAGTCGGCGAGCGACAGCGCGGTCCCGGCACCGATCGTGCCGCCGGTCGTGAGGCCGAGGTGGCAGACGACGATGTCGGCGCCGGCCTCGGTCATCGCCTTCGCTTCCGCCTCGTTGAAGACGTAGGGCGTTGTCAAGAGGTCGAGCGCATGCGCGCGCGCGATCAGTTCGACCTCGAGGCCGAAGCCCATGCCGGTCTCCTCGAGGTTGGCGCGAAACGTGCCGTCGATGAGGCCCACCGTCGGGAAGTTCTGGACGCCGGAAAAGCCGAGTGCGATCAGGCGCTGCAGGAACGCGTCGGCGATCATGAACGGATCGGTGCCGTTGACGCCGGCGAGGACCGGCGTGCGTTTGACCACCGGCAGCACTTCGTACGCCATCTCGCAGACGATCTCGTTGGCGTTGCCGTAGGCGAGCAGGCCCGCGAGCGAGCCGCGCCCGGCCATCCGGTAGCGGCCGGAGTTGTAGAGCACGATCAGGTCGATGCCGCCGGCCTCCTCGCACTTCGCCGACAGGCCGGTGCCCGCGCCGCCGCCGATCAACGGCCGGCCGGCGGCGATCTTGGCGCGGAAGCGCTCGAGGAGCGCCCGCCTAGCGATGCGAGGCATGGGCGCGGCCCGATGAGGAGCGCTCGGCGCTCGCCGCCGCATCGCGCCAGGCAGCAACGAGCGCGTCGGCGAACGCTTCGTCGTTGATGTGCAGCGGCAGCCGGACGAGCTTGCGATCGGCGCTGGCACGGAAGCGCTCCTCGATCGCGGTGAAGAGCGCCCGGTCGGCGTCGGGGTCGTGGAACGGCTGGCCCGGGCGGTCGATCGCCGAGACGCCTGCTTCGGGAATCAGGAAGCGCACCGGGCCGGTCATCGCGTTGAGCTTGTCGGCGAGAAAGGCGCCGATCGCGCGACACTCGTCGACCGTCGTCCGCATCAGCGTCACGGTCGGGTTGTGACGGTAGAGATTGCGACCGCGGTAGCGCTCGGGCACGGTGTCCCAGGCGCCGAAATTGACCATGTCGAGCGCGCCGCATGAGCCGACGTAGGGCAGCGCGCGGCGCGCGAACACGTCGAGCCTCGTCGGCCCGGCCGAGAGCACGCCGCCGCCGATCTCGTCGGCGATCTCGGTCGTCGAGACGTCGATCACGCCGGCGAGCAGGCCCGAGTCGGCGAGTTTTTCCATCGACTGGCCGCCGACGCCGGTGGCGTGGAAGACGAGGCACTCGAATTCGCCCTCGAGGCGCTTGACGATCATCTGCACGCACGTTGTCGTGACGCCGAACATCGTCAGCCCGAGCGCCGGCCTGTCGCTCGCCGACGGTGCGGCCGGGAACGCCATCATCCCCGCAAGCGCGTGCGCAGCGTTGGCGAGCACTTGCTCGCTGATGCGGTGGATCCCCTGCACGTCGGTGACCGAATACATCATGCAGATATCGCTCGGGCCGACGTAGGGGCGCGTGTCGCCGCTCGCCATCGTCGAGACCATCACCTTGGGGACGCCGACCGGCAACGCACGCATGCCGCTCGTCGCGAGCGACGTGCCGCCCGAGCCGCCGGCGCCCATCAGGCCGCCGATGTCGCTTCGCGTCTGCACGAAGCGCGCGAAGGCGAGCGCCATCGCCGTCACGGCGCTGCCGCGGTCGCCGCTGAAAACCGCCGTCTCGCCGTCGGGATGGTGGCGAGCGACCTCGCGCGGATGGACCGCAGCGGTCGAGGGCTTCCCGGAGGTCGCGAGGTCGACGGTGACGACACGCAGGCCGCGTTTTTCGAGCACCTGGCGCAGGAACTGCAGCTCGCGACCCTTGGTGTCGAAGGTGCCGGCGACGTAGGCCGCGCGACCGCTGGTCGCGGCGACGCGGAAGTCGAACACCCGCGCCGAGCCGGCGGAAAGCGCCGGCGGTTGCGCGCCTGCGCTCGGCGGTGAAGGCGTCCGCGCGTCCGCCGCCGGGCCGGTTCCGGCGACACGCGGGATATCGGCGACCCGGCCCGCGCTGCCGCCAGCGTTCCAGCGGTTGAAGCCGCGCACCGTGCGCGGCGCGATGTCGTCGAGCGTCGGCGCGCCGTCGCCGTGCGCGCGCCGCACCGTGAACACCCGCGTCGGCGCCGGCTCCGGCAGTGCGGACGAGGCAACGACGGCTTCGTCGTCGCCGGCGCCTGCGCGCAGGCCGAGCAGGCGCTCCTGCAGATCGCGGTCAGCGCCGAGCTCGCTCGCCGCCATTTCGCGCGCGATCCTGCCGTTGACCATCACGCCGACGCGATCGGCGACGTCGATCGCGACGCCGAGGTTCTGTTCGATCAGCAGCACCGCGATCTCGCTCTCGGCGGCGAGGCCGCGCAACGCCTCGACGACCTGCTCGACGATCATCGGCGCGAGCCCTTCGGTCGGCTCGTCCATGACGAGCAGCCTCGGCTCGAGCAGGAGCGCGCGGCCGATCGCCAG
>DATAYY010000036.1:0-29471 GCA_036272325.1 Caldimonas sp. | reverse complement strand
CCCGAGCACGACGGTGATTGCGATCACCGAGGCGAGCAGCACCAGGGTGTTGAGAATCGACGCGAGGAAGTCGGGGTCGGTGACGAAGTAGGAGAAGTTCTCGAGGCCGAGAAAGGTCTTTTCGCCCGGTTGCATCAGGTTGTAGTGCACCAGCGAGAAATACAGGGTCATCGCCAGCGGCACGATCATCCAGAGGAAGAGCGTGAGCACCGCTGGCGCCATCAGCGCCCTGGGCAGCAATCGGTTCATGGCGACGAGCCTCGATCTTGAGCGCGCAGAGTCGCGCCGATGCCGGCGGGACTCCGCGCTCGCTCAGCTTGACGTCACTTGTAGTAGCCGCCCTTCTTCATCTCCCGCTCGGCCGCCGTCTGCGAGGTCTTCAACGCGGCGTCGACCGTTTCCTTGCCGGCCAGCGCCGCGCTCATCTGCTGGCCGACAGCGATGCCGATCGCCTGGAACTCCGGAATCGCGGCGAACTGCACGCCGACGTACGGGCTCTTCGGCAGCGTGCTGTCATTCGGGTTGGCGCTGTCGATCGCCTTTTTCTCGGCATCGGCGAATTTCGCCGCCTTCAGAAACTCGGGATTCGCGTAGGTCGATTTGCGCGTCCCGGTCGGAATCGAGCCCCAGCCCTTCTCCTTGGCGACGAGCGCGATGTAGTCCTTCGAGGTCGCCCAGTTGATGAACTTCTGCGCCGCGTCGGCGTTCTTCGTCCCTGCGGGAATGGCCAGCGCCCAGGCCCAGAGCCAGTTCGCGCCTTTTTGCGTGACGGCGTACGGACCCTGCGCGAAGGCCACCTTGTCGGCGACCTTGCTCTGCTTCGGATCGGTGATGAACGACGCGGCGATCGTCGCGTCGATCCACATCCCGCACTTGCCTTCGCTATAGAGGGCGAGGATCTCGTTGAAGCTGTTCGCGCTCGACCCCGGCGGCCCGTACTTCTTCAGCAGATCGACGTAGTTCGTGATCGCGTCATGCCAGGGCTTGGTCTCGAGCTGCGGCTTCCAGCTCATGTCGAACCACTGTCCGCCGTAGCTGTTGACCATGGTCGTGATGAAGGCCATGTTGTCGCCCCAGCCGGGCTTGCCGCGCAGGCAGATGCCGTAGACGCCGGCCTTCGGGTCATTGATCTTGGCCGCGGCGTCGCGGACCTGGTCCCAGGTCGGCCGCTCGGGGAAGCTGACACCCGCTTTGTCGGTGAGATCCTTGCGATACATCAGCATCGAGCTCTCGCCGTAGAACGGCGCGGCGTAGAGCTTGCCGTCGACCGACAGGCCGCTGCGCATCGCCGGCAGCAGGTCGTCGACGTCGTACTTCGCGTCCGGCTTGATCTCGTTCAGCCAGCCCTTCTTGGCCCAGATCGGCGTCTCGTACATGCCGATCGTCATGACGTCGAACTGGCCGCCCTTGGTGGCGATGTCAGTCGTCACGCGCTGGCGCAGCACGCCTTCTTCGAGCGTCACCCATTTCAGCTTGATGTCGGGATACGCCTTCTCGAAGAACGGCGTCAGCTTCTGCATCTCGATCATGTGGGGGTTGTTGACGGTCGCGATGACGAGATCGGTCGCGCCGGCCGGCGCCCAAGCCAGAGCCGCTCCGACAGCCAGGGCAGCGGTTGCCTTGATGTTCATCGTCTGTCTCCGGTAGTTGTAGAGCCGTGCCCTGCTCGGGCCGGACGGCGGCAATGTAGGCTCGGGCAAGGCGCCCAGCCGATACTTCAGCGCCGCGCGGCGATACCTTTATGCATCGACCGATCGGACTTTCCCTAGGCGTCAATTCCTGGGTATCGGCACGGTCGGGGTCATGCGCTCGCCGACCGGACCGACGGCGTGAGGGCGTGCGACCCTTGATCTGAGGGCAGCCAACTTCACCCGCCCCGACGCCTCGCCTCTTCGGCGGTCAGGGATGCAGCGAATCAGCGGCCGGCCAGACAACGCCGCCATCGGCGCGTCTGACCTGCTCCGTCCAAGCCCTGCCGATGATCTCGATCGCCGAATCCGGCAGGGCGGCGAAGTCGAGCTCGACAGCGTCGCGTTTGCCTCGCCTGAACGCCCAGTCGAAGAATTTCATGACCGCGAGACTTCGTGGAGGCTGGTCCGCTGTCGTGCGCAGCAGGATGAAGCTCGCCCCGGTGATCGGCCAACTTGCGGCGCCGGCGGAATCGATCAACGACTGCTGCAGATCGGACGCGTCGTGCCAGCGCGCAGCCGCAGCAGCCGCTGCGAACGAGGCATGGCCTGGCGCCACATAAGCACCGTCGCGGTTGCGCACCAGGACGGTGGCAAGGTGGTGCCGCTTGGCGTAGGCGTACTCGACATAGCCGATGGAGGTCTTCGTTCGCTGCACCGACGAAGCCACGCCCTCGTTGCCGACATCAGCTACGCCGATCGGCCAGTCGAGCCGCATCGCGGCGCCGACCCTCGTCTTCCACTCAGGGTTCGAGCGGGACAGAAAGCTGCTCCAGAGGAAGCTCGTCCCCGAGGAGTCCGAGCGATGCACGACGGTGATGTTGGTGCCCGGCAGGTTGAGCCCCGGGTTCAGCTCGGCGATCGCCGGATGGTCCCACTTCTTGATCTTGCCCAGGTAGATGTCGCCCAGGACCTGGCCGGTCAGCCTGAGCCTGCCGGATCCGACGCCACCGATGTTGATCACCGGCACCACGCCGCCGACGACGGCGGGAAACTGCGTCACTCCGATCCGGCGCAGCTCGGCGGGCGCGAGCGGCACATCGCTGGCGCCGAAATCCACTTGGCCCCGCTCGATGCGCTCGATCCCAGTGCCCGAACCAATGGCGTCATAGCGGACGTCGACGCCGGAGCCGAGCTTGTAGATCGCCGCCCAGCGGGCGTAGACGGGCGCCGGAAAGGTTGCGCCGGCGCCGTGAAGGCTGTCGTCAGCAGCAGCTGCGGCGAAGGCCGCTGCCGCAAGCGCCGCGGCGAGCGCGAGGCCGCGAAGCAGACGTTTGCAATGATTCATGCGCCGGAAAACGAGCGGCTCGATGCGGCGGTCACGCCGTGTTCACACAGAAGCAACAAGCTCGACTCAAGCAATCATAGGCCCGTCGTCGGGCAGAGGAGGAGGCCTTGCTTCGGTCGACGCGCGTCGCTGCATTGGCGATCCTCGGCGCTTCGGCGGCGCCGCTCCCTGCATTCGCGGCGCACCCGCTGCAATCCGAGGACACCGGAACGCAAGGCGCCGGCAACGTGGAGATCGAGAACGGAATGTCGTCGACGAACTCGGGCGGCTCGACCACTTTCGTGTATCAGCCCCAGGTGTCGTACGGACTGGCCCAAACCATCGACCTGATCGTCCGACCGTCGTGGCTCGAGACCCGCTCGCCAGGCAACGCGAGCACGCGCGGCCTGGGCGACACGACCGTCGATGCAAAGTGGCGCTTCTACGGCGAGGCGCCGTGGTCGTTCGCGACGCGTGCCGGAGTGACGTTGGCCACCAGCGAGCACGACCTGGGTCTGCCCCACGGTGAAGCGTCCGCGCACGCGATCCTTGTCTGTACGTTCGATGCGGCGCCCTACACCATCCATGGCAACGTGAGCTTCACACACAACCCGCGCGGCAGCGGCGGGCGGGCACAGGTCACTCGCCTGTCGGCGGCAGTGATGTGGGCCGCCAACGATCAGCTGATCCTGACCGGGGACGCAGGCGCCGAATCGGCGTCCGACCCGGCCGGGCACGCATGGCCGGCGACCTTGCTGGCCGGCGCGATCTACACCGTTCGCCCGGGCCTCGACGTCGACATCGGGTATCAGAACACGGCGCACGCCGCCATGACGGCCCGCCAATGGTTGCTCGGATTGACCTACCGCTTCGCGCCTTAGTCGCGACCTGGAACCGCGCGCGTGGGGTGCCGATCGCAGTTCGGCTCATCGGCAATGCCGGGGCGCTCGCGATCACGTCGGGGCCAAGGGAGGCGATCGCGGACGGTCATCGTCGGTCTCCGACTGAACGGCCTCGGGGGTCTGCAGTTGCGGGCTGTCCGACGGCGTCTCGATCCAGGCATCGATCAACGTGTACGAGACGGCGAGCATCACCGGCCCGACGAAGATGCCGACCAGCCCGAAGCCGAGCAGGCCGCCGATGACACCGGCGAAGATGAGCAGGATCGGCAGGTCGGCACCGCGCCGGATCAGGATCGGGCGCAGGAAGTTGTCCATCGTTCCGACGACGATCGTCCAGACGAGGAGGAACACGCCCCACCCCGTCGAGCCGTTCCAGAAGACCCAGATCGTCGCCGGTGCCATCACCAGCGTCGGGCCGATCTGGATGATGCAGAGCATGAACATCACCGCGGTCAGCAGCGCGGCGAAGGGCACGCCGGCGATGGCCAGGCCGATGCCACCGACGACCGCCTGGACGATCGCCGTCACGCCGACGCCGAGTGCAACGCCGCGGATCGCCTTGCCTGCGAGCACCACTGCGTCTTCGCCGCGCGTGCCGCCGAGCTTGAAGCCGAATCGGCGCACCTTGGTGGCCGCCGTTTCGCCCTGGGCATACATGATCCCGGCGATGATCACCGTGAGCAGGAACTGCAACGTGAGCGCACCAATAACGCCGGCCTGGGTGACGACCCACGCCGTGACGTCGCGTGCATACGGTGTGATCTTGGCTTCGAGTCCGGCCACTCCGGAGGCGACCAGGTCGTCCCAGACCGCGGCCAGCTTCGAGCCCACGAGCGGCAGCCGCGCCATCCAGTCCGGCATCTGCGGCAAACCGCGAGTCGAGAGCGACTTGGCCCAGTCGACAACGACCTCCGAGTTGGCGGCGATGGTGGTGATGGCCAGCGTCAGCGGCAGCACGAACAGCAGCAGCAGGATCAGCACCATCGCGAGAACGGCGAGGCTGCGCCGGTTCCACAGCCGGCCCTGGATCCACAACAGCGCCGGCCAGGTGGTGACGACCAGCATCGCCGCCCAGATCGTCGCGCCGAGGAAGGGGCGAAGAATCCAGAGCGAGGCGCCGATCATCGCGACGACGCTCAGCACTCCGAGCGTGTACCTGGCCAGATCGGGGCGGGTTTCTTTCATCGTCGGCCTTCCGGCTTGGTGATGCCTCGCAGTGTGAACGAACGCAGGCGAGGCGGTTCGGGCGGCCGCGCGGCGTCGCAGACCTCCTTCAGCGCTGCGCGACGTCGACCCATTCGGCACCGGCGAGCGCGACGAGGCGCTCGGGTGTGATGCGCATCGCCGCATGGGTGTCGCCCGCGGCCGGGACGACGACGTCGAAGGCGCGCAGCGAGACGTCGGCGTAGATGCGCAACGGCCGCGGCAGGCCGAACGGGCAGACGCCGCCGACCGGATGGCTCGTCGCCTCGAGCACCTCGGCGGCGTCGAGCATCTTCGCCTTGGCGCCGAAGCGGCCCTTGTACTTGCGATTGTCGAGGCGCGCCTCGCCGCCCATGACGATCAGGATCGGCTCGCCGTGCAGCCGCAGCGACAGCGTCTTGGCGATGCGCGACGGCTCGACTCCGTGCGCGGCGGCGGCGAGGGCCACGGTTGCGGTGCTCGACGTCGCCTCGACGATCTCGATGTCGGGCGCATGCTCGGCGAGATAGGCACGAACGGAGGAAAGGCTCACCCGCCGATTGTCACAGCCCGCTCGCCAGGCGCCCGCGATCGCCGCTTTCACCGGCTCGCGCGCTGCCGGTCGTCGCGAAGCCGGCCCAGCCTCCCACTATGTCGCGCAACCCGCGCGATCCGGCCGGCGCCGCGCGGCGTTACGCCGATAGACTGGTCGAGGGTCGATGTTTGCGCACGATCCAGCTTCGCATGGGCCCGTGATGACCGTCTTCCCACTGCCCCAGGACCGCAACCGCAGGGCAACCGCGCGGAAGGCGATTCGCGGGCCCGCGACTGTCGTCCAGGGCGAATTCGCGAGGCCGGTCCAGATGTGGGATCTCGGACGCGACGGCATGTGCCTGCTGGCACCGCGGCCGATCGCTCCGGGCACGCGCTGCGCGATCACGTTCGAGCTTCAGGTCGGCGGCGCGCCCGCCACCATCACGGCGGCGGCGAAGGTTGTCTACTCGTCTTATTCGGCGCCCGGCGAGTTCAAGATCGGCGCCGTCTTCACCGACCTCGACGCCAGCGCCGCCCGCCTGCTGGAGGCCTTCGCCGCTGCCGGCTGAGGCGCCGTCGGAGTGACCCGTGCTGCGGTCGCGGCCCAGAGGATCCAGGCCACGCCGGCGAAGAGCGCCATCCCCACCGACGCGAAGCCGACCAGCATGACGCCGGCCTCCCACGGGCGGCTGAAGCTGGCGAACACGATCGCCGCGACCACCGCGGTCGCCGCCGCGATGACACGCCCGCGCGGGGTCGCGAACTGCCCGAGCGCGAGCGCATAGCCGGCCAGGAACACGAGCGCCAGGAAGAGCTGCTCGGGGCCCATCGCCCTCAGGATTTCCACCACTTGCCGCATCGCATTCACCCTGCACCGACGCCATCGGCGTCCTTGCAGAATGCGCGCGTCCGCGGCCGTGCGCAACCGACACTTGGGGGTGTCCCCCCGAACGCGTGGTTCGCGTCACGCGGCGGGTTGCGGGCCCGCAACGGCCGTGCTTACAACTCGTCCTCGCGTCGGTGAACCGGCCCGTCGCTACTTGCCGTGGTTACCGTACGTCGCGGTCAAATAGTCGACGATCGCGGGCATGTCGGCATCGTTGATCGGCGCCTTGAACACCGCCTTCATCCGCTTGGTCATGTTCTCCCAATAGGCACGGCCGGCATTGGGCGGCTGGGTGAGCATGTACTCGGCGGAATGGCAGCTGACGCAGTTCGCCTGCGCCTTTGCATAGCCCGGCATGGTGCTCGGTGTGAGCTGAACCGGGTCGGCCGGCAGCGTGATCGTCTTCGGCGACGCGCTCGCCGGCGCGAGAAGCGCAGCGGCAGCGCAGACGGCGAACGCGCCGGCGGCCTTGCCGGCATGGAGCTTGATGGTGCGGAGCATCGACGTTTCCTCAGGCTGCGACGACATGGATCGACTCGACGACGTTGCGCATGTAGCCCGACGGGTTCCAGAGCGCCTCCATCGGCTGGCTGGCGCCGACTCGGTTCGACGCCCGCACCAGCAGGTCGTACGAGCCCTTCGGGAAGTTGACGCCGAACGTGAACTCGCGGAACGAATAGCGGCCGAGGTCGGGTCCGAGCGTGCATTCGCGCCAGGTCTGGCCGCTGTCGGCCGACCACGCGACTTCGCGGATGCCATGGCCGCCGTCGAAGGCGATGCCTCGCACGCCCGTCGCCTGGCCGGCATGGACCTGATCGCCGTTCTTGAGCGAGGTGATGAACGAGCGCACGTTGAAGCGGCCGATCGGCCGCGTGGCGCCGATCGGCGTGCCCGGGGCGATGCAGGCGCAGTCGTTGTCGGGGATGCGGTAGGCAGGCTTCATCCAGAACTCGTCGAACGTGTCGTCGATCACGTTGATCTCGGACAGGTGCTTCACCCAGTACGTGCCGTAATAGCCCGGGACGACGAGCTTGACCGGATAGCCGTTCAGCATCGGCAGGTCGGCGCCGTTCATCTGGTAGGCGACGAGCACGTCGGGGTCCATCGCCTGGCCGACGTCGAGCGCCTTCACGAAGTCACCACCGCCGAAGACGCCGTTGTCGAGCCCGTTGAACGTGACCTGGCGGGCGGTGTTGCGCGGCTCGGCCTTGGCGAGCAGGTCCTTCAGCGGCACGCCGACCCAGCGCGCGTTGCCCATGGCGCCATTGCCGAGCTGGCCGCCGGTGACGCGCGGCGTAAACAGACCGCGGCTGTTGCCCGAGCATTGATTGACCGCCGTGATCTCGACCGGCTTGAACTGCGTCTTCAGCTCGGCGACGCTGATGTCGACCGTCTTGCCGACGGCGTTGCCGCCGATACGGATGACGTGCTTGTCGGGATCGATCGAGGTCGGGATGGCGGCGTTGTGGTAGCGAACGAAGAAGGCATCGTTCGGCGTGATCAGGCCGTCGTTGAAGACCTCGAACGGCGTCTCGAGTTGCGGCGGGCGCGTGGTCAGGACGATCAGCGGGCGCTTCTCCGGAAACGCGACGAGCTGCCGCTTGCCGTTGGCGAACGGCTGCTCGAACACGGCGCCTTGCGCCATCGCGGCACGACCGAGAAACCCGAGCCCCGTCGCGGCAGCGCCGCCGAGCCCTGCCTGAAGGATGCGCCGGCGGCCGGAATCGAGACGCTTGGACATATGAACTGCTCCCTGTAGTCGGACGGCGAGTCGCGATGATAGAGGCAACGGTGCGGCCGCTCGGACGGCCAGCGGCGCGCAACAGTGCACGCTGGCGCGCGTTGGCCGATCAGCGGATCTTCGCCGCCTCGGCTTCCATTTGCGAGACGAGGCGGTCCATCTGGTCGATCACCGCCTCGATCGTCGCGCGCTGCGTCAGGTCGACGCCGGCCTTCTTCAGCTGCGCCATCGGATGGTCGTCGCCGCCGCTCTTCAGCAGCGTCAGGTAGCGCCCGGTCGCCGCCGCGCGCGCCTCGGGCGCGCCGGTCGTCATCGCGTCGTAGAGCTGCGCCGACGACGCGAAGCAGGTCGCGTACTGGTAGACGTAGTACGGCGAGTTGAAGAAGTGCGGGATCCGCGCCCAGGTCCACTTGTAGAAGTCGTCGACCGTCAGCGCGTCGCCGTAGTACTCCTTCAGCAGACCGGCGTAGAGGCCGTCGAGGACGTCGGTCGTGAGAGCCTCGCCCTGCTCGACGATGCGGTGCGCACGCAGCTCGAAGTCGGCGAACAGGACCTGGGTGTAGAACGTGCCGACGATCGAATCGACCGCGTGCTGCAGCAGCAGGAACCGCTCCTTCGGATCGCTGGTCTGCTTGAGGAGCTGGTCGAGGAGGAAGCGCTCGTTCGTCGTCGAGGCGACCTCGGCGACGAAGATCGTGTAGCCCGAGGTGACGAACGGCTGGTTCTCGTTCGACAGCACGGTGTGCATCGCGTGGCCGGCCTCGTGGGCGAGCGTGAACGCCGAGTCGAGCGTGTCGTTGTAGTTCATCAGCAGGTACGGGCCGACACCGTAGACCCCGGCGCTGTACGCGCCGGTGCGCTTGCCTTCGTTTTCGTAGACGTCGATTCGGCCGCCGGAGACGAACTTCCGGTACTTGGCGACGTAGTCGGCGCCGAGCGGCGCGACCGATGCCAGCGCGAGCGCGCGCGCCTGCTCGTAGGGGTAGGTCTTGTCGCTACGGTAGATCGGCAGGAAGCCGTCGTAGAGGTGATAGCTCGACAGGCCGAGCAGCTTCTGCCTGAGCCGCATGTAGCGCTTGAGCGGCGCCGTGCCGGCGCGCGTCGCGTCGACCAGCGTCTCGACGACCGCGCGCGGAATCGCGTTGGGGTCGAGCGCCGCGTCGAGCGTCGTCTCGAAGTTGCGCGCACGGGCAAGAAACCAGTCGCGTTGCAGCGTGCCGTTGTAGATCGCGGCGTACGTGTGCGCGCTGGCGCCGTAGGTGCCGACGTGCGCCGCCGCGGCCCTGCCACGCTCGGCCTGGTCGCGATTCTGCTCGAGCAGTGCCGCGTAGTTGCCCGGACTGAGGACGACGTCGCTGCCGTCGGCGAGGCGAAGCGTCGGGTACTTGATGTCGGAGGTGCTCAGCTCCTGATAGATGTTGCGCGGCGCCTCGTTGAGCTGGGTCGAAAGCGAAAGCAGCCGCTCCCCCTTGTCGTCGAGGACGTGCGCCTTGCGCCGGAAGGCGTCGAGGATCGGGAATCGGTACGGCGCCAGTGCCGGCGTCTGCGCGATCCAGCCCGCCACCGTCGGTTCGGGAATCTTCAACAGCTCGGGGGTGAACCAGGCCGACGCGGTGTCGAACTTCGCGAATACCGCGCTCATCCGCTGGAAGCGCCCGGCGACGGCCTGGTCGCGGGTGTCGACATCGCGCTGCAGCTGCGGATAGCGATAGAGCCGGTACTGGAGCTTGCCGATGTCGTCGAACGACTGGTACGCCTTCACGAGCGCGGCCGGACCCCGGTCGAGCGTTCCCTGCAGCTTCGCGAACGCGTCCATGCGTGCGTCCATCTCCTTCAAGCCCTCTTCCCACGCCGCCCAGCTCGGGTAGATCGCCGAGAAGTCCCAGCGGAACTCGGCCGGGATCTCGCTCCGATTGCGTGTCGTCGGCTTGGCGGCCAACGCTGCGGTCGTGACGGCGGCGGCGCACAAGGCGCCAGTGACGGCGATGGACATCTTCATGGGCGACTGGCAGCGCCTGCAGCGGTGCGTCGCGAGGTGATTCGCGAGACCATCGATCGCCGCCGGACCTATTGCAGCCGGATCTCGCCGTCGAAGCGGACGCGCAGCTGCAGGCCCGCGATCTCGAGCGTCATCGTCGCCGGCAGGCTTTCCTTGCCAGCGACCAGGCCGCTCGACAGGCTTCTGGCGACGGCCTGTTCGATCTCGCGCTGCGAGCTGACGCCGACCATCTTCAGGAACTTGCGGATGCTGATGTTGAGGGTGTCTTCGTTCATCGAATACTCCGGGAGGATCTTTCAGGGGACGGGGTCGCTGCGTTCGCAGCAAGACGCCGCGCGCCGGCCAGCACCGTAGTATCCCTGTCTCCGAATCCCGACCTCGTTGTCCTCCCATGAGCCCAGAAGCCTCCTCGACAGCCGTTCCCGAAGGCTTCAAGGAGCGCCGCTTCGGCGAAGGCTTCATCGCCGTCAACGGCCCGCTCTATGTGCGCCGCACGGAGGCGGGCCTCCAGCTCGGCTTTCGGGTCGAGCCCCGCCACTGCAACCCGATGGGCATCTGCCACGGCGGCATGATGGCGACCTTCTGCGACATGCTGCTGCCGATCTCCGCCCACGTGGTGTCGACGGAGATCGGCAATCGCTTCCTGCCGACGATCAACCTGCAGATCGACTACCTCGCTGCGTCGCCCCTCGGCAGCTGGGTGCAGGGCGAAGCGCAGCTGCTGCGGGCGACCCGCAGCCTCGTCTTCATGCAGGGCCTGGTGCACGCCGATGCCGTCCTGGTGGCGCGCGTCAGCGGCATCTTCAAGATCGGGCCGCCGTTCGACGACACGACTTCGGCGCTGCGCACTTCCTCCTGATCGGCGCGCGGCTTCACGGTCGCGCCATGCCCGCTCTCCTCTCTTTGGCCGTTGTCTGGCGCCGCCGGCGCGAGTAGCCTCGGTCTCGCTGCATCGAAAGGAGGCCTGCCATGCCTGTTCGCACCCTCGCCGGATCGGACCTCTCGTACGCACTCGTCGTCTTCGACGAGAACGGCGTCGAGCGCGCCGAGGCCGACCGGACGATGATGAGCGAGACGATTGCGGCGCGCCTCGCCGACCCGGCCCAACCCGCGACCGACGTCTTCCTCATCGCCCATGGCTGGCAGGGCGACGTGCCGGCGGCGATCGTCCAGTTCGACCGCTGGATCGCGGCGATGGCCGCGGTGGAAAGCGACCGCGTGGCGGCGCGCAACCGACCCGGCGGCTTTGCGCCGGTGATCATCGGATTGCACTGGCCGAGCCTTCCTTTCGGCGACGAGACGGTGCCTGCGGGCGAATCGGCGGTGCTGTCGGCGGCGGGCACAGCCGGCGCAACGGGCGACGACGAGAGCGTCGACGCCTGGGCCCGCCGCATCGCGGACACGCCGCGCGCACGCAGCGCGATCGAGACAATCCTCGGCGCGGCGCGGCACGACACCAACGCTGGCGCACCGTCGCCCGCATTGCTGCAGGCGTACGCCGTGCTCTACGAGGAATCGGGGCTCGAGTCGCGCGGCAGCGCTGCGCCGCCGGGGGCCGATCAGGACGCGTTCGATCCGAAGGGGATCATCGCCCAGAGCCAGGCGAGCGCCGCCAAGCCGGCAACGCAGCTGCTCGGCATCACCGACACCCTGAGCGGCATCTTTCTCTCGCCGCTTCGTCAGCTCTCGTTCTGGAAGATGAAGGACCGCGCGCGCTCGTTCGGCGAAAGCGGTGCGCACGCGCTGCTGGTGCGACTGCAGACAATCGCGCCGCAGGTGAACTTCCACGTGATGGGGCACAGCTTCGGCTGCATCGTCGCCTCGGCGACCGTCGCGGGGCCTGCCGGCCAGCCCGATCTGCCGCGCCCGGTCGAGTCGCTCTTCCTCGTCCAGGGAGCGCTGTCGCTGTGGTCGTACGCGAACGACATCCCGTATGCGCCGGGAACCGCCGGGTACTTCAACCGCATCGTCTCGAATGGGCTCGTCCGCGGCCCGATCGTGACGACGCGATCGACCTTCGACACCGCCGTCGGCCGCCTGTACCCGCTCGGCGCGCAGATCAAGAAGCAGCTCGTCCTCGGCGACAGCCTGCCGGCGTACGGCGGGATCGGCTCGTTCGGCATCCAGGGCACCGCGAAAGCCGAGGACATGCCGATGCAGCCGGCCACGTTCCGCTATGCGTTTCGGCCGGGAGCGATCTACAACCTCGAGGCGAGCGGCGTCATCAAGAACGGCGACGGCGTGTCGGGAGCGCACAGCGACATCGCTCACCCCGAAGTCGCGCACGCGTTCTGGTCGGCGGTGCTTGCAGGTCCGGTTCCGCCATCGGCGACCCTGTCACCGACAGCGCTGGCGGCAAGCGCCTCGGCTCCCGGATCCAGCCGGGAAGCACCGCCTGCGAGGCCTCGCGGCGGGCTCCTCGGCAGCGGGCCGCTCGGTCCGATCGACGTCAAGCCGGCGTTCGGCACGACGGCGAGCCGGGCGCCGGTGCTGCGGTCGCCGGCGCCGACGCAACAGCAGCCGCAGCAACCGCAGTTGCAGGTCCAGCAGCAGGAGCGTCCCTCGTCGCCGCCGCAGCCGGCGCGCGGCCAGCGCGCGATGCCGCCGGCAACGCGCGACGCGCCCGATCCTCCGATCGCCTCGCCTCCCGTCGCTGCCGGGCGCTGGGTCAACGTCGCCCTCGAAGACCAACCGCCAGGCATGCCGCTGCGCGTGCGCTCGTGGTACACGCTCGCATTCGACGTCGATGTCGCGCAGCACGCGGAGGCGATCGCCAGCGCCGGATTCGCCGACGAGTCGCTCTTCCCCGCCGACGTCGACGAGATCTCCGTCACCGTCCAGCTCGACAGCGCCGACTTCACGATCGACGATCCGGTCCGGTCCCTGCGCGTGCCGCGCTCCGGCAAGTCGAGCAACAAGGCGCGCTTCGACATCTCGCCGCTGCACGACGGCAAGTCGACGATCACGGCGACCCTGCACAAGGACGGCAACTTCGTGCAGAACATCGCCATCACGTTTACTGTCGGCGGCAACGAGGCCGTGGCCGTCGAGTCGACGGCGCGCGGCCGGCCGCCGGCCGCGGCGAGCGTCCTGCGCCCGCGCGACATCGGCGTGTCGCTTTCGATCGGCGACGGTGGCTACGAGTGCGTCGTCTGGGGCGAGGTCGCGGCACGCGCCAGGTTGCCGCTACAGCCGGCGTATCTCGCGTCGGCGATCGACGCCTTGCGACACGATCTGATGAAGGTCGTCATGCAGCAGGACAGCGGCGGCAACTACGTGTTCCAGGCCGGCATCGATATCGCCGACGCCGACCGCGACGCTGCCCTGACGACGATGGCGCGCGCCGGCGCGCTGCTGTTCCAGAAGATCTTCTTCGGCCCCGGTGCCGGCGCCGACTCGAAGTCGGTCGGCACCTACCTGCGCGAGGCGGCGAGCGACCCGACGCGGCGCCTCAAGCTGCAGATCGTCGCCGAGAGCGCGCCGATCCCCTGGGGGCTTCTCTACGTCGGTGACGCCGCGGCGGGCGCCAAGCTCGACTGGGACCAGTTCGTCGGCATGCGCCACATCGTCGAGGAGATCCCGCTGCAGACAACGCTCGCGGTCGCTGACAGCGCCATCGCCAGCGAGCCGCAGCTCGCGGTCAGCGTCAACGTCAACGCCGGCATCGACGCCCAGCTCGGCATCACGGTGGTCGCCGACCAGGAGACGTACTGGACGACGACGAAGACGAAACGGCCGCGTCTCGGCCTGATCTCGCGGGACAAGCGCGACGACATCGTGCGCGCTCTCGCCGATGCGTCGACCGACGACCAGATCGTCTACTTCTACTGCCACGCCGTCTCGGTCGGCCTCGACGGCCCCGGTGGCCCCGATGCGTCGACCCTCGAGCTGACCGATGCGAAGATCAGCCTCGCCGAGCTGGCGCTCGACGCGCCGACGTCGACCCCGCTGCGCGGCAAGCCCCTCGTCTTCCTCAACGCCTGCGAGTCGGCCGAGCTGTCGCCGGCGTTCTACGACGGCTTCGTCCCGTACTTCATGGCCAAGGGCGCACGCGGCGTGGTCGGCACCCAGTGCCAGACGCCCGCGCTCTTCGCGGCGACGTGGGCCGAGCGCTTCTTCGATCGTTTCCTCGGCGGCGATCCGCTCGGCGAGGTGTTCCTCGACCTCAGGCGCGAGTTCCTGCAGTCGCACGGCAACCCGCTCGGGCTCTTGTACGCCGTCCATTGCGACGGCGATACCAGGATCGAGCCGGCGCTCGCCTGAACGCCAGGCTCACTCGTCGTCGCGGACCTTGAACTGGCCGACCAGCAGCTGCTGCGTGTTCGGCGGCACCGCCTCGTAGTGCGAGAAGTCGATCGTGTAGCGGCCCTGGCCGCTGGTCAGCGCATTGAGCCGGCTCTGGTAGCCGAGCAGCTCCGACATCGGCGCCTGGCCGCGCACCATCATCGTTCCCGGAGCGCCGTTCGTCGTCCCGCTGACCATGCCCCGGCGTGAGGCCAGGTCGCCGGTGATGTCGCCCAGCGCCTGTTGCGGCGCCGTGATCTCGATGTTGACGATCGGCTCGAGGACGATCGGCCGCGCCTCGCGGCACGCCGCCATGAATGCCTTCTTGCCGGCGGTGACGAACGCAACCTCCTTGCTGTCGACGCTGTGATGCTTGCCGTCGTAGACGACGACGCGGACGTCGACGACCGGATGGCCGGCGATCGCGCCGGTGGCGAGCACCTCGCGAACGCCCTTCTCGACCGCGGGGATGTACTGGCCGGGGATCGTGCCGCCCTTGACCTGGTCGACGAACTCGAAGCCGCTGCCGCGCGGCAGCGGCTCGACGCGCAGGAACACCTCGCCGAACTGGCCGGCGCCACCGCTCTGCTTCTTGTGGCGATGGTGGCCTTCGGCAGGCGCGGTGATCGTCTCGCGGTACGCGATCCGCGGCGGCCGCGTGTCGACCTCGAACTTGTAGACCTCGCGCAGCCGCTCGAGCAGCACGCGCAGGTGCAGCTCGCCGAGACCGTAGACGATCGTCTCGTTGGTGCCGGCGACGTGCTCGAGCTTCAGGCACGGATCCTCGTCGACGAGCTTGATCAGGATCTCCCACATGCGCTGCTCGTCGCCGTGGCGCTTCGGTGCAATCGCGAGGCCGTGGACCGGCTTCGGGAACGGCAACGGCGCGAGATGGATGTGGTCGTCCTCGGCGGCGTCGTGGAGAACGGCGTCGAAGCGGATCTCGTCGACCTTGGCGACCGCGACGATGTCGCCCGGCAGCGCCTGCGCGACCTCGACGTGGTCCTTGCCCTGCAGGATGAACAGGTGGCCGACGCGAAAGGGCTTCCTGCCGTCGCCGATGTAGAGAAGGCTGTCCTTGCTCACCGTTCCCTGGTGGACGCGAAAGACGCCGAGCCTGCCGACGAACGGATCGACGGTGACCTTGAAGACGTGCCCGAGAACGTGCTTCGAGGCGTCCGGCGCGGCGGCGAGCGGCACCGCGGCATCGCCCTCGCCGCGCAGGAACGCCGGCGGGTTCGCCTCGCCGGGATGCGGCAGCAGCTTGACGAAGATGTCGAGCAGCTCGGCGACGCCGGCGCCGCCCTTGGCCGAGACGAAGCAGACCGGGATCAGGTGGCCTTCGCGAAGCGCCTGCTCGAGCGGCGCGTGCAGCTCGCTGGCGTCGATGTCGCCGTCGTTGAGGTAGCGGTCGACAAACTCGCCGTCGACCTCGACCACCTGCTCGACGAGCGCGCGGTGTGCAACGTCGACGCTGCCGAAGTCGGAGTGGCCTTCGCGGTTGTGGAAGCAGTCGACGACGCGCGTGCCGCCGGCGTCGGGCAGGTTGAGCGGCAGGCACTCCTTGCCGAACGCCGCCTGGATCTGCGCCAGCACACCCGGCAGGTTGACGCCGGGCGCATCGATCCGGTTGACGATGATCAGGCGGTCGCGCTCGCGCGCCGCGGCGTGCTCCATCATCCGGATCGCCATCGGCTCGACGCCGGTCTGGGCGTTGATCACGACCGCGACGGTCTCGACCGCCTCGAGCGCCGGCAGGCTCTGGCCGAAGAAGTCGGGTGCGCCCGGAGTGTCGATGCAGTGAATGCGCGTCTCGCGGTGCTGGAAGTGGAGCACGCTGGCGTTCAGCGAGTGCTGCATCTTCCGCTCGAGCGGATCGAAGTCGCTGACGGTGGTGCCGCGCTCGAGCGTGCCGGGGGTGGTGATCGTCCCCGAGGCGACGAGCAGCGCCTCGGCGAGGCAGGTCTTGCCGCCTCCGGACGGGCCGACGAGCGCGACGGTTCGGATCGATCCGATGCCGACGCTGCTCGCGGCGGTGACTGGGCTGGGCATGCGGCGTTCTCCCTCAGCGATGGCGGGCGAGCAGGGGCGCGCCGCTGGCGAGCGCGCCGAGGAACCGTTCACCCGCGGCAAGCTGGGCGAGCGAAACGTATTCGTCGGCCTGATGGGCCTGGGCGATGTGGCCGGGGCCGCAGACGACGGCGGGAACGCCGGCGCGCTGGAAGAGCCCCGCCTCGGTGCCGAACGCGACCAGCGTCGTCTCGTCGACTTCGGCGAGATGGCGGGCGAGCAGCACGGCGGGATCGTCTTCGCTGGCGAGGAACGACGGCATCGCGCAGAGCGTCTCGAAGCGGATCCCCGCCTCGGGATCGATGGCGCGCATCGCCGGCTCGAGCGATTCTGCATAGGCGCAAAGCTCGGCCTGCATGACAGACGCGTCGGTGCCCGGAAGGTTGCGGAACTCGTAGTGGAAACGGCAGTCCTCGGGAACGATGTTGTCGGCGACGCCGCCCGCGATCACGCCAACCATGCCGGTCGTGTAAGGCACGTCGAAGCCTTCGTAGCGCTCGCCCTCGCGCCAGCGATCGGCCATGTCGGCGAGCTTGCCGATCACGCGCGCGCCGACCTCGATCGCGTTGACGGCCTGCGGCGTCAGCGACGAATGCGCGGCGTGGCCGCGGACGCAGCAGCGCCAGCGATAGACCCCCTTGTGGGCAAGCGCGGGAACCATTCCGGTCGGCTCGCCGACGATGCAGGCAAGCGGCCGCACGCCGCTCTCGCGCATGTCGGCGATCAGCCGCGCGGCGCCGAAGCCGCCGACCTCCTCGTCGTAGCTGAGCGCGAGGTGGACGGCGAACGGCAGGTCGGCGGCGAGCCAGTGCGGCACCTGGGCGAGGGCGACGCCGATGAAGCCTTTCATGTCGGCGCTGCCGCGGCCGTAGAGGCGGCCGTCGCGGACGTCGGCGCCGAGCGGGTCGACCGACCAGTCCTGGTCGTCCCACGGCACGGTGTCGGTATGGCCCGAGACGATCACGCCGGCGGGCTTGCCGGCACCGATCGTCGCGAACAGGTTCGCCTTGGTGCGCTCGTCGTCGAAGGTCAGGCGGCTCTCGACGCCGTGGCGCACGAGCTCGTCGCGGACGAAATGGATCAGCTCGAGGTTCGACCCGCGGCTGACGGTGTTCATGCGAACAAGCGCCCGCGCCGTCTCGAGGGCATGCGCGGAAGGGATGACGGGCCGGTCCACCGGTGCAATATAGCGACTGCAGGACTTTGTGCGCCTCATGGACATCACCCGTGCCGAGATCGTCGATGCCGCCCGCCGGATCGCCGGCGACGTCCGCCGGACGCCGGTGCTGCGAATCCCCGGCGCCCAGCTCGGCGTCGACTGCAAAGAGCTCTGGCTGAAGCTCGAGCACCTCCAGGTCTCCGGCAGCTTCAAGGCACGCGGCATGTTCAACCGCATGCGCGCGAACGACCTGCCCGAGGCGGGAGTCTTGATCGCATCGGGCGGCAACGCCGGCATCGCGGTCGCGCATGCAGCCCGCTCGCTCGGCGTCCGCGCCGAGGTGTTCGTTCCCCAGACGTCGAGCCGCGCCAAGCGCGACAAGCTGACCGAGCTCGGCGCCGTCGTCACCGTGGGCGGCGACAGCTATGCTGACGCGCTCGCGGCTAGCGTCGAGCGCCAGGCCGCGACCGGGGCGCTGCCGATGCACGCCTACGACCAGCGTGAGGTCGTCGTCGGCGCTGGCACGCTCGCCGCCGAGGTCGAAGCCGACGCGGGCATTCCCGACCGCGCCCTCGTCAGCGTCGGCGGCGGCGGCCTCATCGCCGGCGTCTGCGCCTGGTTCGAGAACCGCTGCCGGATCGAAGCGCTCGAGCCGGAGCTGGCGCCGACGCTGGCGGCGGCGCGCCGCGCTGGCCAGCCGGTCGACGTCGCCGTCTCCGGGATCGCTGCCGACTCGCTCGGCGCACGCCGGATCGGCGCGATCGCCTGGCCGATCACCGAGCGCAACGTCGTAGCGTCGCACCTCCTTGCCGATGATGCGATCCGCGCCGCGCAGCACGCGCTCTGGCGCGACCTCCGTCTGGCCGTCGAGCCGGCGGCGGCGCTGCCGCTGGCGGCATTGACGACCCGCGCTGTGATCCCGCGCCCGGACGAGACCGTGCTGCTCGTGCTCTGCGGCGCAAACCTCGACCCGTCGTCGCTCGCCGCCTGATCGCCGCTCAGCCACGCCGCGCACACTGGAGCCTGCCATGGACCTGACCTCGCCGCCTCGCCAGGACCAGCGCTTCCTCGCCAGCACGCACACGGTGACGAACGTCGCTCGCGAGCTGGTCGACTACAACCTCTATCGCGAGGACGCGGCGTTGCAGGACGCCGTGCGACGCGAGGACGCGGCGTGGGCCGACGAGACGCTCACCCGCTTCGGCGCCTCCATCGGCCGCGCCGACTACCTCGAGCTCGGCGTGCTCGCCAACAAGGTCGCTCCCGAGCTCGACACCCACGACCGCTTCGGCAACCGCATCGACCTGGTCCGCTTCCACCCGGCCTATCACGCGTTGATGAAGACCGCGATCGAGAACGGCCTGCATTCGTCGCCATGGACCGATCCGAAGCCGGGCGCCCACGTCGCCCGCGCCGCGCATTTCTACCTCCATGCCCAGGTCGAGGCCGGCCACGGCTGCCCGATCACGATGACGTTTGCCTCGCTGCCGTCGCTGCGGACGACGCCTGCGATCGCGGCGCTATGGGAGCCGAAGGTCACGGCTCGCAGCTACGACCCGCGCAACGTCCCCGACGCCGCCAAGGAGGGCGTGACGATCGGCATGGCGATGACCGAGAAGCAAGGCGGCTCGGACGTTCGCGCGAACACGACGCGTGCCGATGCAGTCGGCGCCGAAGGCCCCGGCGAGGCCTATGAGCTGGTCGGCCACAAGTTCTTCGTCTCGGCGCCGATGTGCGACGCCTTTCTCGTTCTCGCGCAGACGACGGCCGGCCTGTCGTGCTTCCTGCTGCCGCGCTGGCGCCCCGACGGCACGAAGAACCCGCTCCAGCTGATCCGCCTCAAGCGCAAGATGGGCAACGTCTCGAACGCGTCGAGCGAGACCGAGCTGCGCGGCGCGCTCGCCTGGATGCTCGGCGAGCCTGGGCACGGCGTGCGCACGATCATCGAGATGGTCGCGATGACGCGCTTCGATTGCATGATCGGCTCGGCCGCCGGCCAGCGCGCCGCGGTCTCGCAGGCACTGCACCACTGCTCGCTGCGCTCGGCGTTCGGCGCCCTGCTCAACCGCCAGCCGCTGATGCAGAACGTCCTCGCCGACCTCGTGCTCGAGAGCGAGGCTGCGCTGGCGCTGACGATGCGCGTCGCCCGCGCACTCGACCGCCGCGCCGAGCCAGACGAGGATCTACTCGCGCGCCTGGCGACGCCGATCGGCAAGTACTGGATCTGCAAGCGCACACCGAACCACGCCTACGAGGCGATGGAGTGCATCGGCGGCAGCGGCGTGATGGAAGACGGCCCGATGCCGCGCCTGTTTCGAGAGTCGCCGATCAACGCGATCTGGGAAGGCAGCGGCAACATCCAGTGCCTCGACGTGCTGCGCGCGATGCGCAAGACCCCGCCGGTCGTCGAGGCGTTCCTCGCCGAGCTCGCGCGCGCCCGCGGCGCGAACGCGCGGCTCGACCGCTGGATCGCCGACCTTCGCCGCGACCTCGGCGACGACGACGCGGCCGAGTACCGCGCCCGCGGCGTCGTCGACCGGATGGCGCTGGCGCTGCAGGCAGCGCTCCTCGCCCAGCATGCGCCGGCCGCGATCGCCGATGCCTTCTGTGCCTCGCGACTGGAAGGCGGCGGCGCGCGCAATTTCGGCACCTTGCCGGCCGGCGCCGACTGTGCCGCGATCATCGCCCGCGCGACACCGCACGCATGAGCAGCGCCGGCGCGCGGCGTCGTCTCGACGCGACGCGATTTCTGCGAGCTATTGCACTGCCGTCGGATTTTTACCGGCGGCCGGGGTGCCCAACCGCAGCAGGTGGGCGGACGATGGCAGCCGTGGCCAGTCTTCTCGCCCGCTGCTCGGTCACGGCGCTTCTCAGCACCGTGCTGCTGGCGACGAATGCGTCCGCCGGCGAGCTGACCGCGCTCGAGACGCGCTGGCTCGAAGGCATCTGGCCGGTCATCCGCTTCGCCAGGGAGACCAAGCTGCCGCTCGACGTCATCGTCCAGCCGCAGGACGCTCCCGACGCGGCGCCGCTCGCGCTCGGCTTCGTCGACGGCCGCTGCAAGCTCGTGCTGTCGATGCGCGGCAACCCGGAAGCCGAGGCGACGCTCGACCGCATCGCGCCCGACCTCGTCGATGCCGCCCTCGAGCTGATGGCCGCGCATGAGCTCGGTCATTGCCGCCGCTATCTCGACGGCACCTGGTTCGGCGGCCGCGCCGGATTCATCGGTGCCGAGCCGCCGGGGCTCGACGCCGAGCTGCGCGAGGCGTACCGGACGATGCGCGCGGTCCGGCGCGAGGAAGGCTATGCCGACCTGGTCGGCCTCGGCTGGACGCGCGAGCGCCACCCGAGCGACTACCAGCGCCTGCTCGCGTGGCTGCTCGACGAGCGTGGCCGCGACCTCGTTCCCGGCAGCCAGCACGACACGCTTGCGTGGCTGCGTCTCGCCGGCGACCCCGACGCGCTCGCCGGCGCCTCGATCTTCGCCGCCGCGGATCGGCTCTGGCGCGCCGGCCTTGCCGGCGAAGGGGAGTGAGGCCCGCGCGCCGGCTATCCTGTCGCTTCCAACAGCCGGGGTGCAAGCGATGCGCGCGTGGACCGTGGACGCCGACGACATTCGCGTCGCCGAGGACTTCGACGAGTCCTTGCTGCACCGGACTCCGGAGATCGACGCGTTCCTGACGCCCGAGCGCGACGACAAGTTCATCGTCATCGGCACCAAGGGCTTCGGCAAGACGCTGCTCCTGAAGGCCAAGCGCATCCTCTACCAGCAGGCCGGCCAGGCGACCTGCCTGCCGAACGGCAACCTGCTCGACAAGCCCATCGGCGACAAGATCTTCGGCCGCGAATCGATCGCGCTCTTCGCCGCGTCGCCGCTGCCGTGGTCGAAGGTGTGGCTATCGGCGATCGCGATTGCGGCGCTGAAGCAGGTCGGCGCCACCGAGGGGCTGAGGCTCGGCGCGCGGACCAGCGGGCTCGTGGCCGACACCCGGTTGCACAGCGTGATCGACCATTTCGTGCGCCTGCTCGACTTCACGCCGAGCGAGCTGCAGCGGTGTGCGACCGAGACCGACGGCCACCTGGTGCCGCGGCTGCGGGCGCTGAACGCGCCGCTGGCGATCTTCATCGACGGCATCGACGAGTACTTCAACAAGCATGTCGAGAACCTGCCTGCGAACGCGAGCGTCACCGGCGAGCTCTCGCCCAACGTCTGGTTCTTCGCCCAGCTCGGCCTGGTCGAGGTCGCCTACCAGCTGCGCCGCATCAACCACCACCTGAAGATCTTCGCCGCGATCAGGAAGGAAGCGTACGCACGGCTGCCGGAGCGGACGGCGATGGTCCAGCAGTACCGCGGCAGCGCGGTCGACATCGTCTATTCGCCCGAGAGCCTGCGCGAAATCTTCGTCAACAACGTTCGCCTGGTGAAGCCAGACCGCATGGTCAAGCCCGAGCTCGCGAAGACGAAGCCGCTCGAGGCCTTCCTCGGCCGCACGAGCGTCATCGACACCGCGACACGCGAGGAAGAGGATGCGTTCGAGTACGTCTGCCGCCACACGCTCCTGCGCCCACGCGACCTGATGACGATCGGCGAGCGGCTGACCGCGCTCAGGCCCGACGAGCGGCGCAACGACTACCGGATGAAGGAGGCCGTCAACCAGGCGGCGAGCGAGATCGCGCACGAATACCTGGCCGAGATCGCGCCCTACGTCGGCGGCATCGACCCCGATCGCGTCTTCCAGCGCCTGCCGGGGCACGTCATCACGCGCGCCGAGCTCGAGGCGATCGTCGACAGCAGCGACTCGTTCGAAGGCGGCGACCCGTTCAGCAGCCTCTACCGGGTCGGCCTGCTCGGCTACGTCCAGCACGACCGCGTCCGCGGCGGCTGGCGGCAGCGTTTCCTTCGCCCGGGCGAGGCGACGCTCGACACCAACGGCGCGCTGCCGCGCTCGACCCACTACCTCGTGCATCCGGTCCTGGTCGACGTCATCGGCCGCATCAACCCCGCGTTCCTGCAACGCCTCGACCGCGCCAACGTCGTCGGCTACGACCGGCCATGGCACGAGGCGACGAGCGTCGATCGGATGGTCGACGCGCGCCAGTGCTGCGTCCTGAAGGCCGACGTGCAGGCCTTCGCGACCCTGATGCGCGCCGGCGCCGACGCCCCGGTGCGCGCGGCGCTGGAAGATGCCGCGCACCGCTGGGCGCCGGTGGCGGCGATCACCGAGGTGCGTGCCGGCGACGCCGTGCTGATCACTGCCGACGACCCGGTCGCGCTCGCCCAGACGGCGCGCCACCTGATGGACGAGGTCTACCAGGCGCCGGGGCAGCCACGGCTGCGCATCGCGCTCCACTACGGCGAGGTGCAGACGCGCCAGAGCGACGCCGACGCGCCGCCCGAGATCGCTGGCGGCGACGCGATCCTGTGCGCGGCGCGGGTCGAACCGATCGTCGAGCCCGGCCAAATCTGGGTGACCGAGGCGTTTCGCCAGCAATTCCTCGAGCGGCCTTCGCTCTGGCGCACTTCGCCGCTCACGCCGGCGAGCGGGGACGAGCTCTTCAACGTCAAGAAGAAGGGGTCGCAGGAGCCCGACGCGTGGGTCCGGCTGTACCGGCTCGAGACCTGACCGCGGCCCGGCGACGCCGCGGCACTTCGGTTGCCGTGTTTGCAGCAGCCACAATCTCTGCTCGCGAATTCTCAGGAGCCGTCCATGACGACACGCAGAAGCATCCTCCAGTGGGTTTCGGCAGCGAGCGTCTCGCTGCTCGCCGGCAAGGCGTCGGCGCAGGCAGGAAAGCCCGTCGACGAGAAAGAGCCCCAGGCGGAGGCGCTCGGCTACGTCACCGACGCCAAGCGCGCCGACAAGGCGAAGTTCCCGAAGTACGCGCCGCCGCAGCACTGCGGGAGCTGTCAGTTCTATCAGGGCGCGGCAACGGCAGCGACCGCGGCGTGCACGATCTTCGCCGGTCGACCCGTCGCCGGCGCGGGATGGTGCAGCGCCTACGTTGCCAAGCCCTGATCTGCCCCGAGGGCGTCGCCTCTACTGGCGGATGCCCTCGACCTGGATCAGGAGCGGGATCTCGTCGGGAGTGACTTGCGGCAGGAAACCGAGCCCGTACTGGCCGCGCTGGATCGTGCCTTCGAAGTCGCCGCCGCAGACCTCGCGCTTGAGCTGCGCGTTCTCGTAGCAGTTGAACCGGATCGCCTTCAGCGTCACCGGCTGCGTCTTCCCGTTCAAGGTCAGGTTGCCGGCGATGGTCGAGACCTTGTCGCCGTTGAAGCCGAAGGCATCGGCGACGAAGTGCGCGGTCGGATTGGCGGCGACGTTGAAGGCACGCTCGCTGCGCAGGACGCCGGTCAACGCCACGGGTGCGGTGCTGATGCTGCTCAGATCGAGCGTGATGTCGGCCTTGCCCGACTTGGCCGCCCGGTCGAGCGTCACCGTGCCCTCCTTCGCCTGCAGTCGGCCACGCTGGGTCGAGGTGCCGAAATGGAGCGCCTCGAAGGTGACGACGGTGTGGTTCGGGTCGATCGAAAACGTCGCCGGCTCGGCCGACACCGCGCACGCGGCAGCGCAGAGAGTCGAGGCACACAGGGCTTTCAGCATGAACGGTCTCCTTGGGACGGTGGGACGCGCTAGAGCGGGCCGAGGCCCGTGAACACCAGCTTGAAGCGGACGCGAACGTCGTCGGCGACGAGCGAGACGTCGCTCCACTCGTTGTCACCGATCTTGAAGTCGAGCCGCTTGACGACGATCTCGCCGGTCGCGGTCGATTGTGGTCCGGACTGGACGATCGTCACCGGAACGGTCAGCTCGCGCGAGGTTCCCTTCAGCTCGAGGGTTCCCTTCGCCTGAAAGCGGCCGCCGCCGAGCGTCGTGATCGCGTTCGACTTGAAGACAGCGCGCGGGAATTTGCTGGCGTCGAACCACGCGGCACGCGGCAGCTCGGCATCGCTCTCGGCGAAGCCGACGGTGGCGCTGGCGGTGTCGATCGAGACCGTGACCGATCCGCCGTGCGGTGCTTTCGGGTCGAGCGCGAGCTGGGCGTCGAAGCGCTTGAACCCGCCGTCGATCGGGACGCCACTTTGCTTGACCTGGAACGCGAGCTCGCTTTGCGCCGCGACGAGCCTCGCCGGCGCGACCGTCTGCGCCTGCGCCACGCCCGCGGGCAGCAGCACGAGTGCCAACAGGTGCGCTGCGAGACGCGCCGGTCTCATGTCCGGCTTCGGGTCGGCCACCAGGGCCACATGCGCGCCAGCAGATGGTCGCGATCGACGAAGCCGTGCTTCAACGCGGCAGCGACGTGAACGACGACGATCGCAGCGAGCAAGTACGACGTGACCTGGTGCAGCGGCTGCAGCACCTCCTCGCCGAACAGCTTGTTGCGCGGGACGAAATCCGGCAGCGGTAGCCAGCCGAACCAGACGACCGGGACCCCGACCGCCGACGTATACGCCCAGCCCACGAGCGGCACGATGAAGAAGAGCGCATAGAAGGCGAGGTGCGTGCCGCGATAGGCCTGCCGTTGCCACAGCGGCATGAGCGCCGGCAGCGGCGGCGGCGCGTGGCCCGCCGCTCGCCAGAGCAGCCTCGCCGCGGAGAGCACGAGCACGCCGATGCCGATCCACTTGTGCCAGTTGTACAGCCGCAGCCGCCGCGGCGACAGCGGCAGACCGACCATCGACAGGCCGACGAAGAACGCGACGACGATCAGCGCCGCGAGCAGCCAGTGCAACAGCACGGCGACGCTGCCGTAGGTAGCCTCGACATCGACGGCAGGCACTGTTCTCGCATCGACCATGCAGTGGCGGGAAAAAGACGCAACGAGCGAACACGCGCCGCCGCGGAGCCGCCGATTCTAGACAGCGACACCAACGCTCGCACAGGCGCATCGTGCTGCCGCGGCCTTGCCGCAGCACGCGCCGCGAACGACACTTCGCCCCGGAACCTCGCGATGCCGCCTCTCTTTCATCTCGTCGCCGGCGCCCCGAAGCCGGTCGCACCGTACAGCCACGCAGTCGAGGCAGGCGGCTTCGTCTTTGTCACCGGCCAGCTCGCGACCGACCCGGACGACGATTCGCTGCCGCTCCCCGATGGCATCGACGCGCAGACGACGAAGGTGATGGCGAACCTCCATCGTGTCCTCGAGGGGCTCGGACTCGGCTTCGGCGATGTCGTCTCGGCGCGCGTCTTCCTGACCGAGTTCGACCGCGACTACGCCGCGATGAACGCGCGCTACGCGAGCCACTTCGACGCCAGCCGGCTGCCGGCGCGGACGACGGTGGGCGTGACCCGGCTCGCCCGCGGCGGCCTGGTCGAGATCGACCTCGTCGCCGCCCGCCGCTGAGGTTGGGCACGGCCCGGCGGCGCTTTCGCCGGGCGGGGCGCGCCGGCCCGGCCGTGAACTTCGCCGCACCTTCGCTGCACTGCCGCCGGCCGGCGATTTGCGCTGCGTCGAAAGCACGGATGATCACGGTGGATGTCGATCTCGACCGCCATCAGCATGACCAAGATCGCGCTCTACCGCGCCAGCCTGCTCGCCGACAACCTCGGCATTCGCCTGTGCCTCGCGGCGCTGATGGTCATGCCGTCGGCGTTCATCTTCCTGCTGCCCATCCTCGCCCTTTTCGGCGCGCCGAACGACGTGCTGTGGCCGACCGGGCTCGTCCGCGACGGCGCCGCCTGGGCAGCGCTCTCGTTCGCGCTCGCGATCGGCTTCGGCGGTGCTTGGCTGCGGATCGTGCTCGCCGGCAGCATCCTGCTGCAGCGGCCCGGGCTGCGCCTGTTCGTGGTCGGGGCGCTCGGTCTCGGCGTCGCCGCCCTCGCGATCGACCTGCTCGCGCTGCTGGCGTCGTCGGCGCAGGACAGCGACGGCTGGCTGCTGTTGGCCGCGTTCCTGGTCAGCGCGTTCCTGCTCGCCGGAACGCTCGGCCAGCCGCGCCCCGAACGACTCCATCGCAGCTGACTCGATTGCCGCCCAGGCGGCGGGAGAGCGGCAGTGAAGACGGGCGCTGTCTCAGCGGAGCGCTCCCATCACCGGGTCGGGGCGCATCCGCTCCATGACATCGGCGGCGACGACCACCGAGCGCTGCGGAATCATGAGCAGCGTCTCGAGATCGTCGTCGAGGGCGGTGTCGCGCAGGTAGCCCATCGTCCAGCCGGAGTATTCGCGCTCGTCGCGCCGGCCTTCGCTCAGCACGCGCACGTCGGTGTGGCGAGGATCGCGGGCGACGCGCGCCACGAGCGACTGCACGTCGCCACGCTCGCCCTCGAGCACCTGGGCAAAGCAGCGGCCTGAAAAGAGCAGACATCCGGTGATCCGTCGGCCGGCGTTGCCGCGCCGCGAGCTCAGCAGCAGCGCCTCGATCGAGGCGTCGTCGAGCGGCCGCGCCGCGCGGCTGACA
Source organism: Caldimonas sp. (assembly GCA_036272325.1). GTDB lineage: Bacteria > Pseudomonadota > Gammaproteobacteria > Burkholderiales > Burkholderiaceae_C > Schlegelella_A. The sequence continues at coordinate 2,356 of DATAYY010000036.1, read as the reverse complement.
TAGAAGGTCTGGAAAACCGGCATGGCCTTGGGCGCAGCGTGCGGATCCGTGATCGAGAGCCGAGCGCCGCCCTTGAGCCGACTCTCAAGGGCCGGAAGTGTCGGTCCTGAGGTCGATCTGGTGCATGTCCTCGGCGACCGATTCGGGGCTCCTGGCGCGCAGGTTGTCGTCCTGGCCCAGGTCCTGCGCGAGGTCCATCGCCTGCTCGGGCGTGAGGCCGGGATTGAGGCCGACCAGACGCTTCGAGCAGCGCGCGCACCAGTCGAGGTTCGAGCGGATGTACTCGACGCCCTGCTGGTCCCAACGCGAGTGCTGGGGAAGGGTCTGGTCGTACGAAGTGTGCATCGTTGGTGCCCGCTGGAAACGAGATGTGCAAGTGTCGCGTGGCTCCCGCCGGGGCGCCCGTGACCATCGTCCCGTTCATCTGCCGATCGCTGTAACACGGCGGACAATCGTGAAGTGTTCGGCGCTTCCCGAAGCGGTTGCCGGACTCGTGGATACTTTCGCCTCTTCCCGTTTCTCGCGGAGTTCGGCCATGAATGCACCCATCGATCTCGCCCGGCTGCTGCCTCGCCTGGAGGGCACCGTTTCAGCGGAGGAATGGCAGGCCCGCATCGATCTCGCCGCGGCGTATCGGCTGGTGGCGCTCTTTCGCTGGGACGATCTCGTCTTCACCCACATCACGGCGAAGATCCCGGGCACCGAGCACTTCCTGATCAACCCGTACGGGCTGATGTTCGACGAGATCACGGCGTCGAGCCTGATCAAGATCGACATCGCCGGCAACGTGCTGCAGGAGACGAAATTCCCCATCAACCCGGCGGGGTTCACGATCCACAGCGCAGTGCACGCGGCGCGCCACGACGTCCAGTGCGTGATGCACACGCACACCCTGAACGGGGTCGCCGTGTCGGCGCAGAAGCGCGGCATCCTGCCGATTTCGCAGTTCTCGATCTTCGTCCTCGCGAGTCTCGGCTACCACGACTACGAGGGCGTCGCGTTGCGCGACGACGAAAAGCCGCGTCTGGTCGCGAGCCTCGGCGACAAGACCTTCCTCATGCTGCGCAACCACGGCCTGCTGACGGTCGGCGAGACGACCGCGGCGGCGTTCCAGGCGATGTACGCGCTCGAGGCGACGTGCGCGGTGCAGTTGCGCGCCCAGGCGGCGGGAACGATCGCCGACGGCGAGCTGCTCGAGATCGGCGCCGACGTGCTGCGCACCGCGACCGAGCAGGTGCGCATGGCGACCCTCGGCGCGGGTCCGGGCGCGCTGATCTGGCCCGGACTGCTGCGCAAGCTCGACCGCACCGATCCCAGCTATCGCCACTGAAGGCCGCTTGGCGCCCCCGAGACCGCCGATGCGATCGCCGACGAAGCCTCGCGCGCGCCGCCCCGCCGAGGAATGCATCCTCGTCCTGCAGGGCGGCGGCGCGCTCGGTGCGTACCAGGCCGGCGTCTACGAAGTGCTTGCCGAGACAAGTCTGGTGCCGAGCTGGATCGCAGGAATCTCGATCGGCGCGATCAACGCAGCGCTGATCGCCGGCAATCCGCCCGAACGGCGCGTCGCGCGACTACGCGAGTTCTGGGACGGCGTTTCGACACTGCCGTTCGGCGTCGCGCCGCCCGCGCTTCCCGACGCCGTCGCGACCATCGGCCGCACCCGCGACGTCCTCAACGAGACCAACGCGACGATCGCGATGCTGTTCGGCGTCGCCGGCTTCTTCCAGCCGCGCGTCCCGGCGGCGCCGTTCCAGCCGCCGGGCACGCTCGCCGCGATCAGCTTCTACGACACCGAGCCGCTTCGCCGCACGCTCGAGCGGCTGGTCGACTTCGAGCGCATCAACTCGGGCGCGGTGCGGCTCTCGGTCGGCGCCGTCAATGTCAAGACCGGCAACTTCCTCTACTTCGACAGCAGCACGTGCAAGATCGACGTCCGCCACATCATGGCGAGCGGCGCGCTGCCGCCCGGTTTTCCGCCGGTCGAGATCGACGGCGAGTTCTACTGGGACGGCGGCCTGGTCTCGAACACGCCGCTCCAGCACGTTCTCGATCAGCCCGGCGGCGGTCGCCGCCTCGTCTTCCAGGTCGACCTCTTCCCGGCCCGCGGCGAGATGCCGGCGACGATCGCCGACGTCTCCGAGCGCGAGAAGGACATCCGCTATTCGAGCCGGACGCGCCTCAACACCACGGTCGAGCTGACGCGCCAGGCGACGCTGCAGGCGGCGCGGCGCCTCGTCGCCAAGCTGCCGGCGAGCCTGCGCGACGACCCCGACGCGAAGGCGCTTGCGGCGCTGCCGGTCGAGGCCGCCATCTCGGTGGTCCACCTCATCTACCGCAGCAAGCACTACGAGAGCCA
>DATAYY010000035.1:0-60519 GCA_036272325.1 Caldimonas sp. | reverse complement strand
GCTCGAGATTGGCCATGATGCAGGCGGCGGCGCCGGTCTCGGTCATCGCCCAAGCCTCGAGCAGCGGCAGGCCGAAGCGCTCCTCGAACGCGGCGTGGTGACGCGCGTCGACGCCGGCGCCGAAACCGAAGCGGACGCGGTGCTGGCGGTCGAGATCGTGCGGCGACGCTTCGAGCAGCATCGCCGGCATGACGCCGAGGTAGTGCGCGATCGTCGCCCCGCTCTCGCGGACGCTCTGCCACCACGTCATCGGATGGAAGCGGTCGAGCTGGATGATCGCGCCGCCGGAAAGGATCGCGGCCATCGACGAGAAGGCGAGCGCGTTCATGTGGCTGAGCGGCAGCGGCGTGATGAAGCGTTCCTCGTCGAGCCGCACCTCGGCAAGCCCGCCGACGCCGAGATACCACTCGCCGGCGCGATGGAAGTAGCCGTTCGAGAGCCGGCAGCCCTTCGGCCGGCCGGTCGTCCCCGAGGTGTAGAGCAGCGCGCATTCGCTGCCCGCGCCGAGCCGCTCGCCGGCATGCGTCGGTGGCGTTCGCGCCGCCGGGATGCGGCCCGCGACCTCGGGCCGAATCGTCTCGAGCTGCACGTTGGCCTCGGCCGCGGCCGCGCGAAGCGCGCCTTCGCGGTTGGGCAGCACGACCGCGAGCGAGATCTCGCTGTGGCCCACCAGATACGTCAGCTCGGCGGCGCGCAGGTCGGCGTGGATCGGCACGATGCTGGCGCCAAGCGCGTTCAGCGCCAGCCAATGGGTGAAGAACGCGGGCCGGTTCTCGAGCAGCAGGCCGACGCGATGGCCGGCGCCGTAGCCGGCATGCGCATACAGGCCGCGCAGACGCTCGACCTCGCTCTCGACTTCGCGCCAGCTGCGCGCGCCGCGCTCGATCGCATACGACCCGGCTGTGACGGTGTCGATGACGAGCAGATCGGCGTCGCCGCGGCGGGCGGCGACGCGCTGGAAGGAAGCATGGACGGTAGTGGCGGCGGTACTCAGGGCAACCTCAGATGAAAAGCTGGACGGCGGGAAGCGCCGCATCGCTGTTGATCAGGTCGACGCGCTTCTGGCGAATGCGCAGCGCGCCGGTCTCGTCGACGACGAGCCGGTGCCGGCAGACGCCGAAGAACACGTTCAGCTCGTCGCCCTGTGACTCTATGTACTGGAAAACGGCGCGCACGGCGCGCTCGTCCGGCCGAGCGGCATCGTCGGGCTCGACAGTCGGTGTCTGCAGCAGATGCAGGCTCCTTGTCGGCGGCTGCTGCGAGAAGGCGCGCGGGCTCTTCAGTCGCTCGATCCGGAGCTCCCGCAGCAGCTTGTCCTCGTACAGGTGCGACGTGTGGTCGAGGCCTTCTGGCTGGCTCGGAACGAGCGGCACCCAGTAGATCGCGTCGTCGGTGAAGAGCGCGTTCCACTCCTGGTAGCGCTTCTCGTCGAGCAAGCGCGCCTCGCGGACGACGAAGTCGACCAGCTGTTGCTCGCTCGGCGCGTTCGTCGCTGCCGCCATCACATGGTCAGCGTCATGTAGCGCGTCCAGGCGCGGTACTGGTTGCGCATCGAGATCTCGCTGGTGCCGATCGTGGTGACGTCGCCCTGGCCGGCCTCGCCGGGGTCGTAGTTGCGGTGCAGGCTGATCCACGGGTTGCCGCCGGCGTGCAGGCCCGCCTGGATGCCGCGGTAAGCCTGCAGGTCGTCGTGACCGACGACCGAGAACGGCGAGTTGATGAGGCGGCTGTAGGTCGTCGTCCGCGCCAGCAGCTCGGCCGGCGCGCCGACCAGGCGAAACGTCCAGCTCTCGACGATCGTGCGGTCGACCGCGACCGGCCTGGCGACGCGGATCGCCTGGATCGCGCCCTTGATCGTGAGGTTCGGGTAGTAGACGGTGTTGTGGCGCGCGAGCGACAGGATCTGCGCCGTCCGCTCGGGACCGTACGCCGCCCGCATCGCCGCCTCGTAGGCCGGGATCGCCGAATACTTGCTGTGGATCGAGAAGTGGACGCCCGAAAAGCTGTGGCCGTTGGCGAATACGCGAACGCCCATGTCCTGGAAGAACTGGTAGTCCGACATGAACGGCGTGAACTGCTCGATCGCCATCGGCCGGGGCTCGTCGGCGGGCTTGCCGAGCCACATCCGTTTCGCGGTCCCCGCCGACGATTCGTGGACGACCATCGGGTGCATGGTGTCGTTCAGGTTCTCGACGAACATCTTCCAGTTGCACTGGTGCAGGAAACGCAGGCACCCGCCGGCGACCTCGAGCCGGCCCTCGGGCGAACGGTCGGCCATGTTGTCGATCGATGACAGCGACTCGCCGAAGTACTCCTCGAACGTCGGGCCGACGTCGTTCAGCCTGACGAAGACGAAGCCGCGGTAGACGCGAACGTTCTCGACCGTCGCCAGGCCGCGCGCCGATTCGCACTCGTGCAGCGCAGTGCCGTCGTAGCCGTCCTTGAGCGGAATGCTGAGAAGCGAGCCGTCGGTGCGGTAGGTCCACGCATGGTACGGGCAGCGGAAGTGTTTGCCGGTGTTGCCCGACGGCGCGCTGACCAGGCGCGAGCCCTTGTGGGCGCAGCGGTTCATCAGGACGCGGATCGAACCGTCGCCGTGGCGAACGACGATCAGCGGCTGGCCGCCGACCTCGCCGCGCAGGTAGTCGCCGACGTTCGGAAGCTGCGAGTCGTGACCGACGTAGTTCCAGGTGTTGGCGAAGAAATGCTCCTGCTCGAGCTCGAACAGCTCGGGGTCGATGTAGAGATCGCGATGGACGCGGTCAGGCTGGACGAGCGCGCGAACGGCGTCGGGGTGATCGCGGTACGAGGCGTGCATCGGCAGCTCGATCCGATCAGGCGAGCGCATGGCGCGCGAGGACCGCGCCGAGAGCGTGGCCGTGCTCGTCTGCGAGCGCCGCTTCACGCAGCTCGCGCAGGGTCGCTGGCGCGAGTGCGGCGCCGCCCTTCTGCACCGCGGCCATCACGGTCTCGAAGTTGCGGACGCCACGCTCGTGGGTGTCGCTGTAGCCCTTGACGAGGCGCTGGCAGCGCGCGATCTCGACCGCGAGCTCGGGATGGCTGGCGGCGGTCGCGACAATGCGCGCGAGCCAGGCCTCGATCGCCGTGTTCTCGGCGGCGTGGCGCGTCGTCGCGCGACGCCAGCGCCTCATCGCCGCGACCGTGCGCAGCAGCAGGAAGCCGGCGAGCGAGCTCGTCGTCACGATCCGGCCGCGCCGCGTCGCGCGCTCGACGACATCGCGCAGCCAGCCGGGGCGCTCGATGCGGCGGCCGATCGACGCCGGCAGCGTCTCGGCGATCTCCTGCACGCGCGGGTGCAGGTACTCGTCGATCGCGAGGACCTGGTCGGCGCCGGCTCGCACTTCACTGCGTACGCGCGTGAAGCGTTCGCCCCGCGTCTTCAGCTGGGCGACCCGCGCCGTGTCCTCGTATGACATCCAGAGTGCGAGGTGACGCGCGGTCTCGGCGACGAGCTGCCCCGAGGCGTCGAGCGGGCCGGCGGCGATGCGTGCGATGCGGTCGAGGTAGAGCCCGGCGTAGGCGAGGTCCTGGTAGTCGATCAGGCGGCGCACGCCGTCCTTCAACAGCGCGTGCGCGTGCGCCGGGAACTCCTCGCCGGCGATGCGTTCGACGAGCGCGCGCACGCCCGGATGCAGCACGGCCGTCGCCGGCAACGGAGGAGAACGCGGTTGCGATCGCGCAGCGGTCGAAGCCGTCGACGGCGCGTCGGTCGTGCCGTCGAGCGCGCTCGCTGCGGGCGCGGCGACCGCCATGCCGTTCGTCGCCGTTTCGGCGCCGGGGTCCGACCAATCGGCGCGTTCGAACAGCGTCGCCTCGGTTGCCGCTCCGGCGGCGCGCGTAAACCCAGCATCGAACGCCTTCAGGCTGGGCGCGACGCCGACGCCGCCGCGCGCGACCGTCGCCTCGAACCGGGCGCGCGAAAACGGCAGCACGCCGGTGCCGGCGAGCGCGCCGAACAGGACCGCGCTGATCACGCTGCCAGCCTGCTCGGCGGCCTCGGCCATGTCGAAGCGGACGAAGCGCTTCGCCGCGCCGCGCGCGTGCGCGAGCAGCGCGTCGCTGGCGACCCGGCCGTCGCCGAGCGCGGTCTTCTCGGTGATCGAATAGACGCGGTGGGTCGACGCGATCAGCGTCGTCCGGTCGGGCGTGACGAGGCCACGCTGCACCGCACGGCCGCATTCCATCAGCTCGGACGCGAGGACGATGTCGACGTCGCCCGGCAACGGCATCAGCGCAAGCACCGGCTCGGCGCCGTCGCGCTCGGCGTCGCTCTTCGGGTAGAGCTCGACGTAGTAGATCGTCGCGCCGGTGCGCTGAGCGACGCCGGGCACCGACGTCGTCTGCGCCAGCCAGCCGTTCGCTTCGCCGAGGTCGACGATCCAGTCGGCAAGGACGCCGCCACCTTCGCCACCCATGGCGAGGATCGCGATCTTGAGCGGGGCGGCCATGGTGGCTAGAACGCCAAGCGCGCGCGCGCCTTCTCGTCGCGCCGTTGCAGCCAGCCGATCACCGCGCTTCGCGCCCGCGCAGCGAAGCGGTCCCACGCCGTCGGGTTGGTGACGATGCGCGCCTTGTAGAACGACGGGCAGAGCACCGCCGCATGAGAGACCTCGCCGCAGACGCCGCAGCCGACGCAGCTGTCGAGCACGGTCGCGACCGGATCGCTGCGCAACGGATCGGGGTTCGGCTTGATCGAGAGCGACGGGCAGCCCGAAAGGCGGATGCACGAGTGGTCGCCGGTGCAGGTATCGCTGTCGACGCCGAAGCGCTCGCGCACCACGCGTCTTCCCTCGGCGATCTGCTGTTTCACGAGCGGCTTGATGCGGCGCTGCCGGTTGAGCTGGCACTCCGACTGCGCGATCAGCACCTTCGGGCCTCTTTCCGTCGTCGTCAGCGCCTCGCGCAGGGCGTCGCGCATCGCGGCGACGTCGTAGGTGCGGCGGATCGTCCGCACCCAGTCGACGCCGACTCCGCGCACCGCACGCTCGATCGCGTGACCGGTGCTGCGCTTCGGATGCGGGCCTTTCGACGACAGCAGGTCCTGGCCGCCGGTCGCCGACGTGTAGTTGTTGTCGACGATGATCGTCAGGTTGTCGCTGCGATTGAAGACGGCGTTGGCGACGCCGCTCGTCAGGCCGTTGTGCCAGAAGCCGCCGTCGCCCATCATCGAGATCGCGCGCTTCGGGGCAGCTCGCGGCTCGACGTTGAACGCCGACGCGCCGGCGGTGCCGAGGCCGTAGCCCATCGTCGTGTTGCCGATCTGAAACGGCGGCAGGATCGAGAACAGGTGGCAGCCGATGTCGGCGCTGACGTGGTGGGCCCCCAGCTCGCGCTCGACCAGCTTCATCGCGCTGAAGATCGGCCGCTCTGGACAGCCGGTGCAAAAGCCCGGCGGCCTGCCGTGGACGACCTCGGCAAGCGGCTGTTCAGCATCGGCGGGCTGCGCCACGGCGAGCGGAATCACCTTCGCCGTGCGCGCCGGCTTCGGTTCGGGCTCGACCCTGCCGTAGCGCTCGAGAAACGCGCGGGTTCCCTTCAGCACCTCGGCGCCCGTGTACTCGCCAGCCGGCGCGAGCACGTCCTTCCCGTGGAGTGCGGTCTGCAGCTCGGCCTGGCGCAGGATCGTCGCCAGGTTCTGCTCGATGAAGTTCGGCTGCCCCTCCTCGACCAGCAGCACCGCGCGCTTGCCGGCGCAAAAGCGCGTCAGCTCGCGGGGCACGAGCGGATACGTGACGTTGAGGACGTAGAGCGGGACCTTCGAGCGGCCGTAGACGTCGGCGAGGCCGAGCCGTTCGAGCGCGCGCACGAGCGCGTTGTAGTTGCCGCCCTGGACGACGATGCCGAGATCGTCGAAGCCCGGCGTGCCCGGGAAGACTTCGTTGAGGCCGTGCTCCTCGATGAACGCGAGCGCGGCCGGCCAGCGCTCGCTGATCTTCTCCTGCTCGTGCACATAGGTCGCCGGCGGCAGGGCGATGCGCGCGGTGTCGCGGCGCGGCGCGGCGAGCGCGTCCTGCGGCAGGAAGGTCGCGGTGCGGTTAGCGTCGGCGACGAAGCTGCCGTGGACGTGGCAGGCGCGGATGCGCAGCATCAGGATCACCGGCGTGTGGCTCGCCTCCGAGAGCGCGAAGCCATTCTTCACCGCCGCAACCATCGCCGGCAGGTTCGGCCGCGGATCGAGCAGCCAGATCTGCGACTTCATCGCGAACGCGTGCGTCCGCTCCTGCATGATCGACGAGCCCTCGCCGTAGTCCTCGCCGACGATGACGAGCGCGCCACCGACAACGCCGCCCGACGCGAGGTTCGCGAGCGCGTCGGACGCGACGTTGACGCCGACCGGCCCCTTGAAAGTGACCGCGCCGCGCAGCGGATAGTTGACCGACGCTGCGAGCGTCGCCGCCGCGGTCGCCTCGCTGGCTGAGTTCTCGAACCGGATGCCGTGCTCGACCAGGATGTCCTCGGCGTCGGCGAGGACATCCATCAGGTGCGAGATCGGCGCGCCCTGGTAGCCGGCGACGTACGAGACGCCCGACTCGAGCAGCGCCTTGGTGACGGCGAGGATGCCTTCGCCTCGGAAGACCTCGCCGGCGCCGAGACGCAGCTTCTTGACCTCTTCGACAAACGACCGCTCAGCCATGCGAGGACCGGATCCGAAAAGCGCGGGTTCGCGCCATCCGGCCGATGTTAGTTTGAAGCGGCGCGCCGGGCCGGAGGCCGAGCCAACTCCCTGCGTGTCCCGGCGCTGCGGTCGCGCTACGGCGCGATCTAGCGGCCGCGGCCGGCTCGCCGTTGCAGCGGCGGCTCGGCGACCGCCTCGAGCTCGGCCTGGACGAGGTCGGCCAAGTCGCGCAGCAGCGTGAGCTGCTGCTCGTCAAGCTGGCGCGGCCGACGGTCGACGACGCAAAGCGCGCCGACCAGGCTGCCGTCAGCAGCGGCGAGCGGCGCGCCGGCATAGAACCGCACCCGCGGTTCGCCCACCACGTACGGGCTGTCGGCGAAGCGCGCGTCCTGCAGCGCGTCGGGAACCTGCAGCACCGCGGTGTCGAGGATGGTGTGGGCGCAGAACGCGGTGTCGCGCGGCGACTCGACGATGTCGATGCCGTGGCGCGACTTGTACCACTGCCGGTCGGTGTCGATCAGGCTGACGAGTGCGATCGGCACGTCGAACAGCTCGGCTGCGATCCGCGTGTAGCGGTCGAACCGCTCTTCTGGCGGAGTGTCGAGCAGGTGGAGCGCATGCAGCGTGTCGAGACGTTGGCCTTCGTTCTCCGGCAGCGGCGCCGGCAGCCAGCGCAGCGACTCGCGCAGCACCCAGCTCTGCATACGGGTGCGCGCGTAGGTCTCCTTGAACGGCCAGAGCAGCCAGTCCGTGACGCCGGCGCGAACGCCCGCGTCGACGTCCATCTCGTCCTGGCGCGACGCGACGACGACGATCGCCGGCGTCGTCGGATCGGCGGGGTCGAGGGCGCGGATCGCGCGGCAGAGCTCGAGCGCATCCTGGCCGGCAAAGCGCCGCTGGACGATCACGACCGCAGGTCGCTCCTCGCTCACCATCCGCAGCAGCGCGTCGACGTCGGACGCGACGAGCAGCGGGCTGCCGTCGGCGGCGATCGCCACCGTCAGCACGCGCGCCGGATCAGGATCGGTCGCGATCAGCGCCGTCCGGTCGGTCGGTGCCGGAAGCGGCCGCGGCTGCAGTGCCGGCGCCGCATCGGGCTGGGCGCGCACCGGCACATCCTCCGCGAGCTCGATCACCAGCCCCTCGGCGGCGCCGAACACCTCGACCCCGCTGCCGGCGGCGCGCCGCCGCGCCCGCTCGACGATCTCGTCGACGCCGCGATCGTCGCGCTTCGGGTCATGGTGGTAGAGGGCGAGCCGGCGCACGGCGCCGGCAGCGGCGACGTCGACCGCGAACTCGACCGGGCTGTGGCCCCAACCGCGGTGCTTCTCGTACTCGTCGAGGGTGAACTGGGCGTCGTGGATGAGCAGATCGGCGCCGGCGACGAACGACGCGTAGTGGCATTCGTCGGCGCTGCGCGGCGGCCGCTCGCCGCGCGCCAGCGCCGGCGAATGCGGCTCGTGGTCGGTCGCAAAGACGACCGCCGCGCCGTCCGCCTCGATGCGGTAGCCGAGCGTCAGTGCGGGATGGTTCATGTAGTGCGCGCTGACGCGGACGTCGTCGATCTCGATGCTGCCCTCGCCGAGGTCGTGGTAGCGCACCTTGGCGGCGAACTGCTCGATCGTGATCGGGAAGTACGTGTACTGCATCTGGCCGGCGAGCGTCTCGCGGATCGACGGACCGAGGCCACGCGGCCCATAGATGTCCCACTCGAAGCCGGGATCGAACAGCGGCGCCAGGAAGGGCAGCCCCTGGATGTGGTCCCAATGGGTGTGGCTGATGAAGATGTGACCGCGCCTGGGGGCGCCGGGCTCGGCGAGCAGCGCCTGGCCGAAGTCGTGGGCGCCGGTGCCGCAATCGAGCACGATGAGAACGCCGCTCGCACTGCGCACCTCGACACACGAGGTGTTGCCTCCGTAGCGGATGGTGTCCGGGCCTGGCTTCGGGATCGATCCGCGCGTGCCCCAGAAGCGAATGCGCATGTGCCTTCCCCTTCGCAGCGATCAGGTGCCGAGGCGGCGGACCCGTCGCAGTCGCGGGGACCGTAGCACGCTTCCCGGTCGGACTCAACGGCGGCAGCGCAGCCCTCGCGCCGACCGAAGCGCCGGGCGACGCCGGGCTTCGCTCGGCTACGGCTCGGTCGCCTCCGCGGCGGCCCGCCACAGACCCGCGTGGCGCACCATCGCGAGCGTTCGCGCGAGGACGTCGCGTCGATAGGCGACCAGATCGCGGCCGCCATAGTCGTAGAAGCCATCGCCCGTTTTCAGCCCGAGCTTGTTGGCTGCGACGTGGGCGCCGACGATCGCCGGTGCCGCGTAGCGCGCCGCATCGACCGTCGCCGCCATTTCGCGGCTCGCGTGGTGGAGGATGTCGGCGCCGCCGACGTCGATGAACTCGACGACGCCAAGCGCGGCAAAGCGGAGCCCCAGGCCGAAGCGGGTCGCCTTGTCGATCTCCTCGGCGCTCGCAGCGCCCTCCTCGATCATCCGCGCCGCCTCGTTCATCACCAGCGCCTGCAGGCGCGGGACGATGTAGCCCGGCGTCGGCCCGCAGACGATCGGCACCTTGCCGATCGATTCGAGGAGCGCCTTCGTCCGCGCCAGCACCTCGGGCGACGTCGCTGCGTGGGTGCTCAGCTCGACGACCGGGATCACGTAGGCCGGATTCAACCAATGCATGTTGAGGAAGCGCTGCGGGCGGCGAACGAACTCGGCGAGCTGCGTGACGAGGATGCTGCTCGTCGTCGACGTCAGGATCGCGTCGGCGCGGCACTCGGCGCCGAGCTGCTCCCACGCCTCGCGCTTGGCGTCGATCCGCTCGGGGACGCCTTCGAAGACGAGCTCGGCGCCAGCGAGCGCGGCGGTGGCGGCGTCGGCAGCGACCAGCTCGATCCGCGCCGTGACCGCGGCAACCTGGTCGCGGCGCAGTGCGCCGAGCTCGGCCAGGCTGGCGAGGCTGGCAACGATCTCGGCGCTGGCGTCGTCGCGAAGCGCCTGCCAGGCGGCGCGATCGCGGCGCCTGAGGTCGACCAGCGACACCCGATGCCCGGCCCACGCGCACGCGATCGCGATGCCGCGCCCCATGCGGCCGGCGCCGACCGCGGCAAAGCGTGGCGCCGCCGCCGCGAGCTCACTCGCCATCGTGAAGGCGCCGCCGCAGCGCGGCGCGATCGAGCGTCGCCAAACCGAGCGCTTCGAGCGTGCGGGCGCCGCGCCGCAGGTCGCGGCCGAGGATCGCGCCGAGGACCGCCAGCAGCCCGTCGGCGAGGGGCGCATCGACGCCGGCCCAGCGCGCGACCGAGGCGAGCAGCGCGAGGCCGATCTCGCCGTCCTCGCGAACATAGCGATGCGTGTGGAGGTCGATGTGCTCGCGCCAGTCCCCCGACCTCACCAGCTGGCGGTGCGCGTCGCCGTACATCCAGCGGTCGTTGGCGTAGTGGTCGGCGAGTGGATAGTGCGGCGCGTCGTAGCCGAGCGCTTCGCGCACCGCGATCCGCTCGCGGTCGAGCTGGTCGGTGACCGCGCGCACGGCCGGCTGCGTGCCTTCGGCGTGGATGTCCCAGCGCTCGAAATGCTGCAGCGGCGCGGCGTTCATGACGACGAGCGGCGGGTGGATGATCGGGCCGGCGTTCATCAGCGCGCCCGAGAGCGCGTCGCCACACGCGTGCACGCTCGGGAACGCGCGCCGGATGACGGCGATCGCGTGCTCCGCGTCGGCCGCCGGGTAGACGCCGGTCGGCAGCCGCACCGCACGGGCGCTGACGTTGACCTCGCGCGGCCCGTGCTTCCTGGCGAGATACGGCAAGGTGCCGGTCTCGGCCCAGGCGACGCGGGCGCGATTGCCGGTGTCGCGAGCGACCCGCGCCATCGCATAGCTGCCGAAGCTGCCGGGCGGCAGGAAGACGACCTGGCCATCGACGAGATGGGGCGCGAGCGCACGCGCCACCTCGTCCTGCGAGGTCGCCGGCAACGGCACGACGATCAGCTCGGCACCGGCGACCGCGGCGCCGATGTCGGCGGTCGCGGCCGCGATCGGCACGTTGCGTGTGCCGGCCGAATCCTTGAGCATGATGCTCGGCCGCGCGCCGAGCGCGGCCAGCGCCACGGCGTCGCGGCGCCAGAGGACGACCTCATGGCCGGCCGCCGCGAGGTCGGCCGCCGCCGCGTACGCGCCATGGCCGCCGCCCAGGATCGCCGTCGTCATGCGCATACAGTACACCGCGGACGCTGCGGCTCACAGCGGCGCCGTCATCAGGAGGAGCAGGCGTGCACGATCCACTCGTCTACCCGCGCGAACGCACGCTCGGCGCGATCACGCTGGTGCTCGGCGTGCTCGGCTGGATCGTCATCGTCGTCGGCACGGTCGGCATCGCGCTCGTCTACCTGCTGCTCGGCTTCCTGTTCTACCTGTTCGCGCACTCCGGACTGATCGCCTGGCTGCGCGGCAACGGCGTTCTCCTCTCGGCGCAGCAGCTGCCCGACCTGCGCGAGCGCTTCGATGCGTGCTGCGCCAGGCTGGCGATCGCCGATGCCGAGAAGCCCGAGGCGTATCTGCTGCAGGGCAACGGCATGCTGAACGCGTTCGCCACGCGCTTCCTCGGCCGCCACTACGTCGTCCTGCTGTCCGACATCGTCGACGCGATGGCGGAGCATCCAGGAGGGGTCGAGTTCTACATCGGCCATGAGCTCGGCCACGTGCGGATGAAACACCTCACCGGCAAGCTCTGGCGCGCGCCGGTGCTCTGGCTGCCGGTGCTCGGCGCCGCCTATTCGCGCGCCAAGGAATCGACCTGCGACCGCCACGGCCGCGCCTGCTGCGATTCGCCCGAGGCGGCGGCGCGCGCGCTGGTCGCGCTCGCCGCCGGCGCCGAGCGCTGGCGCGGCGTCGACCTGCCGGCGTATGAAGCGCAGGCGACGCTGACGCGCGGCTTCTGGATGTCGTACCACGAGCTGACGAGCGGCTATCCGTGGCTCACCAAGCGCGTCGCGCGCATCCTCCATCCCGAGATCGCACCGCCGCGCCGGAACGGCCTCGCCTATTTGTTCGCGCTCTTGACGCCATACGTCGGCCGCGGCGGCGGCGCGGCCGGGATGATCGTCGTGCTGGCGCTGGTCGGCGTCGTCGCCGCGGTCGGTATCCCCGCGTACCGGGACTATGAAGTGCGCACCCGCCTGACGCTCGCCTACCTGAGCAGCGAACCGGCGCGACGCGGGCTGGCGTCGTACTACACCGAGCACAAGGAGGTGCCGGCGTCGCTCGAGGCGGCCGGCGTGCCGGCAACGCTCGCCGACGGCTCGCAGCTCTCGCTCGACGGCAACACGATGGTGCTGACGGTCGACAGCCCCGACGGTCAGCTCGTCTTCAGCCCCGACGAGAGCGACGACGGCACGGTGACGTGGCACTGCTCGGCCGGGGTCGGCGTCCGGCCGGCGCAGTTGCCCCGGGAGTGCCGCGACGACGCGGGAGGCGACGCCGGCCGCTGACGCGCGACCTCGTGGGACGGCGCCGGCGGTCGCCGTCGTCCCCGTTGACGGCACCGTTCGGTAAGCATACGATTACGGTAAGCAGACGCCTACCAATGACTCCGCGCGACGCAACCATCCTCCAGGCGCGCCGCTTCGCCGCCCTCGGCGATCCGACCCGCCTCCTGGTGTTCACGCTGATCGCGCGCTCGCCGCTCTCGGTCGCCGAGGTCGCCGGCCGGCTTCCAGTCAGCCGCCCGGCGGTGTCGCAGCATCTCAAGGTCCTCGCCGACGCCGGGCTCGTGCAGCGCGATTCGGTCGGCACGCGCAACCTCTATCGGCCCGATCCCGACGGCATCGCGACGATGCGCGACTTCATCGACAGCCTCTGGGACGTCGGCCTCGCCCGCTTCAAGGCCCACGCCGAAGCCCTGGCACGCAACCGTGCCGCGCACCCTCGCAAGGAGAAGCCATGAGCAGCCCCTCGTTCGCCAGCGCCGCGCAGAACGCGGTGCGCAAGTCGGTCACCGTCGCGGCGCCGGTCGCGATCGCGTTCGAAGTCTTCACGGCGCGGATCGAGTCATGGTGGCCGATGGCGTCGCACCACATCGGCGACGCCGAGTGCGCGGCGATCGTGATCGAGCCGCGGCCCGGCGGCCGCTGGTACGAGCGCGGCGTCGACGGCGTCGAGTGCGTCTGGGGCCAGGTGCTGATCTGGGAACCCGAGCGCCGCGTCGTCCTCGTCTGGCAGCTCGACGCCCGCTTCCAGTTCGACCCGACCCTGCACACCGAGGTCGACGTCCGCTTCACGGCCATCGACGATCGCACGACGCAGGTCGACCTCGAGCATCGCGGCCTCGAAGCGTACGGCGCCGACGCGACGGCGATGCGCGACACATTCGGCTCGGCGAATGGCTGGAACGGCATGCTCGAGCATTTCGCCGAGGTCGCCGGCGCGGCGCTGCCGGCGACGACGCGCTGAGGGAATCCCCCGCTACAGGAACGGCGATTGCCCGTTCCATCATCGAGGTCACGCACGAAGACCGAACGACCATGCACGACGATCACGACGATCCGCTTGCGGCGGCTGCCGATTCCGAGCTCACCCGGCGCGACTTCGTCGCCCTGTCGGTCGCATCGGGCCTCGCGGCGGCGGCGCTGCCGTTTGCCGCCGCCTCGGCGCTCGCCGTCAGCGAGCGCGACGTGACGATCATGACCGCCGACGGCAGCTGCGACGCGGCGTTCTTCCATCCGGCGAGCGGAGAGCACCCTGGCGTTCTCTTCTGGTGCGATGCCGCGGGCCTCAGGCCGACGATGCGCGACATGGGCCGCCGCCTCGCCGGAGAGGGCTACGCAGTGCTGGTGCCGAATCCGTTCTACCGAGTCGCCAAGTCGCCGCAGTTCGAATCGGCAGCACGGCTCGATTTCGGGGATCCGGCAACGCGGGCCAAGCTCGGCTCGCTGATGGGCTCGATCACGGCGTCCGGCGCGGCGGAGCGCGATGCCACCGCCTATGTCGCCTTCCTCGACGCCCAGCCGCAGGTCGATCGGGCGAAGAAGATCGGCGTCCAAGGCTACTGCATGGGCGGCCCGCTGACGTTCCGGTCGGCGGCCGCCGTCCCCGATCGGATCCAGGCCGCGGCATCGTTTCACGGCGGCGGTCTTGTCACCGACCAGCCCGACAGTCCGCACCTGCTCGTTCCGCGGATCCGCGGCCGGATGTACATCGGCATCGCCGCCAACGACAACCAGCGCCAGCCCGACGCGAAGGACAAGCTTCGAGAAGCTTTCGCCGCGGCGAAGGTGCCGGCCGAGATCGAGGTCTATCCGGCGCGGCACGGCTGGTGCGTGCCGGACATGCCGGTCGAAGCCGGGGCATCGGTCTACAGCGCCCCCGACGCCGAGCGGGCGTGGGGCAAGCTGCTCGCGCTGTATCGCGCGGCGCTCGCCTAGTTCTCGGCGCCGACCACGACGGCCGGCGCTGAGCGATGCGGGCTCACGACCCCTGCGGCGTCGTGATCCTGGTGTACGTGGGCTCGCGCCGCAGCGCCGTCGCCTTCTCGTAGGCGTTGCCGAGCGCGAGCAGCCGCTCCTCGCTCCACGCCGGCCCGACGAACGAGAGCCCGATCGGCAGGCCGCGCACCAGCCCCGCCGGCACGGTCAGGTGCGGATAGCCCGCGACCGCGGCCGGAGTCGAGAAGCCCGCGCTGACGTGGTCGCCGTTGACGGGATCGATCAGCCACGCCAGGCCGCCGGTCGGCGCGACCAGGGCGTCAAGACGGTTGGCCTTGAGGACGCGATCGATGCCGTCGTCGCGCGCGCCCTTCCGGCATTCGGCAAGCGCGTCGAGATACTCCTTGCTGTCGAGGCCGCCGAGTGCCTCGGCCTTTTCGAACAGCTCCTGGCCGAACCACGCCATCTCGCGGTCGTGGTGGGCACGGTTGAACGCGATCACGTCGGCGAGCGTCTTCACCGCCGCGCCTGAAGCGAAGCTCGCGAGGTACTTCGGCAGGTCGGCCTTGAGCTCGTAGAGGAGGACGCGCAGCTCGGCGTCGTTGTAGCTCGGCTGCGCGAGGTCGACCGGGTCGACGATTTCGGCGCCGAGGCGCTTGCAGACGACGATCGCCTGCTCGATCAGGCCGTCGGCCTCGTCGAAGCCGGTGAAGAACGATCGGGCGACGCCGAGGCGCGCGCCGCGCAGCGCGTCTTCAGGAAAGGCAACGGTGCTCGCTGCCGCGCGATCGGCCGGCACCGCCGCCGTCGCCGCGTCGCCGTCGTCCGCCCCCGACATCGCCGCGTACAGCAGCGCCGCGTCAGCGACGGTGCGCGTCATCGGGCCCGGCGTGTCCTGCGAATGCGCGATCGGCACGATGCCGTCGCGGCTCATCCGGCCGACCGTCGGCTTCAGGCCGACGAGCCCGCAGATCGACGCCGGCGAGACGATCGAGCCGTCGGTCTCGGTGCCGACGCCGAGCGGCGCGAGGCCGGCGGCGATCGCGGCGCCGGTGCCCGAGCTCGAGCCGCTCGTGTTGCGATCGAGCGCATAGGGATTTCTCGTCAGCCCGCCGCGCGCGCTCCAGCCGCTCGTCGACCGCGTCGAGCGGATGTTCGCCCACTCGCTGAGGTTGGTCTTGCCGAGGATCACCGCGCCCGCATCGCGCAGGCGCTTGACGACGTGGGCGTCGCGCGGCGCCGGCACACCGGCGAGCGCGAGCGAGCCGGCGCTCGTGCTCATGCGATCGCCGGTCGCGACGTTGTCCTTGACGAGCACCGGCAGCCCATGCAGCGGCCCGCGCACGCGGCCCGACCTGCGTTCGGCGTCGAGCGCCCGCGCGATCGCGATCGCCTCCGGGTTGAGTTCGAGGATGCCGTTGATCCGCGGCCCGGCCTTGTCGATCGCGGCGATGCGCGCGAGGCAGTCGCGCACCAGCCGCTCGGCGCTGAGCTTGCCGCCGGCGATCGCCGCGGCAAGGGCGACGGCGCTCGGTTGCGCAACCATCGGCGAGGTCGGCGAGAGGCGGGTGGCGGCCATGGCGGACTTCTCGGTTGCCAGCAGCGAAGCGGCGGAGATGAGGAGCGTGCGGCGTTGCATGGTGGCGAAGCGCGGCACGTGCCGGGCGTCGCATTCTGACCCAACGCGTGGCCACGCCACCGCCGCGCCGAGGCGCGATCGCGATCCTGTAGGGTCCGATGCTCGATGTCGACAGCACCGACCAGCCGCCTGCTCGTACCGCGCGGCGCCGATGCCAGCGCCTGGCCGCTGCTCGCGGCGCGGTCGCTCAGGGCATTCGCCGACGGCTACATGGCGCTGCTGCTGCCGGCGTACCTGCTCGCGATCGGGCTCGGCACGCTCGAGGTCGGCATCGTCAGCACGACGACGATGCTCGGCTCGGCGCTGGCGACGCTCGCGGTCGGCGCCTGGGGCCACCGCTTCGCCGGCCGACGGCTGCTGCGCGCGGCGGCGCTGCTGATGGTCGCGACCGGTGTCGGCTTCGCCGGCTTCGCATCGTTCTGGCCGTTGCTCGTGGTCGCCTTCGTCGGCACGCTCAATCCGAGCTCGGGCGATGTCAGCGTCTTCCTGCCGCTCGAGCACGCCCGGCTCGCGCATGCGGCCAAAGGCGAAGTGCGGGTCGCGCTGTTCGCTCGCTACAGCGTCTACGGAGCGACATTCGCCGCCCTCGGTGCGCTCGCCGCGGCGGCTCCCGATGGGCTCGTTCGCGCCTTTGGTGTCGCCCGCGTCGACGCGCTGCGCGCGATGTTCGTCGCCTACGCCGCCATCGGCGCGCTGGTGTTCCTGCTCTATCGCCTGCTGCCCAGCGGCCGCGCGGAGGACGTCGCCGCGTCGACAGCGCCGCTCGGCCCGTCGCGGCGCAGGGTGGTCCGCCTCGCGGCGCTGTTCAGCGTCGACGCGTTCGCTGGCGGCCTGGTCGTCAACTCGCTGCTCTCGCTCTGGCTGTTCCAGCGCTTCGGTTTCTCGCTCGCGCAGGCCGGTGCGTTCTTCTTCTGGAGCGGATTGCTGAGCGCGGCGTCGCAGTTCGCAGCACCGATGGTGGCGAGCCGCATCGGCCTCCTGAACACGATGGTGTTCACCCACATCCCGGCCAGCGTCTGCCTGATCGCCGCCGCGCTCGCGCCGAGCCTGCCGCTGGCGCTGACGCTGCTCCTTGTCCGCAGCGCACTGTCGCAGATGGACGTGCCGACGCGCACCGCCTACGTGATGGCGGTCGTCACGCCCGCCGAGCGGACCGCGGCGGCGAGCTTCACCGCGGTGCCGCGCAGCCTCGCTGCCGCGCTGAGCCCTGCCCTCAGCGGCGCGCTGCTTGCGGCCGGCTGGCTGGCGCTGCCCCTCGTCGGCTGCGGTGCACTCAAGATCGCCTACGACCTGACGCTCTGGCGCGCGATGCGGACGACGCCGCTCGATCCGCCCTGACGACGGCCGGCGCCTCAGCCGACGCGCTCGGCGTCATAGCCTTGGGCGCGCATCGCATCGAGGATCGCGCGCACGTGCGCGGCGCCGCGAGTCTGCACGACGACCTCGATCTGCACCCGCTCGACCGAGAGCGACGTGAATGCGCGCTGGTGCTGGACCTCGTCGATGTTGGCGCCGAGGCGCGCGAGCAGCGCCGCGACCTCGGCGAGCGCGCCGGGCACGTCACGGACGTCGACGCGCAGGCGCGCCAGCCGGCCCGACTTGACCATGCCGCGCTCGATGATCTCGGCCAACACGAGCGGCTCGATGTTGCCACCGCAGAGGACGAGGCCGACCTTCTTGCCGGCGAAGCGGACGCGCTCCTTCAGCAGCGCCGCGAGGCCGACCGCGCCGGCGCCCTCGACGACGGTCTTCTCGATCTCGAGCAGCATCAGGATCGCCTGCTCGATGTCGTCTTCCGAGACGAGGACGACGTCGTCGACGAGCGCGCGGATTACTGGCAGCGTCAGCGCGCCGGGCGACTTGACGCCGATGCCGTCGGCGATCGTCGCCTGGCGACACTCGAGGTGGCCGTCGTGGATCGCGTTCCACGCCGCCGGGAAGCGCTCGGTCTGGACGCCGACGACTGTCATCTCGGGCCGGATCGCCTTCGCCGCCGTCGCCATGCCGGCGATCAGGCCGCCGCCGCCGATCGCGACGACGAGGGTGTCGATCGCCGGCTGCTCGGCGAGCATTTCGAGCGCGACCGTGCCCTGGCCGGCGATCACAGCCGGGTCGTCGAAGGGATGGACGAGAGTCGTGCCGCGCTCGGCCGCAAGCTGCAGGCCGAAGACGCGCGCGTCCTCGAACGTATCGCCCTCGAGGACGACGTCGGCGCCGAAGCCGCGCGTGTTCTCGACCTTGACGCTCGATGCGAAGCGCGGCATCACGATCGTCGCCGCGATTCCCATCCGCTGGGCGTGGTATGCGACCGCCTGGGCGTGGTTGCCGGCCGAAACCGCGAGCACGCCTTTCGCGCGCTCGGCCGGCGTCAGCTGCGCCATCTTGTTGAACGCGCCGCGCTCCTTGAACGAGGCCGTGAACTGCAGGTTCTCGAACTTGAGAAATACCTCGCAGCCGCAGATCCGCGACAGCGTTCGTGAGGCGAGGCACGGCGTCTCGATGACCTCGCCGCGCACGCGCTGGGCGGCAGCACGGACTTCGTCGATCGTCAAGCCCGGTGCACTCTTCACCACGCCATTGTCTCCCGACTCCGCCGCTGTCTTCCCCGCGCCCGGCAGCGGCCGCTCGCCAGCACTGCGCCGGCTGCCGGCATGGTCGCGCACTGCCATCGCGTGAGGAGATACCGCCAGGGTCCGTTCCGATTAGAGAACGATCGCCAAAAACTCACGTCGGCCCCGGTTGTGCCTGCGCCGTCGCGGCGATAGATTCATACCGACGGCTGCAGCCCATGGCGTACGAGTTTCCGAAATCCTTTCTTTGGGGCGCCGCCACCTCGGCATACCAGATCGAAGGGTCGCCGCTGGCCGATGGCGCCGGGCCCAGCATCTGGCACCGTTTCGTTCGCACTCCCGGGCTGACCAAGGACGGCCACACCGGCGACGTGGCGTGCGACCACTACCGGCTGATGGAAGACGACGTCGCCCTGATGAAGCGGCTCGGTCTCACGGCCTACCGCTTCAGCATCGCCTGGGCGCGCATCCTGCCCGAAGGTCGCGGCGCGGTGAACGAACGCGGCCTCGGCTTCTACGACCGTCTGGTCGACACCCTGCTCGCCAACGACATCGAGCCAATGGCGACGCTCTTTCACTGGGACTTGCCGGCCGCGCTCGACGACCGCGGCGGCTGGCTCAACCCCGACGTGGCCGACTGGTTCGCCGACTACGCGAGCGTGCTGTTTCGCCGGCTCGACGACCGCGTCAAGCTGTGGGCGACTCTCAATGAACCCTGGGTCGTGAGCGACGGCGGCTATCTTCACGGCGCCCTCGCGCCCGGCCACAAGAACCGATTCGAGGCGCCGATCGCCTCGCACCAGTTGCTGCGCTCGCACGCCAAGGCGGTTCAGGCCTATCGCGCGCTCGGCAGGCACGAGGTGGGGCTGGTGGTCAACATCGAGCCCAAGGTCCCGGCATCCGCGACACCGCAGGATCTCGCCGCGACGCGGCGGGCCGAGGCGTACATGAACCGGCAATACCTCGACCCGGTGTTCCTCGGCCGCTATCCGGAAGAGCTGGGTGAGATCTTCGGCGAGGCCTGGCCCCAATGGCCGCAACAGGACCTTGAGCTGATCCGGCAACCGATCGACTTCGTCGGCATCAACTACTACACCCGCAACGTCGTCCGGCATGAAGAAGCCGCGTGGCATCTGAAGGCGGCGCCGGTCCGGCAGACACAGGCCACCTACACCGAGACGGGCTGGGAGGTCTTTCCGCAAGGCCTGACCGATACGCTGTTGTGGATCAGAAAGTGCTACGGCGACATTCCCCAGTATGTGACCGAGAATGGCGCGGCCTTTTACGATCCGCCTGCCGTGCCGGCCGGGCGCGTCTCCGACCCGTTGCGCATCGACTATTACCGAGCTCACCTGCGCGCCGTCCATGCAGCGATCCGGCAAGGCGTCGACGTTCGTGGCTACTACGCCTGGTCGCTGATGGACAACCTCGAGTGGTCGCTCGGCTATGCCAAGCGCTTCGGCCTCGTGCACGTGAACTTCGAAACCCTCGAACGGACGCCGAAGGACAGCGCGAAGTTCTATGCGAACGTGATCGCGACGAATGGCGCCGCCCTGGCCGGGGACGACTGAGCCCGACCGGCCGATGGCCCGCACCATGTCCCGGACCCAACGCGCATGAACGTCACCCGACGCAAGCTGCTGATGTCGGGCGGGGCCGTCGCGCTCGGCCCGCTGGCGGGCTGCGCAAGCGGCGTCCCCGACCTGCTGGTGCCCGACCTGCTGCGCAACCGCGCGTACGACACGAGCGCGGCCGACGCGTCGTCGAGCGCGGCCAATCCCACCATTCCGCCAGCCCTCGAATCGCAACCGCCGCTGCCGCCGCTGTTCGACGACATCGAGCGGCGCACGTTCGACTTCTTCTGGGCCACGAGCAATCCCGCGAACGGCCTGGCGCCTGACCGCTACCCGAGCAAGTGCCCCGCCAGCATCGCAGCGGTCGGCTTCGCACTCACCGCTTACGCCATCGGCGCCGACCGCGGCTACGTCACCCGGGCCCAGGCACGCGAGCGCACGCTTGCCACCGTGCGCTTCTTTCACAACGCGCCGCAAGGCCCGCAGCCGCGCGGCAAGACCGGCTACAAGGGATTCTTCTACCACTTCATCGACATGAAGACCGGCGCGCGTGCCTGGCACAGCGAGGTCTCGACCATCGACACCGCCCTGCTGCTGGCGGGCATGCTCCACGTCCAGGCCTACTTCGATTCGGACCACGCCGACGAAGCCGAGATCCGCCAGACCGTCGACGCGATCTATTGGCGTGTCGACTGGAAATGGGCGCAGGTGCGGGGCGCACTCGTCAGCATGGGCTGGAGTCCCGAGAAGGGTCACATCCCGTACGATTGGGCGGGCTACAACGAGGCGATGCTGGTGGTCCTGCTCGCGCTGGGCTCGCCCACCCACCCGGTTGACGAAAGCGCCTGGAGCGCCTGGTGCGAGAGCTACCGAAGCGCATGGGGTCGCTTCATGGGTTACGAACATCTCAGCTTTGCACCGCTGTTCGGGCACCAGTATTCGCACGTCTGGATCGACTTCCGCGGCATTCGCGATGCGACGATGCGCCAGCACGGCATCGACTATTTCGAGAACACGCGCCGCGCGGTGTACGCGCAGCGCGCCTACGCCATCGCGAACCCGAAGGGCTTCTACGAATACGGCGCCAATGTCTGGGGCTTCACGGCGTGCGACGGGCCGGGGAAGCTGCGCGAGTTCGACCGCATGAACCGGTTCCGCTACTACCTCGACTACTCGGCGCGCGGCGCCGGGCGCTTTCGCACTCTCGACGACGGCACCATCGCGCCGACTGCCGCGATCTCGTCGCTGCCGTTCGCGCCCGAGATCGTCATTCCCGCCGTCGAGGAGATGCATGCCAGCTACGGCAAGTTCATCTACTCGAAGTTCGGCTTCGTCGATTCGTTCAACCGCAGCCTGACCGACACCGACGCCAAGCTCAGCGACGGCCGCGTCGACTCGTCCTTCGGCTGGGTCGCCAGCGACTGCATCGGCATCGACCAGGGCCCGATCCTGGCGATGATCGGCAACTACCGCAACCAGCTCGTCTGGGACGACATGCGCAACTGCACGCCGCTGCGACGCGGTCTCGAGCGCGCCGGGTTCGATGGCGGCTGGCTCGCCCGCGCGGGCTGACCCATGGGCCCGGCGCCATGCGCGCGAGGGAGCCTGCAAGCAAGGCACGCCGGCAGGCGCTGCAAAGCCTGGCGGCTGGCTCGGCCCTGCTGACTCTGGGCGGCTGCGGCCGTGCTGAGGATCCGCAAGGCCCGCTGAATTTCTGGGCCATGGGTCGCGAGGCCGAGGTCGTGGCCGCGTTGCTGCCCGAGTTCAACGCCCGCCATCCCGACACCCGCGTGCACGTGCAGCAGCTGCCGTGGACGGCCGCGCACGAGAAGCTGCTGACGGCATACGCCGGCGGCTCGCTCCCCGACCTCTGCCAGCTGGGCAACACCTGGCTGCCCGAGCTCGTCGCCCTCGACGCGCTCGAGCCGCTCGATGCGCTGGCGGCGAGCTCGGGCATCGCGCGCGACGACTACTTCAGCGGCATCCTCGACACGAATCGCATGCCGACGCGCGACGGCGAGCGCCTGTTCGGCCTGCCCTGGTACGTCGACACGCGGGTGCTCTTCTACCGCACCGACCTGCTGCGCGCTGCCGGCCACGCGACACCGCCGCAGACCTGGGCCGAGTGGCTGGCCGCGATGCGCGCCATCCGCCGGCACGGCGGTGCTCGCAGCTACGGCGTGCTGTTACCGCTCAACGAGCCAGACCCGCTGTTCGCGCTGGCACTGCAGCAAGGCGCATTGCTGAGCGACGACGACACCCGCGGCGCGTTCTCGGAGGCGCCATTCCGGCGTGCGCTCGGCTTCTACGCAGGCATCTTCCGCGAAGGCCTCGCGCCGGCGGCGACCAACACCCAGATCGCGAATGTCTGGGATGAATTCGGGCGCGGCCTGTTCGCGTTCTATGTCAGCGGACCGTGGAACATCGGCGAGCTCCGGCGCCGCCTGCCGCACGAGCGCCAGGCCGACTGGGCGACCGCGCCGCTGCCGGGTCCGGACGGGCCGGGTGTCTCGACGGCCGGCGGCTCCAGCCTCGTGATCTTCAAGCGCTCGCCGCGGAAGGCCGCAGCGTGGCACTTGATCGAGTACCTCAGCGAACCAGAAACGATGCAGCGCTTTCACGCACTGACCGGCAATCTGCCTCCGCGCCGCAGTGTCTGGCGTACGCCGGCGCTCGCCACGGATGCGCCCTCGCAGGCATTTGGCCAACAGCTCGAACGCGTCCGTGCCGCGCCCAAGCTTCCCGAATGGGAGCGCATCTTCCAGGAAATGCAACTCGCCGCCGAGCGCGTCGTACGAGGAACGCAAGCCATCGATGCCGCGACGATGCAGCTCGACGCCTGGGTCGATGCCTTGCTCGAGAAACGCCGCTGGCTGCGCCGGCGGGCGCACGCGGTCGCCAGCGCCCGATGAGGTCGTCGGGCATCGTCGGATGGGCGCTGGCCGCGCCGGCCGTGGTCGTCATCGCGGTGTTCTTCGCGTTGCCGGTCGGCATCGGGCTCGCGCTGAGCCTGACCGATTTCGACCTCTACGCGCTCGCCGATCTGTCGACCTTGCGCTTCGTCGGCCTCGACAACTACCTGCGGCTGCTGCACACGCCGCTCTTCTGGCAGGCGCTCGGCAACACGCTGTATTTCGTCGCCGTCGGCGTGCCGGTGTCGATCGCGCTGTCGCTCGGCGCCGCACTGCTGCTGAACGCACGCGCCGCGAAGTGGCAGGCGCTCTTTCGGACCGCGTTGTTCGCCCCGGTCGTGACCACGGTCGTCGCGGTCGCCGTGATCTGGCGCTACCTGCTGCACACCCGCTACGGGCTGATCAACCAGGCGCTGGCCGGGCTCGGCATCGATCCGGTCGATTGGCTCGGTGACCCGCGATGGTCGATGCCGGCGATCATCCTGTTCGCGGTCTGGAAGAACTTCGGCTACAACATGGTCATCCTGCTCGCGGCGCTGCAAGCCGTTCCGCGCGAGCTGTACGAGTCGGCACGCGTCGACGGCGCCGGAACGCTCCGCCAATTCACCGACCTGACGTTCCCGATGCTCACGCCGACGCTCGTGATGGTCGGCATCTTGACCCTCGCGGGCTACTTCCAGCTCTTCGCCGAACCGTACGTGATGACGCAAGGCGGCCCGCTGCGCAGCACGGTCAGCGTGCTGTACTTCATGTACGAGGAAGGCTTTCGCTGGTGGAACCTGGGCACCGCATCGGCGGTCGCGTTCCTGCTGTTCGTCATCATCTTCATGGTGAGCGCGGGGCTCTGGCGCTTCGACCGCGACCCGACCGCGAGCCGATGAATCCGCGCCTCGCCGTCTGGGTGGTGAACGGCCTGCTCGCCGGCCTCGCGGCATTGAGCCTTTTCCCGCTGCTGTGGATGTTGTCGGTCTCGTTGATGCCGGCCGGCGCATCGAGCACCTTGCCGACGCCGTTGCTGCCGCCGAAGGTCACGCTCGACAACTATCGCACCCTGTTTGGCGACGTCGGCATGGGCCGCTACGTCTTCAACAGCCTGGCGATCGCGGTGCTTGCGACCTTGATCTCGGTGAGCTTCAACGTGATGGCCGGCTATGCGTTCGCGAAGCTGAACTTTCGCGGTCGCGACGCGATCTTCAAGGCGCTGCTGGCTGCCCTCGTGATCCCGGGACAGGTCGCGATGCTGCCGCTGTTCTTGATGCTGAAGCCGCTCGGCCTGATCAACACCTATGGCGGCGCAATCGTGCCGGCGATGGCGAGCATCTTCGGCATCTTCCTCGTGCGCCAATTCGCGCGCGGCATTCCGGACGACCTGCTCGAGGCCGCGCGCATCGATGGCGCGAGCGAGTTCCGCATCTTCCTGACCATCGTCGTCCCGCTGCTCGGGCCGGTGCTCGCCACGCTCGCGGTGTTCAGTTTCCTCGGCAGTTGGAACGACTTCATGTGGCCGCTGATCGTGCTGACCGACGACGCGCTGCACACGCTGCCGGTGGCGCTCGCCGGCCTCTCGCGCGAGCACGTCCAGGACAGCGAGCTGATGATGGCCGGCTCGGTGATCACGGTGCTGCCGGTGCTGGTGCTGTTCCTCGCGTTGCAGCGCCAGTACATGGCCGGGCTGATGGCGGGCGGCGTGAAGGGATGAGGCAGCTCGCGGCCGCGCTCTTGCTGGCGCTGTCCGCAACGATGCCGACGCTGGCAACGGCACAGGTCCGGGACACGACGCTCGACGATTTCGAGAACGCCTCGGCGTGGACGCTCGTCGCCTCCGACGACGTGCAGGCGGCCTTGCGGCCGGCGGACGGCGAGCAGGGCAACGCCCTGTGCGTCGACTTCGACTTCGGCCGCGTGACCGGATACGTGGCAGCGCGGCGCACCCTGCCGATTGAGTTTCCGGCCCGCTACGAGCTCGCGCTGAGACTGCGCGGCGATGCGCCGCCGAACGCGCTGCAGGTGAAGCTCGTCGATGCGAGCGGTGCCAATGTCTGGTGGGCGCGCAGGAACGAGGTCCGCTTTCCGTCCCAATGGCAGACCCTCCGGTTTCGCCAGCGCGAGATCGAATTCGCCTGGGGTCCGACGGCCGATCGCGCGCTGCGGCGCACCGTCGCGGTCGAACTCGTGATCGCATCGGGCAGCGGAGCCGGCAAGGGCAGCGTGTGTTTCGATCGCCTGGAGCTGCGCGAGTTGCCGGCCAGCGAGCCGATGCCCGCGCCGAAGGCGACAGCGGTTTCGTCGCTGCCGGGTCACGAACCGGCGAACGCGATCGACGGCCGGCCCGGGACCGACTGGCAGCCCACCGATGGTCGCGGTGCGGCGGCCGTGCTCACGGTCGACTACGGCGCACCGCGCGAGTTCGGTGTGCTGGCGCTGCGCTGGCGGCCCGGCGCGGCGGCCTCACGCTATGCGATCGAGCTGTCGGATGACGGCGAGCACTGGCGTGGCGGACGGCGCGTGGAGCGCGCGCGCGGCGATGTGCAACTGCACTGGCTACCCGACTCGGAGGCGCGCTTCGTCCGCATCAGCGTCGACGAGCCGGCTGCCAAAGCGGTTGCCCTGGCCGAGCTCGAGTTGCGGGCGCCGGTCGATGCCAATACGTTCTTCGCGCAGCTTGCCAAGCAGGCGCCGCGCGGCCGGTATCCGCGCGCCTACGTCGGGCAGCAGTCGTACTGGACGGTGCTCGGCGTCGACGGCGGCCACACCGCGTCGCTGCTCAGCGAAGATGGCGTCCTCGAGCCGATCCCGGGTGTCGGCGCGCTCGAGCCGTTCCTCGTCGTCGACGGCAAGGTGCTGAGCTGGGCCGACGCGCGCATCGGCCATACCTTGCGCGACGGCGACCTGCCGATGCCCTCGGTGCACTGGCGCGTCGGTGACCTCACGCTCGACATCGAGGCCTTCGGCGACGGCACAGCCGACGCGGCGCAAGCTCTCGCGCGCTACCGCGTCCGCAACTTGGGCAAGCACGCACACCAGGTGACGCTGGCGCTCGCTTGGCGGCCGTTCCAGGCGAACCCGCCGACCCAGTTTCTCGCCAACCCAGGCGGTGCGAGCGCGATCGGCGAATTGGCGTGGGACGGCCGTGTGCTCGCGGTGAACGGCACACCGAGGCTGCAACCGCTCGTCACGCCGAGCGCGGTGCGGCTCGAGCCGCTGGCAGCTGGGCCGGTCGGCGACTGGCTGCGCGAGCATCTGCCGCTGCCAGGACCGATGCGCATCGACGACCCAGCGGGCTTTGCCAGCGCCGCGCTGTCGTTCGACCTTCGCCTGCGTCCCGGCGAGGACCGCGGGGTTGCGGTAGCGTTGCCCGTCAGCGGCACAGCGGTCGCGGCGACGATGACCGCCGTCGCGGCAGCAGAGGAGCGTGCCGCCGCGCATTGGCGCGCTCGGCTGGACCGCGTTCGAATCACCGGCCCGACCGAGGTCGAAGACATTGCGCGCACGATGCGGACGGCGTTGGGCCAGATCCTCGTCGACCGCAGCGCCGCGGCGCTGCAGCCGGGACCGCGCGCCTACGCCCGCTCGTGGATCCGCGACGGCGCGCTGACGTCGTCGGCGCTGCTGCGCCTCGGCCAGGACGACGTCGCGCGCAACTTCCTGCTCTGGTTCGCGCCGTTCCAGTTCACGAGCGGCAAGGTGCCGTGCTGCGCGACCGCGCGCGGCGCCGACCCGGTGCCCGAGAACGACAGCGACGGCGAATTCGCCTTCGCGGCGGCCGACCTCTGGCGCTACACCCGCGATGACGCGACCGCGCGGGCGCTGTGGCCGCGGGTGCGACGCGCGGTCGAGCACATGGACGAGCTGCGGACGAGTGAGCGCACGCAAGCCAACCTGGCGCCCGATCGCCGCGCCTACTTCGGGCTGATGCCGCCGTCGATCAGCCACGAGGGCTATTCCGACAAGCCGGCGTACTCGTACTGGGACGACTTCTGGACGGCGATCGGTTACCGAGGCGCGGTCGAGCTCGCGCAGGGACTCGGCCTGAGCGACGACGCGACCCGCATTGCCGGCCAGCGCGACGAGTTCCTCTCCGACCTGCTCGCGTCGATCGCCGCCAGCACGAAACTGCACGCGCTCGACGTGCTGCCGGGTGCAGCCGACCGCGGCGACGTCGACCCGACGTCGAGCACCATCGCGCTCAGCCCGGGCGGCCTGCTCGGCACGCTGCCCGACGCGCTCGTGCGCAACACCTTCGAGCGTTACTGGCGCGATTTCAGCGAACGCAGAAGCGGCGCGACGACATGGGATGCATACACGCCCTACGAGTGGCGCACCGTCGGCAGCCTGGTCCGACTCGGCGAGCGCGAGCGCGCGCTGCAGGCGATGGCGTTCTTCTATCGCGACCGCCGGCCGCTCGGTTGGAACCAGTGGGCCGAGCTGGTGGTGCGCAATGCACGCGAGCCGCGCTTCCTCGGCGACATGCCGCATGGCTGGGTCGCGTCGGACCAGATCCGCTCGGTGCTCGACCTGTTCGCCTACGAAGACGAGAGCAAGCATTCGATGACCATCGCCGCCGGAGTTCCGATGTCATGGTTCGACGGCCCCGGCCTGGCAGTGCAGGACCTGCGAACGCCCTATGGTCGCCTGAGCTGGAGCGGGCGAGCGATCACGGTCGACCGGCGCAGGGTGGTGGCGATTGATGTCGGGGCCCTTCGCGCGCAGCCACCCGGCGGGGTCGTGTTGCGCGGACCTTGGCCCAAGACGTCGCGGGTCTGGATCGACGGCACCCAGAGCGGCGGCGCGGTCGACGCGATTCACCTGTCGCAGACCCCTTCGCAGATCCGGATCGAGCTGCCATCGACGAGATAGTGCGCCCCGCCGGCGTACACGCTCAGCCGACGCGGACGACCTTCAGCATGTTGGTGCCGCCGGGATAGCCCATCGGCTCGCCGCAGGTGATGCCGTAGGTGTCGCCCGGCTTGAGGACGCCGGCGTCGACGAGGAGCTTTTCGGCATGCTGGAGCGCAGTGTCGCGGTCGTCGAACGGCGGCATCAGAAGCGGCGTGACGTTGCGGTACATCGCCATCCGGCGCTGTGTCTTGATCTGCGAGGTGAGCCCGAAGATCGGCACGTGGATCTTCTGCCGGCTCATCCAGAGCGCGGTCGAGCCTGACTCGGTGAGCGCGAGGATCGCTTTGCAGCCGAGGTGGTAGGCGGTGAAGAGCGCCGCCATCGCGATCGACTGGTCGATCCGGCCGAAGGTCTTATTGGTGAAGCCGGCGTCGAGCGAGATCTCCTCGGCGCGCTCGGCCTCGACGCAGATCGCGGCCATGCTCTCGACCGTCTCGACCGGGTAGCGGCCGGCCGCGGTCTCGGCCGACAGCATCACCGCGTCGGTGCCGTCGAGCACCGCGTTGGCGACGTCGCTCACCTCGGCGCGCGTCGGCACTGGGTTGACGATCATCGACTCCATCATCTGCGTCGCCGTGATGACGACGCGGTCCATCTCGCGGGCGAGCTTGATCATCCGCTTCTGCAGCGCCGGCACGGCGGCGTTGCCGACTTCGACCGCGAGGTCGCCGCGCGCGACCATGATGCCGTCGCTCGCCTTCAGGATCGACTCGAGCGCCGGAATCGCCTCGCTGCGCTCGATCTTGGCGATCAGCTGCGGCTTGTGACGCCACTTCTCGCCGGCGACGTTGCCGAGCTGGCGCGCCATCTCCATGTCGGTCGCGCTCTTCGGAAAGCTCACCGCGAGGTATTCACACTGAAACGCCATCGCGGTCTTGATGTCTTCCATGTCCTTGGCCGTCAGCGCCGGCGCGGTGAGGCCGCCGCCGGCCTTGTTGATGCCCTTGTTGTTCGACAGCTCGCCGCCGACGACGACCGTCGTGTGGACTTCCTCGCCGCGGACAGCGTCGACCGTGAGGCGGAGCAGGCCGTCGTTGAGAAGCAGGGTGTCGCCCGGGCGGACGTCGCGTGGCAGCTCCTTGTAGTCGAGGCCGACGTGCGCGCTCGTTCCCGGCGCGTCGCGGCCGGCGTCGAGAACGAGTTTGGCGCCCGCCTCGAGCATCGTTCGGCCGCCTTCGATCTTGCCGACCCGGATCTTCGGCCCCTGCAGGTCGGCCATGATCGCGACTTCTTTGCCGACCCGGGCCGCGACCTCGCGGATCAGCGTCGCGCGGTCGATGTGGTCCTGCGCCGTGCCGTGCGAGAAGTTGAGGCGCATGACGTCGACGCCGGCGCGGATCATCCGCTCGAGCACCTCGGCGGTGCTCGACGCCGGCCCGAGGGTGGCGACGATCTTGGTGGCGCGCTGTCCAGTGGAGTCGCTCATGAAGCCGGGGTCCTGCTCACGGTGCGGGAAGGATCGCTCTCGCGAGCGCGCCGCTCGAGGATCTCGAGCGCCGGCAGCGTCTTGCCCTCGAGCATCTCGAGGAACGCGCCGCCGCCGGTGGAGATGTAGTCGATCTGGTCGGCGACGCCGTACCTGGCGATCGCCGCAAGGGTGTCGCCGCCGCCGGCCAGGCTGTACGCGGGCGAGCGCGCAATCGCCCGCGCGATCGTCTCGGTGCCGTGCGCGAAGGCGTCGAACTCGAACACCCCGACCGGCCCGTTCCAGACGATCGTTCCGGCCGCCTGCAGCAGCGATGCGAGCGCGGCGGCAGTCTGCGGACCGATATCGAGGATCAGCTCGTCGTCGCCGACATCGGTGACGGCCTTCGTCGTCGCCGCCGCGTGGACGCTGAACTCCTTTGCGGTGACGACGTCGACCGGCAGCGGCACCTCGGCACCGCGCGCGCGCATCGCCGCGATGACGGCGCGCGCCTCGTCGGCCATCGCCGGCTCGGCCAGGCTCCTGCCGATCGCGAAGCCTTCGGCGAGGAGGAACGTGTTGGCGATGCCGCCGCCGACGATCAGCCGGTCGACGTTGTTCGCCAGGCTCTGCAGGATGGCGAGCTTGGTCGAGACCTTCGAGCCGGCGACGATCGCAACCAGCGGCCGCTTCGGCGCGGCGAGCGCGGTCGTGATCGCGTCGATCTCGGCCGCCAGCAGCGGGCCGGCGCAGGCGATCGGCGCGAACTCGGCGATGCCATACGTCGAGGCCTCGGCGCGGTGTGCGCTGCCGAAGGCGTCGTTGACGAAAACGTCGCAGAGCGCTGCCATCTTCTTCGCGAGCACCGGGTCGTTCTTCTTCTCGCCCCGGTTCAGGCGGCAGTTCTCGAGCAGGACGATGTCGCCGGCAGCGACATCGACGCCGTCGGTCCAGTCGAAACACAGCCGCACGTCGCGGCCGAGCAGCTCGCCCAGCCTGGAGGCGATCGGCGCGAGCGAATACTCGGCCTTCGGCTCGCCCTCGGTCGGCCGGCCGAGATGCGAGGTCACCATCACCGCGGCGCCGGCGCGAAGCGCCATCTCGATGCACGGCACCGAGGCGCGGATCCGCGTGTCCTCGGTGATGCGGCCGGCGCTGTCCTGCGGAACGTTGAGGTCGGCGCGGATGAGGACGCGGCGGCCGGCCAGCCGGCCGGCGGCAACGAGGTCGGTGAAGCGGAGGACGTTCATGCAGCGCCGAAAGGTCGCGCATTTTACGTTCGCCCCTCGTGACGCCGTGGCGTTCACCCCGTTTCACCGCGCTCGCCGTTTCACGAGGACCCGGCCGCCGCCTTCGCTGCGGCCACCTTCGGAGACCCGCCATGCCTCGTCGTTCGCCCCTGTCCGTCCTCGGCCGTCGCGCCCTGCGGGCGGCCTTCGCCGCCGCCTGCAGCCACGGCGCGCTCGCCTTTGCGCAGACGCCGCCGCTGTCGGCGCCGACGGACGTCGCCTGGCGAGCACCGCTGCTCCGGGTGGCGGGCGCCGAGCAGCCGATCCGGCTCGCGTCGCTGCAGGTCGACGTCGAAGTCAGCGGCGGCGCCGCGCAGACGCGCGTGCAGATGGTCTTCTTCAATCCCAACCAGCGAATTCTCGAAGGCAAGCTCCAGTTTCCGCTCGCACCAGGACAGGTCGTGAGCGGCTTCGCCCTCGATGTCGACGGGCGACTCCGCGCCGCGGTGCCAGTCGAGAAGGCGCGCGCGCAACAGGTGTTCGAGGACATCGCACGGCGCCGCGTCGACCCGGGGCTCCTCGAGACGACGATCGGAAACAACCACGAGCTGCGCGTCTATCCGCTCTTGCCCGGCAAGACGCGAACGGTCGAGCTGCGAATCGTCGAGCCGGCGTCGGACCGGCTGCAGATCCCGCTCGCGTATGCCGATCGCGTCGAGAGCCTGGCGCTCTCGCTGCGCGTTCCCGGCACAGCGAGAGCGCCCGAGCTGCTCGCTCCGGCCGCGCTCGGGCTGCACTTCGAGCGCCAGCCGGGCGGCGGCTTTCGTGCCCTTGCCGTCGACGCCAACGTCGCCTTGCCGAAGGAGCCGATCACGCTGCGCATGCCCGCCGCCGGCAACGACGCCGCGGTCGCCGTCGAACCACGCGACGGCCAGGTCTACTTCACGCTCGAAGTGCCAGTGCCGCAGCGGACGGCGGCGCGGCCGCTGCCGCGCACAGTGCAGATCGTCTGGGACGCGTCGGGGTCGGGCGCCGCGCGCCGGATCGACCGTGAGCTCGCGCTCCTGGATGCCTACTTCGCCGCCGCGGGCGAGACGACGGTGCAGCTCGTTCGCGTCGCCGACGTCGCGGCGCCGCCGCTGCGCTTCGACGTCCGCGGCGGCGACTGGCGCGCGCTCCGCCGCGCGCTCGAGTCGACCGTGTACGACGGTGCCAGCAACCTCGGCGCAGTCCGCCACGACGGCGTCTCGCAGGAGGTGCTCTGGTTCAGCGATGGCCTCGCCAACTACGGCGCGCCGTGGCGGCTCGCGTTCGCGGTCCCGGTCTATGCGATCAACAGCGCCGCGAGCAGCGACTCCGCGGCGCTGCAGGCGCTCGCCGACGCGACGGGTGGCCGCAGCATCGACCTCGTGACGATGAGCCGCCGGGGCGCAAGCGATGCGCTGCTGCGCCGTGGCAGCACGCTCGTCGGCATCGACACGCTCGGCGTCCGCGACGTCGTCGTGCAATCGCAGAGCGTCGCTCACGGCAGGCTCGTCGCCGCCGGAGTGATGACGGCCGGTGACGCCGAGGTCAAGCTGCGCATCCGCGACGCGAGCGGCGCGCTGACGACACGCGTCGTGCCGGTGCACGCTCGCGCCTCGGCGTCGTCGCTGGCGGCGCTGCAATGGGCGCGGCTGACGCTCGCGTCGCTCGAAGGCGAGGCGCGAACCCACAAGGCCCGCATCCGCGAGATCGGCAAGCGCTTCGGCCTCGCGACCCGCGAGACGTCGCTCATCGTCCTCGAGCAGGTCGACGACTACGTCCGCAACGACATCGAGCCGCCGGCGGAGCTGCGCGCCGCCTACGACAGGATCGCCGCGAACGTCGTCAAGCGCCGCGTCGAGAGCGACGCGGCGCGATTGGCGCAGGTCGTGGGTCGCTTCGAGGCGCGGGTCGCCTGGTGGAAGCGCGACTTTCCGAAGGGCGACCTGCCGCCGCCGCTGGCGGTCGCCAAGCAGGAGCCGACGACGAACACGGTCGGCGAGCTCTCGGCGGGGCGCGAGGAAGGTCGTCAGCGCACCGACGCGTCGCAGTTCCAGAACAAGGCCCTGGAGCGCGCCGCGGCGCCAGCGCCGAGCACGGCGCCGGCCGTGGCGGCGGCGCAGTCGCGCCTCGGCGCGCTCCAGGATGACAAGGGAGTCGTCGACTCGCTGGCGAAGAAAAGCGCCGACGCCGTCAACGCCAGGGAAGCCGCGACGACGATCGCGATCGCCGTCACGCCGGCGGCCAACGCAAGCGCGGCGATCCAGCGCCTGCGGTCAGCGCGTGCCGACGAATGGACGCGGATCTATCTCGACGAGCGTCGCGGCAACGAAACCAACGTCGGCTTCTTTCTCGACGCCGCCGAGTTCTTCCTCGCCAAGGGCGACCGCGACGACCGTGCGCAGGGGTTGCGTGCGCTCTCCAACCTCGCCGAGCTCGACCTGCAGAACCGGCAGGTGCTGCGTCTGCTCGCGTACCGGCTGCAGCAGGCCGGCGAGACAGCGGCGGCGGTGCCGATCTTCGAGCGCGTCCTCGAGCTGGCGCCGAACGAGCCGCAGTCGCATCGCGACCTCGGCCTCGCCCTCGCCGATGCCGGCCAGGCACAGGCGGCGGTCGACCATCTCTACGCCGTCGTCACCGGTGCGTGGGACGGGCGCTTCGCCGACATCGACCTGATCGCGCTCACCGAGCTCAACGCCATCGTCGACAAGGCGCGCCGCGACGGCAAGCCGCTCGACACCGAGCGCGTCGACCCGCGGCTGCTCAGGAACCTGCCGGTCGATGTCCGCGTCGTCCTCGCCTGGGACGCCGACAACACCGACGTCGACCTGCACGTCTTCGACCCGAACGGCGAGGAGGTCTACTACGGCCACAACCTTTCCTACCAGGGCGGCGCGATCACGCGCGACGCGACCAGCGGCTATGGCCCGGAGGAATTCGCGCTCAAGGTCGCCAAGCCGGGCCGCTACCGCGTCGTCGCCGACTTCTTCGGCCACCGCCAGCAACTCCTGGCGACGGGCACCGGGCTGATGCTGTGGTTCTCGAGCGGCTACGGCAGCGCCGCGCAGCAGGACCGGCGGACGACCTTGCGCATCAAGAGCGAGCGCGGCGAGCGCGTTGCCGTCGGCGAGTTCGAGGTCCTGCCGAAGCCCTGATCGACGACGGGTGCGGGGCCCACCCTCGGCGCCCGGCTCAGCGCGTCTCGGTGCCGGTGCCCTTGGCCTGCGCGGCGAGCTGCGGCAGCACCGGCTCGATCTTGTTCTCGCGCATGTAGTCGTTCATGTCGCGCCAGCCGGCGAAGACCGCGGCGCGATCGGCCTTCTTGTAGATCGTGAAGCAATCCTCGATCGCGCGGCCGGCATGGCGGCATGCCGAGCCGATCGCCTTGCCGTCGGCCTCGCGCGCAGCGGCGACCTTTTCGGCCGACTCGATGCCGAGCATGTCGCAGCCGGCGACGAGCGAGGGTGCGAACACGGCGATGAAGAGGGTGAAGAGCGTGCGGCGCATGGCGACGAGCGGGAGTCCGCCCGTGATTTCGGCCGGCCGCCGCCGAAGTTGAGGATGTGCAGCGCCGCCCCGGGACCGCTAGCGTCCCATGGCGCCGGCCATCGCCATCAGCCGGGCGACGCGCTCCTCGGTCGGCGGGTGCGTCGCAAAGAGCGTCGTGATGCCGCCGCCGCGAAGCGGATTCATGATCATCATGTGCGCCGTCTGCGGATTGCGCTCGGCGGTGATCAACGGCGTCCCCTTCGCGTAGGCCTGGATCTTCTGCAGCGCCGACGCCAGCGAGCGAGGGTCGCCCGAGAGCTCGGCGCCGCCGCGATCGGCCTCGAACTCGCGCGCCCGGCTGATCGCCAGCTGGATCAGGCTCGCGGCGAGCGGCGCCAGAAGAGCGACGGCGAGCCCGGCGATCGGGTTCGCCGGCCGGCCTTCGCTGTCGCGGCCACCGAAGAACATCGCGAAGTTGGCGAGCATCGAGATCGCGCCGGCCATCGTCGCGCTGATCGTCGAGATCAGGATGTCGCGGTGAAGGACGTGCGTGAGTTCGTGCGCCATCACCGCGCGCAGCTCGTCGGCGCTCAGCACCTGCATGATCCCGGTCGTCGCCGCGACGGCGGCGTGCTCGGGGTTGCGCCCGGTCGCGAACGCGTTCGGCGCCGCCTCGTCGATGACGTAGACGCGCGGCATCGGCAGCCCGGCGCGCTGCGCCAGCTCGGCGACCGTTCGGTAGAACTGCGGTGCCGAGGTCTCGTCGACCTCGCGCGCGTTGTACATCTTCAGCACCAGCTTGTCGGAGAACCAGTAGCTGAAGAAGTTGAGGCCGAGCGCGACCACCAGCGCCAGTGCCATGCCCTGGCGGCCGCCGACGTACGCACCGATCGCCATGAACAGGGCGGTGATCGCCGCCATCAGAACGGCAGTCTTCAGGAGGTTGAACATGGTCGTCGGTCCTCGAAGTCGACGCCCGGCCGGCGTCTGCGAAAAGATGGCGGCGCGCCGCCGAAGTTCAATCGCCGGCCGTCGCCACGGCCGGGGCGTCGAAGACAGCGCCGGGGATCGGCTTCCAGCCGCGCAGCAACGCCTCGGCGGCCATGCGGCGGCCACCGGCGCGCTGCAGCTCGGTGAGTGCGAGGCAGCCGTCGCCGCAGGCGACGACGAGCGCGTCGCGCTCGACGGCGACGATCGCTCCCGGCGCGCCGCTGCCGGCCCTGACGGTGCCGCGCCAGCAGCCGATCGTCTCGCCGACGAGGACGCTCTTCGCCCCGGGCGCGGGATCGAACGCTCGCAGCCGCCGCTCGATCGTCGTCGCGGCAGCGCGCCAGTCGATCGCCGCTTCGCTCTTGGCGATCTTGGCGGCGTAGGTGACGCCGACCGCCGGCTGCGGCGTTGCGACCAGCGGCGATTCGCCGAGCGCGCCGAGCGCCCGCACGATCAACTCGCCACCGCGCGCGGCGAGACGCTCCTGCAACGCGCCCGCGCTGTCGTCGGCGCGGATCTCGACCGGCTCGGCAAGCAGCATCGGCCCGGTGTCGAGGCCGGCGTCCATCTGCATGATCGTCACACCGGTGACGTCGTCGCCGGCCTCGATCGCGCGCTGGATCGGCGCCGCGCCGCGCCAGCGCGGCAGCAGCGAGGCATGGATGTTGATGCAGCCGTGCGGCGGCAGCGTGAGCAGCCACGGCGGCAGGAGGAGGCCGTACGCGGCGACGACGATGACGTCGGGCGCAGCCGCGACGAGCGCCGCCTGCGCGGCGCGCGCGTCGTCGCCATGCCTGCCGTCGAGGCGGAGCCCCTGCGGCTGGGCGACGCCGATGCCGTGCTCGACGGCGAACGCCTTCACCGGCGAAAGGACGACCTTCATGCCGCGTCCGGCCGGACGATCGGGCTGCGTCAGGACGAGTCGAACGTCGAAGCCGGCCGCGTGCAGCCGGGCGAGCGCAACTCGCGCGAAGTCGGGCGTTCCGGCGAAGGCGATTCGCATCGCCTCGCCGGCGAGCGGCATCAGACCCGCGCCTCGTCGCGCGTCTTCTTCAGCATCCGCGTCTTGATGCGCGAGCGCTTGAGCGGGCTCAGGTACTCGACGAACACCTTGCCGAGCAGATGGTCCATCTCGTGCTGCACCGCGACCGCAAGGAGGCCGTCGGCGTCGAACTCGCGCGACTCGCCCGAGCGATCGAGCGCGCGGACGCGGACGCGCGCGTGGCGCGACACCTTGTCGTAGATCTCGGGAACAGAAAGACAGCCTTCCTCGGAGATCGCCATCTCCTCGCTGAGCGCGACGAGCTCGGGATTGATCAGCACGACCGGCTCGTCGCGCGCCTCCGACGTATCGATCACGATCACCCGCTCGTGGACGTCGACCTGCGTCGCCGCGAGACCGACGCCTTCGGCGCCGTACATCGTCTCGAGCAAGTCGTCGACGAGCGTGCGGATCCGCTCGTCAACCGCGACCACCGGCCGCGCCACCTTGTGCAGGCGCGGATCCGGGTAGCGAAGGATGTCGAGCTTGCTCATTTGTGACGAATCGATTCAGCGGCGGGCGTCTGTGGATGCAGGACAACGAAAAGAGGTGAGAAAGGTCTCACGCGCTGCTCCGCGCGGGGTGCGGTTTCGTTGCGATATCAATGCTTTATAGGCAGAATCTGTGAACTCAAGTGAGATTTTCGCCGAACCGCGACGTCGCCCCCAAGCCCGCGCGGAAGACCTTTCGGACCGCGCGCGTGCGTCGCGGCTCGCTCCACGAGACCTTCTGCATGAGCCGACGAATTCTCCCTGCAGCGCCTTCCCTCCGGCAACTCGCCGTCCTCGGTCTCGTCTCGGTCGCCGTCGTTGCCGTCGCCGCCGAACCCAATTTCCCGATCACCCAGCAGCAGCGTGAGACCGCGAAGCGCACCGCCGAGACGGGAGTGCCGCTGAGCGAGATCCTGCCGACCGCGCCCGACGTCTACACCGTCAAGCCGCACGACACGCTGTGGGGCATCTCCGGCCTCTACCTGAAGAGCCCGTGGCGCTGGCCCGAGCTTTGGGGAATGAACCTGGAGCAGGTCAGGAACCCGCACCTGATCTTTCCCGGCCAGACGCTCTTTCTCGACAAGTCGAACGGCCGCGCGCGGCTGCGGATGGGCGCGCCGGTCGGCGGCAGCGCCGGCGACGCCAGCCTGTCGCCGCGCGTCCGCTCGCGCGACGTCGCCCTCGACGGCATCGCATCGATCCCGTTCAACCTCATCGAGCCGTTCCTCAACGAAGCCGTGATCTTCGAGGCGAACGAGCTCTCGACCGCGCCGCGCATCGTCGCCACGCAGGAAGGCCGGGTGCTGCTCTCGCGCGGCGACACCGCATACGTTCGCGGCGAACTCGGCGCCGAGCGCGAGTTCCGCATCTTTCGCGAGCCGCGCCCGCTGCGCGACCCGACGACCAACGAGATCCTCGGCTACGAAGCGACCTATGTCGGCGCCTCCGAGTACACGGTGCAAGGCGAGACGCGCACCGATTCGCAAGGCAAGGCCGAGATCGTCCCGGCGACGTTCACGGTCACGAGCATCCGCCAGGAAGCCGGTGTCGGCGATCGCCTCTCGCCGGTACCGGGTCGCGAATACACGAACTACGCGCCGCACCCGCCGGCGGCGCCGATCGCGGGCCAGATCGTCTCGATCTACGGCGACGGGCTGACCGCCGGCCAGAACCAGATCGTCGCCCTCAACCGGGGCGCGGTCGACGGCATCGAGCGCGGCCACGTGCTCGCGCTCTATCGCGACGGCCAGATCGTCGTCGACCCGACCGAGAAGGGTCGAACGAAGATCAAGCTGCCCGACGAGCGGCATGGCGTGCTGTTCGTCTTCCGCGTCTTCGAGCGGATGTCGTACGCGCTGATCCTCTCGGTCAAGGACCCGGTCGCCCGCGGCGACCGCTTCACCCAGCCGTAGACTCGCACTCGGCGGCGGCTTCGCCAAGCCGCCAAACCAGCGCCGCCTCTGACTCGACGCTCCGCGCCGCAGTGGAGCGCGGATTC
Organism: Caldimonas sp.; assembly: GCA_036272325.1. Lineage (GTDB taxonomy): Bacteria > Pseudomonadota > Gammaproteobacteria > Burkholderiales > Burkholderiaceae_C > Schlegelella_A. The sequence continues at coordinate 22,705 of DATAYY010000035.1, read as the reverse complement.
TCATGATCGATCGCGACGAGTTCTCGGCGTGGCTGCGCGTGCCGGAGACGCCCGGCGTCGGCCGCGAGGCTGCGCGGGCACTGCTCGCGAGCTTTGGCTCTCCCGACGCGGTGCTCGCAGCCTCGACCGCGGCGCGCGGCGAGGTCGTCCCGGCCGCCGTCGCGAGCGCGCTCGCCGCGCCTCCAGAGCCGTTCGAGGTGCGTCTGGCCGCCGGCTGGAAGTGGTTGCAAGCTGGCGCCGAGCCGCGCGACGCCATCGCCCTCGGTGATCCTCGCTATCCGGCGGCGCTGCTCGCGAGCCCCGATCCCCCTTTGCTGCTCTATGCCCGCGGCCGGATCGAGCTGCTGCGATCGCCCGCGATCGCGATCGTCGGCAGCCGCAATACGACCGCGCAAGGGCTCGAGAACGCACGCGCGTTCTCGGCGGACCTGAGCAACGTCGGCTGGACGGTCGTCTCGGGCCTCGCGCTCGGCATCGACGCCGCCGCGCACGAGGGCGCGCTCGCCGGCGGCGGCACGACGATTGCCGTCGTCGGCACCGATCACCGCCCGGCTCGCCGCAGACGCGGGCCGCGAGGTGTTCGCGATTCCCGGCTCGATCCACTCGCCACAATCGCGCGGCTGCCATGCCCTGATCAGGCAAGGCGCCAAGTTGGTCGACAGCGCCGCCGACATCGTTGAGGAACTTGCGCCGCTGCGAACGGATCGAACGCCGCTGCCGCATCCCCGGCCGAGCCCCTCACCATTGATGCCGAACGACCCCGTCCTCGACGCACTTGGCTTCGATCCGATCAGCCTCGACGCGCTCGTGGCCCGGACCGGGACGAGTGCCGCCGAACTCTCGGCGCGGTTGCTCGAGCTCGAGCTTCAGGGGCGTGTCGCGCGATTGCCGGATCAGCTGTTCCAGCGCGTCGAGCGGGCCTGAGAATCGCCCGACCATTCGAGCCCCGGACGCAGAGCCGTTTGTCCACACCCGGACAGTTGCAACAAGACGCTGCGGTATCATCGAATCATGTTCGACGTCCTCGTGTATCTCTACGAGAACTACTGGCGTCCGGACGCTTGCCCCGGGCATGAGCAGCTCACTCGCAAGCTCACGTCGGTCGGCTTCGAGTCCGACGAAATCGCCGACGCGCTGAGTTGGCTCGACGGTGTCGCCGCGGTCGCGCAAGCCAAGCTCGGCGAGCAGCGCAGCGAGAGCATCCGCGTCTACGCGCCGGTCGAGCAGGAGCATCTCGGCGAGCAGTCGATCGCGTTCATCGCCTTCCTCGAGTCGGCCGGCGTGCTGCCGCCGGCGATGCGCGAGATGGTGATCGATCGCGCCAGCGCGATTCCGGGCGGCCCGCTCGATCTGGAAGACCTCAAGATCATCGTCCTGATGGTGTTCTGGAGCCTGGGCGAGGAACCCGACGCGCTGATCCTCGACGAGCTGTTCGTCGCTGAGGAAGACCGCGTCACGCACTAGCTCGAAACTGGACGCGAGGCGTCCGGTCTGTGACGATGCGTTCGAGGGACCGTCGTCCCTCAACCTGCTGTCGGTGAGCGTGGACAAGCTGTCCACTTTCACATGAGCGAATCGACGGACCGAAGTTCGTCGAACGAGCGCGCTCAAACCGGGACACGTTTGTCCGGCTTGAGCTAGTTGAGCAGTCGCGACGGATCGACGTCGAGCTTGGCCATCGCGCTGCGCGTCGCCCGGACCGTGAGGGCCTCTTCCTGCGCCGGCACCAAAAGCCCCGCCTGCAGGAACGCCGCCAGCCGGTGCTGCTGGAACAGCACGCCACGGCCCTGCGGCGACACGAACAGCGTCAACTGTCGACGCATGCCCTGCCACGCGAGCTGGACCTGCTCGTTGCGGTTGCGATAGTCGAGCATGTACCAGCTGCCGACCTGCAGCTCGCGGGCCCACGCGAGCATCGCCGGCGTCGGCATCGAGCCGCCTTCGCCGACCACCTCGAGCTCCGAGCTCTCGTGGCCCGACAGGTCCATGACGAGCGACTCGTCGATGTCGACGTCTTCGGTCTCCGGCAGCAGCTCCTCGAGCGTCTCGAGCCGGCCCATCAGCTCCTCGAGTCGCTCGTGCGAGATCGCGGCCGCCTTGGCGGTGAACGCCGCCGCGAGCGAGTTGTTGAGGCGCTGGATGTGCTCGTCCTGCTTGGGCACGGGAATGCCGGCCTCGTCCATGCCGTCGCGCAGTGTCTTCAGGAGCGGCGGCAGGCGGCGAATCACCTCGGCACGCTCGGCGCGCGAGACCTTGGCACTCGCCGACCAGATCAGGTCGGCGGCGGCGCGCTTCATCTCGCGGGTGTTGTCGCCGGCGCCCGACTTCACCGCCGTGGTGGCGAGGACGTCGGCCCAGACCTGGAACAGGAACTCGCGCACGCCTTCCTGGACCGGGACGTCGTTGAGCATCTTGCGGAGCTCGATCGTGTACTGGATCGCCATCGTCTCGCGCTGCTCGACCTGCGCTGCCAGCGAGACGCCCTTCTTCGACGCCTCGTTCTCGTTCTTGAAGTAGTGCTCGAGGAACTTCTCGAACTCGGTAAGGACAGTCTGGAAAACGCGACGGCCGGTGTCGGGATAGGCCTCGACGACCTGGACGACGCGCTTGATTTCCTTCTCGAGCAGGTCACCGACGGCACGGCTCGACGAGTCGAAGCCCATCACGCACGCGCCCATGCGGTCGATCAGCCGTCGTGCCGGGTGCTCGACGGTGGCGAAGAAGTCCGGCTCGGAGACGGCGACGCGCAGCACCGGCATCTGCAAGCGCGCGAACCAGACGCGCACGGTCGCGGGGATGGCGTCTTCCATCAGGATGCTCTGGAACAGCAGCGCGACGATCTCGATCGTCGCCCGCTCGACCGGCGACGTCGCGGCCTGCTTGAGCGCCTGCTTCCGCTGCTGCAGCTCCTCGAGCAGCGTCGGCGTGCCGACCGCTCCGCGCGGGGCGCCTTCGGTCCCCGCACTCGCAGAGGCGGCGAGGCGGCGGGCGACGCTCTCCTGCGCCTCGGCGATCGCCGCGCTCAGCTTGGGCGACGGCGGCGCCGGCGCATGCGAGGTGGCGGCAAAGTCGGGCAACTGGCGGCCGACGAGTCGATTGAGGCGGTTCAGCACCGCCTCGGGCTGCTCGCCGCCGCGCGCCAGGCTCGCCGCGCGCGTCATCAGCCGGGTCTCCTCGGCGACCTCTGTGTTCTGAGGCCGCATCGCCGACGACTGGAAGTCGGTCGCCGAGCCGCGCAGCCCCGTCGGCGCGCCGAAGCCGCCGCTGGCGGCGATCACAGGCCGCGCGCCGCCGGTATTGGAGCGGCGGATGAATGGCCGCAGGTCGACCTCGGGCAGGACGTGGCGCTGCAGCAGGAAGCGGTTGATCTCGTGGTAGGCCTCTTCGGCAAACAGCGACAGCTCCTCGTGGACCACCGACTGCAGCATCCGCCAAGCATCGAAGCTGAGCGGCGGTGCGGCGAGCCACGAGTTGGTGACGATGCGCGCCAGCACGTGCGGCCGCAGGATGTCGTTGGTCTCGAGCTCCTCGCGCTTCTCGAGCATGTTCATGCGCGAGCGCAGGTCGGTGAACTCCCACGAGGCGCGGTCCATCATGGCGAGAGCGAGACGCGAGCTCAGGATCTCGTGCTCGATCGTGTCGTCGTCGACCAGGCTGAGCTTGTTGGCGACGCGGCCGCCTGCGGCGACGACGGGGAGCTCACCGAGACGCGTCTGCGTGACGGTTCCGGTCGCGAGCGCCGCCTTGAGCAGCGTCATCATGCCCCGCTGCCAGTGCGGAAACGCGGCCTGCAGCGTCGGCAGCAGCTCGCGCCGCTTCAGCGCGATCGCAGGTTCGGCGACGGTCGCGGCGAGCAGCCTCGCGCCCTGCTCGATCCCTTGCACGACTGCCGGGATCCCGCCGAGGAGCCGCTCCACATACGACCGCCTCGCCTGCTGAGCCAATGCCGTCGGGTTGGCGGGGGTGGGCATGGGCGCTTGGTGGCTTCGGCTGTTCCCGAGAAAGTCGATTTCGACTCTACACCACCGCCCCGGCGTTCGGATCGTTCGGATCGTGATCCTTGGCCGCGGATTTGACGAGATCTTCCCGCTTGACACCGAGCCACATGGCGATCGCGGCGGCGACGAAGACCGACGAATAGATGCCGAACAGGATGCCGATCGTCAGCGCGACGGCGAAATAGTGCAGCGTCGGGCCGCCGAAGATGAGCATCGACAACACCATCATCTGGGTCGACCCGTGGGTGATGATGGTCCGGCTGATCGTGCTCGTGATCGCGTGGTCGATCACTTCGCGGGTCGTCATCTTGCGATAGCGGCGGAACGACTCCCGGATCCGGTCGAAGATGACGACCGATTCGTTCACCGAGTAGCCCAGCACGGCGAGCACCGCGGCAAGCACCGAAAGCGAGAACTCCCACTGGAAGAAGGCGAAGAAGCCGAGGATGATGACGACGTCGTGCAGGTTCGCGACGATGGCGGCGACCGAGAACTTCCACTCGAATCGCAGCGCCAGGTAGATCATGATGCCGATGACGACGAAGGCGAGCGCCTTCGCGCCGTCCTGCGCCAGTTCCTTGCCGACCTGCGGTCCCACGACCTCGCTGCGCGACAGGCGCACCGGCTCGCCGCTCGCCGCCGCGCAGATCTGACGCGACGCCGTCGAATCGGGCGCCGTCGCCGCCGCTTCGACCGTCTTGACGCTGCCCTTCTCGGCCGTGCAGAGCGCCGCGAAGACGCGGGTGGTGAGGTCGCCCTGCTTGAGGTCGGCGCGCACCGGCACCCGGATCATGACGTCGCGCGAGCTGCCGAAGTTCTGCACCAGCACGTCGCCGAGGCTCATCGCCTCGACCGTGCTGCGGATCTTCGGGATGTCGGCCGGCTCGGCGTAGGCGACCTCGATCACGTTGCCGCCCGTGAACTCGATCGAGAAATGCAGGCCACGCGTCGCCAGGAAGAAGACTGCGGCGAGGAACGTCAGCAACGAGATGATGTTGAAGACGAGCGCATGCCGCATGAACGGGATGTCGCGGCGGATACGGAAGAACTCCATGCTGTTTCCTCGGCCAGACCAGTCAGCTCTTGGCCGGCACGCTCGTCGCCGGCTTCCAGACCTGGCCGATCGAGACCGCTTTCAGCCGCTTCTGGCGGCCGTACCAGAGATTGACGAGTCCACGCGAGAACATCACCGCCGAGAACATCGAGGTGATGATGCCGAGGCAGTGGACGATGGCAAAGCCGCGCACCGGACCCGAGCCGAACGCGAGCAGTGCGAGGCCGGCGATCAGCGTCGTCACGTTCGAGTCGAGGATCGTCGCCCAGGCGCGCTCGTAGCCGGTGTTGATCGCCGTCTGCGGGTTGGCGCCACCGCGCAGCTCCTCGCGGACGCGTTCGTTGATCAGCACGTTGGCGTCGATCGCCATGCCGAGCGCGAGCGCGACCGCGGCGATGCCGGGCAGCGTCAGCGTCGCCTGCAGCATCGATAGCACCGCGACGAGCAGAAGCAGATTGAACGCGAGCGAGAGCGTCGAAATCACGCCGAACAGCAGGTAGTACGCGCACATGAAGGCGGCGATCGCGCAGAACCCGTAGACCACGCTCTGGAAGCCCTTGGCGATGTTCTCGGCGCCCAGGCTCGGCCCGATCGTGCGCTCCTCGATGATCTCCATCGGCGCCGCCAGCGAGCCGGCGCGCAGCAGGAGCGCGGTGTCAGCGGCTTCGGCGGTCGTCATGCGGCCGGAAATCTGGAAGCGGTTACCGAGCTCGCCGCGGATCACCGGCGCCGTCACCACCTCGCCCTTGCCCTTCTCGAACAAGAGAATCGCCATCCGCTTGCCGATGTTCTCGCGCGAGACGTCGCGCATGATCCGCGCGCCGCGCGCATCGACGGTGAGGTGGACCGCGGGCTCCTGCGACTGGCCGTCGAAGCCGGGCTGGGCATCGGTCAGGTTCTCGCCCGTCAGCAGCACCTGACGCTTGACGATGAGCGGCTGGCCGCCGCGCTCGGTGTAGCGCTCGGAGCCGAAAGGCACCGGCCCGGCGCCGCTCATCGCCATCCGGCCTTCGCTCGTCTCGTCGACCATCCGCATCTCGAGCGTCGCGGTGCGGCCGATGATGTCTTTCGCCTTCGCCGTGTCCTGGACGCCCGGCAGCTGCACGACGACGCGGTCGGCACCCTGCTGCTGGATCACCGGCTCAGCGACGCCGAGCTCGTTGACGCGGTTGTGCAGCGTCGTGATGTTCTGCGTGATGGCGGCGGACTGGACGCGCTTGGCGGCGTCGGGCTTGAGGATGCCGGTGAGCTTGAAGTCGGTGCCGTCGAGGCTCTCGGTCCAGTTGAAGTCGGTCAGCTGATCGGCGAGCAGGGCGTGCGCCGCCGTCAGCGTCGCCTGGTCGCGAAAGCGCACCGCAATGGCGTCGCCGTCGCGCGTGATGCCGGTGTGGCGGATGTCCTTGTCGCGCAGTAGCGTGCGCAGGTCACCCGCGGTCGAGTCGGCCTTCTTCGTGAGCGCCGCCTTCATGTCGACCTGCATCAGGAAGTGAACGCCACCGCGCAGATCGAGCCCGAGGTACATCGGCAGCGCATGCAGTGCCGTCAGCCAGCGCGGCGAGCGCGACAGCAGGTTGAGCGCGACGATGTAGGTCGGATCGCTCGGGTCGGGGTCGAGCGCGGCCGAGATCGCGTCCTTGGCCTTGCGCTGGGCGTCGAGGTCGGCGAACCGCGCCTTCACCGAGTGGCCGTCGAACTGGACGAAGTCCGGCTTCAGCCCGGCCTTGGCGAGGATCTCCTCGACGCGCGGCGCGAGCGAGGCGTCGATCTTGACGGTCACCTTGCCGCTCGAGACCTGCACCGCGGGCGCCTCGCCGAACAGGTTCGGCAGCGTGTAGACGACGCCGACGAGCAGCGCGATCACGAGGATCGCGTACTTCCAGAGCGGGTAACGGTTCACGTCGACAGCCCTCGGGGGCGACCGCCCGGCGTCACTTGACCGTGCCCTTGGGCATCACCTGCACGACTGCGCTGCGCTGGATCTGGATCTCGACGCCGTTCGCCACCTCGAGACCGACGAAGGTGTCGCCGAGCTTGGACACCTTGCCGAGGACACCGCCCGAGGTGACGACCTCGTCGCCCTTGGCGAGCGCCTCGATCATCGACTTGTGCTCCTTCTGGCGCTTCATCTGCGGCCGGATCATGATGAAGTAGAGCACCACGAACATCAGGACGAGCGGCAACATGCCGGTCAACCCACCCAGGCCCAGCGGACCGTCGGCAGCTCCGGTGGCGGCCGGTGCGGCCTGTGCGAATGCTTCGGAAATGAACACGGGGCGATCCTCTTGCTGCGCGGCGGCGGGACGCCGGCCAAAAGCTGCGAATTGTAAGACCCGACGCTCGCTCAGAGCCTGACGAGGGCCGCCGTGCCGGAAGGCCGCGCCATGGCTTCCGACGCCGTCGGCGCCGGCGCCGCGATCAGCCGCAGCAGCGTGATCTCCGACGGTGCGCCGAAGCGCTTCGGCGGGCCCCAGTATCCGGTGCCGCGGCTGGTGTAGACCCACATCCGGCGCCAGCGGTGCAGGCCCGCCGTGAACGGCTGCTGCAGCCGGACGAGGAACGTCCATGGCAGGAACTGGCCACCGTGCGTGTGGCCAGAGAGCTGGAGGTCGAAGCCCGCGGCTTCGGCGGCGGCGGCGCTGCGCGGCTGGTGGGCGAGAAGGACACGGACCGCGGCGTCGGCCGGGCCGCCGGCGAGCGCTGACTGCGGATCGCTGGCCTCGGCGCTGTCGAAGTGGCCGGCACTGAAGTCGGTGACGCCGGCGAGGACGAGCGCCGCGTTGCCGCGCCGGACCACGACATGCTCGTTCATCAGCACCGTGAGCCCGAGCCGGCGCAGCTCGCGAGCCCAGGGCGCCGCGCCGCAGTAGTACTCGTGGTTGCCGGTGACGAAAAAGGTCCCCTCCCGCGAGCGCAGCCCCGCAAGCGGAGCGACGTCGGCAGCGAGCTCGCGAACGGAGCCGTCGACCAGGTCGCCGGTGATCGCGACGAGATCGGCCTCGAGCCGGTTGACGGTGGCGACGATCGCCTCGACGAAGGGCCGCTTGATCGTCGGCCCGACGTGGACGTCGCTGACCTGGGCGATCGCGAAGCCGGCCAGCGCCGTGGGCAGGTCGACGATCGGGACGTCGACGCGAACGACGCGGGCGGTGCGGCGCGCGTTGACGAAGCCCCACAGCGTCACCAGGACGGCGCCGATCGCGGCCGCACGCGCCGAGGGGACGACGAGCGCGGCGACGGCGATCGTTCCCGGCCGCACTGCGTCGATCGCCGCGCATGCGAGCAGGGCGATGTCACGACCGACGCAGAGGACGAACAGCGACGAGAACAGACCCATGCAGACCAGCCCGACCCACGCGAGCGCGGCCGCGCGCCGGCCGGTGCCGGCGTGCCGAGCGCCAAGGCCGAACGGCAGCGTCAGCGCCGAGACCAGGAGGACGGCGGCGAGCAGCGCGCCGGCCGCGACCGAGCCGAGCGCGGGCACGAGCCGCCAGCCGACGAAGACGTGGAGGAGGAGCGAGATCGCCTGCAGCGGCATCGCCGGCATCTGGGTGCGCCGGCACTGTCTTCAATGGCGCCGATGCCGGCTTGGACGCCCAGCCGGTTCGCGCCACGCCGCGCAGGCTCGCCGCAATCGAGCTATCGTCGATGCGATCCTCTTCGTCGCGCCCCGGGCGCGAACCGCATGGGACGGCGGCGAAGACCGTCGGCCGGCAGGCAACGCCGGTGCGTCGGCCGCACAACGACGAGGAGACTAGAGATGGATCGTTCGAACCACCGCGCCTGCGCGCGCGCACCGTGGCTGCACGTCGCCGCGATTGCGGCGTGCCTGAGCGCCGCCGCCGGTCTCGCCCTCGCGGCCGACCCGCCGAAGGAAGAGGTGCCGTTCTGGGCGGTCGGCATGCCCAAGGGAAACAAGCTCGCACCCGTGCCGGCCTACCCGGTGCCGACCGCAGCCGACCAGTTGCCCGTCGCCAAGCTCAAGGTCCCGCCCGGGTTCAAGGTCGAGGTCTGGGCGCCGAACGTGCTCGATGCCCGCGGCCTCAGGCTCGGCGACAAGGGAACGGTCTTCGTCAGCTCGCTGTTCGTTGCCGGCGGGGCGCTCGCCGTGGTCGCGGGCGCCGCGGCAGCGCAGGCGGCAAGCGCACCGCCCGATCGCTTCGCGTTGTGTGCGTCGTGCCACGGTGCGGGCGGCGTCAGCGCGACGACCGAGGAGCCGTCGCTCGCCGGCCAGCACTCGTTCTACGCGATCACCCAGCTCTTCCTCTTTCGCGCCGGCAGGCGAAGGAACCCCGTGATGGCGGCAGTCGCCAAGGACATGAGCGACGCCGACCTGCGCGCCTACGCCGATCTGATCGGCAAACTTCCGCCGGCGCCGCCCTACGAGCCCGCACCCGCTGATCCGGCGCGGATGGCGCGCGGCGCGGCCCTCGCGACCAAGAACCGTTGCGCGTCGTGCCACGGCGACGACTACGCCGGCGAGCAGCAGGTGCCGCGCGTCGCCGGGCAGCGCGAGGACTATCTCGCGAAGACGCTCGCCGAGTTCAAATCGGGCGAGCGCGTCGGCTACACGGCGGCGATGAACGAGACGCTGGCCGGAGTGGAGGCCAAGGATCTGCCGGACCTCGCGCACTACCTGGCGCACGTCGGCGTCGGCCGCTAGCCGCACCGATTGCTCCGGTCGCGCGGCGCGCGGTCGCCACCCCAGGCGCGCGCTGGCCTCAGTGGCCGCTCGAATCGGCGTGCCGGCTCGATTCGAACAGGAACCAGGTGCGTCGCTCGGTCTCGTCGATCCAGACCTCGATCAGGCTGGCGGAGGCGATGTCGCGATGCTTCTCGCAGACTTCGTGCACCTCACGCAGGCTCACCGCGAGGGCGCGATTGTCTTCGCCGAGCTCGCCGAGCATGTCGAGCGGCTCGACGTAGTCGGCATCGTTGTCGAGCACGCGCTGGGTGCGGGCGATGTGGCCTATCGAGCGCAGCGTCGGGCCGCCGAGCTTGCGGACGCGTTCGGCGATCGGATCGGTCATCGCGTAGAGCTGGTCGGCCTGCTCGTCGAGCAACAGGTGGTAGTCGCGGAAATGCGGGCCGCTCATGTGCCAGTGGAAGTTCTTCGTCTTGAGGTAGATCGCGAACACGTCGGCCAGGATCGCATTCATCGCCGCGCCAATGTCCTTGGTCGCCGCCGCCCTCAGATCAGTCGGCGTCGCGAGCGGCGCCGACCGGTGCCGCTTGACGGAAAGGATCTTGTCCTGGGTCGCTGGTTGCTTCTTCACGATGGCTCCTCGCTGGTCTGAACCCGAAATCACACCACAACGGGCCGCGCGCGTCCATCGGGCCAAAGATCAACCCGACGATCCCCCGCCTTGTGGTGGCGCCACGGTCGCACCCGCGATGCCATGACGGGCGAGCGACCGGGTGACGAAGCCGCTCGCCTTCATCTCCTCGACGAAGCGGCAAAGGCGCTGCGCTGCGGCATGGCCGCGGCTGCTCGGCGTCGCCATCGCCTGGCGGATGACCATGAAGTGGCCGTCGAGCAGGCGCACGCCACCGACCCGCGGCGCGTCCGCCTCGAGCTGCTGCCGGACGCCGGCGGCGACGTCGGCGCCCTGCGCCAGGAAGAGGTCGACCACCGACGCTGACGTCGGCGCGCGGACGATCGTCGCCAGCCTCAGCTCGCGCGAGAGGTGCAGATCGTAGGCGCTGCCGTTGCCGACGACGACCACCTGCCCGGCGCGGTCGACGTCGCCCTTGTCGCGCAGCGGCGAATCTTCACGGGCGAGGTAGCAGCCCTCGATCAGCAGGTACGGCGCGGTGAACGCGATCGCCGCGCCGCGCTCGGGATCGACGGCGAAGAAGCCGACGTCGGCACGCTCCTGCGTGAGCGCTTCCACCGCCTTCCCGGCAGTCTCGAAGACGACGAGCTCGACCGCGACGGCGAGCTGCGCGCCGAGCTCGCGCGCGAGGTCGACCGAGACGCCGCGCGGCTCGCCGTTCGCCGGATCGATTCCGGCCAGGACCGGATTGCCGAGGTTGATCGATGCGCGGACGATACCGGTGGGCGCCAGCCGCGCGGCCACGGCATCGATGCCGCGACAGCTCACTCGCGTTCCATTCTCTGTTGCCGAGCCAGTTCGACCTGCCTTGCATGCGCGCATCGGGCCTGCGCTCCGGCCGGCGGCGACCTGCACTCGCGCAGCGTGCAAAGCACCCGGGAGAATGCACCCAGGCCACCGCAGCCTCCGGTCACGTGCGGCGGAGCCGTCTTCGTCCGTGCCGCGACATTCTGGATCTGCAGCCGCGGGGCCGGTTCGGCAGGTCCCGACTGCGGCGAGGCAAGCCCAGTGCCGCGAGCCCGGTGCGGCGCCTTCGCGACGGCGATCGTCGCACGGGCGGCCTGCTCCTCGAACGTGGATTCACCCGCGTCGACGCGGAAGGGAGCGGCCGCGGTCGATGACTGCGGCGACGACGCGACCGACAGCGCCGGCTCGCTAGCGACTCCCCGAAGCCCGGGTTCGGGCTTCGCATGTGGCGCACTGGCCGGAGCGTGCAATGCAGCGGCGAGCGACGCCAGCGCCGGAGATGCCGCGCCCGTCCTGTTGAGGGTCCACGCCCCACCGGCGAAGATGACCACGCCGAGCAGGCCCAACGCGACGACGGCACGACGCGGATCGAGCGCCGATCGCATCGCGGGCACGCGCGGCGGCCGAGCCGGTTCGCCCCCGGACGTCGCCGTCTCGGGCGACGCGTCGCGGTGTTCGACGGCCGTCGAAGCCGGCGATGGCGGCGAGCCGGCCGCCGACATCGGATCGTCGGCGTCGTCGGCGTCGTCGGTGTCGTCGCCGTTGTCGCCGTTGTCGCCGTTGTCGCCGTTGTCGCCGTCGGCAAGAGCCTCGGCCGCACCGCGAGCGCCGGCCACGCCTGCTTCCCGCTGCGAACGCGGCGCCGCGATCTCGCCACGAAGCGCGCGGCGCACCGTTTCGACATCGCGCGGTCGCGCGTCTGGCGGCATCGCGAGCATCCAGTCGATCGTCGTGAGCAGCGGCATCGGTAGCGCGCCCGCAGCAGCGCCGGTGCTGCTCGCGAGGACCGGAAGGACGTCGTCGACGGCGCGCACGACCGAAGGCGTCGGCGGACGCCCCGTCAACGCGAAATGCAGCGTTGCGCCAAGTGCATAGAGGTCCGTCCACGGGCCTTGTCGCAGCTCGCCTTGGGCGGCGTACTGCTCGAGCGGAGCGAACGACGGCTTCAGGACGGCGCTCAGGAACTGCGCGCCCTCGCCGATGACGCGGCGCGCCGACCCGAAATCGAGCAGCACCGGCCGGCCGCCGGGAACGATCACGATGTTGTCGGGCGAGATGTCGCGATGGAAGACACCCTGGCCGTGCAGCAGCGCGAGGGCGTCGAGCAGCGGCTCGGCGAGCGCGAGCAGCCAGCTGCCCTCCGGCATCGCGGCCATGGCAAGGCGCACGTCCTTGAGCGTCGCGCCAGGGTGGTACTGCATCGCCATGTAGGCGGTGCCGTTGCCCTGCCAGAAGCGATGCACCTTGACCAGCGACGGATGGTCGAAGCTCGCGAGCAGACGGGCCTCGCTGAGGAACGAATCGAGGCCGCGCTCGAAGGTCGCAGCAAACTCCGGCGAGCGCGGCACGATCGCGGTCGCCTCGCGGCGGCCGGCGAGCATCGCCGGCATGTACTCCTTGACCGCGACGCGCCGGCCGAGGACGTGGTCGTCGGCAAGGTAGACGATGCCGAACGCGCCAATGCCGAGAACGCCGCGGATCTCGAACTCGTCGAGCCGAGTTCCCGGCGCGAGGGCGTCGTGCAGCGACACCTTGCGCGACGGCCGTGGCTCACGCGAGTCGGGAACCGTCGTGGTCCAGGGGATGTCGGACATCGTCTCGATTCCAGCGCAATCGGGCGCGCCAAGGGTTCGGAGCAAACGGCAAGCCTGCGCGCGCCCGACCCGACCGGCGGTGGCCCGGTTCAGCCGACGACGAGCGACCCCAGCGCGACCAGCCCAAGCCCGAGCGCGGCCAAGGCGTCACCGGCGATCAGGCCACCGCCGACGAGCGACGTCGCTGTCATGTCCGAAGGCAGCTCGCCGGCGTCGCCCGGGGCGTTGCGCTTCCGCTGCCGCGCCGCGCGGGCGTCGATCAGGCTGGCGACGACGCTGCCGGCGCCGAGCCAGAGCGAGGTCGCCAGGTTGACGAAGCCGCCGAACGACATCGCGTACGGCGACGACAGCACGGTCGAATCGAGCACGAAGTCGACCACGCTGCCGGTGCGCGTCTTCTTGTAGCGCTGCCAGCGTTCACGCGCGATGACGAGCTTTCTCACCAGCTCGATCAGGAGCCCGGTGCCGACGCCGATCCAGATCGCCGTTCGCTGGTAGGGCTTGTCGTCGGTGAGGCTCTTCAGGATGCCGACGAACTTGAACGTCATCGCCGCGTTCCACTGCGCCGGTTGCTGGCCCTCAGTCATCGCGGTCTGGTCGAGCAGCAGCACCGGATACGCGGCCATGAAGAGCCGCGCGAAGCCGACCGCGAGCAGCGCGCCGACGAAGATTCCGGCCGCCTGGTAGCGGAACTGGATGACGCGGTTGGTGCCAAGCCGGGCGCCGGTCGAGCGGTCCTGCTGCATGTCGCAGGCGACGCTGGTCGAGACGAGGAGCACCGTTCCCGCCATCAGGCCGACGATCGGATCCTTGAGGCCGATCGCGGCGAGGATGACGATCGAGACGACGAACGCCGACGAGATCGGGTTCGAGTCGCTGATGCCGAGCGAGATGCCGTTGACGAGCGCGAACACGCAGCACAGCAGGAGCGCGACGAGGAGATAGAGCACCGGCTGGCCGAGCACGAAATGGCCGACGGCGACGATACCCGCGCCCCAGCAGATCGACCAGACGACGAGCCGCATCGTGTGCACGCGGCGCCAGCCGTGCACTTCAGTCTCGGCATCGGCGCGCGGCGCCGCCGAAGTCTCGCGCCAGCGCCGCAGCGCGCGGCCGAAGATCAACGTCATGTCGACGATCGCCGCGCCCATGATCCAGCCGAGCGCGATCAGGAACATGATCTTCCTCGGCGGGTCGCCTGCCTGCAGCCAGCCGATCGAGATGAAGTAGGGCTTCAGCAGGACGCCGACGACACCGCCGGTCACTGCCGCGAGGCCGATCCGCGCACCGACGACCATGCCGGCGCCGAAGGTGGAGGTCGACAGCTCGATCGTGCCGAGGATCGCGATCTTCGTCGCCGCGACGCCGCCGATGAGCCCGCCGGCGACGCCGCCGCCGAGCATCGCGACCGAGCGGCGCAGCAGCACCGGGTCGGTCAGCGCGCGCAGGATGTTGGCGACCGCCAGCCCCGACGGGAACATCAGCTTCATCCGGTCGACGAGGATCGGCGTGTAGAGCATGCCGATGCCGGCGCCGAACATGCCGATCGTCAGCATGTAGATGACGAGCTGCCACATCGGCGGCTGCGGCAGGCCGAGCCAAACCATGGCCTGGATCAGCACGCCCATCGCGCTCATTCCGGCGACCGACGCCGCCGCGGTCTGGATGTAGTTGGCGCCGTGCTTGCCGTCGGCGCCGTAGCCGAAGGTGACGGTCGAGCCGAGCAGACCCGCCAGCACCTGGCCGCCGACGAAGAAGCCGATCGAGAAGTTCATGTACGCCGCCGTCAGCCCGCCGAGCGGACCGAGGACGAAAATGCCGAGCGCGAGCAAGAGAGCGTGGTACTTCCAGGTCCCCGGCGCCGGCAGCCAACGCCAACGCGGCGCGGTCGGGTGCGGCGTCGCCACCTCGGGCATCGGGATCGCGCTCATGCGTTCGTCGCCATCGGTGGACCTTTCGGCGTCGGCTCGGGCCGACGGAGATTGAGGAGATTCGCGAACAGGATCAGTGCCGCGCCGCCGACGGTGTAGACATCGATCCGCTCGCTGTAGACGAGCCAGCCGGCGAGCGCGGTGAGCGGAACGCGCAGGAAGTCCATCGGCACGATCATCGTCGCCTCGGCGTGGCGCAGCGCCTGCGTCATGCAGAAGTGCGAGTACGTGCCGCAGAGGGCGATGACGAAGATCCACGGCCAGACCGCCGCGGCGGGGGTGCGCCAGACGACCACCGCCGGCACGATGCCGATCACCGATTGGACGACCAGCATCCAGAAGATGATCGCGACGGTGCTCTCGGTCGTGGTCAGCGACTTGACGAGGATCATCGAGATCGCGAAGCCGACCGCGGCGCCGAGCGCGATCAGCTGGCCGCGATCGACATGCTCGAGCCCGGGGCGGACGATGACCGCGACACCGACGACGCCGAGAATGACGGCGCCGATCCGCGCCGGACCGAGCCGCTCGCCGAGAAACGACACGGCGAGCAGCGCGGTCCAGATCGGCATCGTGAACTCGATCGCGACGACCTGCGCGATCGGGATCAGCGTCAGCGCGAAGAACCAGCCGAACTGCGCCCCGTAGTGCACGACGTTGCGTGCGACCTGCTGGCCGAGGCGGCGCGTTCGCATCGCCTTCAGGCCGCCGCTCGCGTGCAACAGTGGCCAGAGCAGGACGAAGCCGAGCAACGAACGCAGCTCCATGACCTGGAACACGTGCAACGTGCGCGTCGCCTCGCGGCCGGCAACGGCCATCACGACCATCGCCGTCAGCCAGCCGACCATCCAGGCGGCGGCCTTGCGATGGGAGGCGTTCGCGGCCGTCATGGACCGCGATTCTGACGGACCCGACGCACCCGACGCCGCTTGCAGCCGACGGCGCCGTGGCGACACCCGCCGCGAGCGACGATGATGCGGGCGCGGTGCCTCCCGGCACCGCAGGAGACTGCCATGGCGACGACCTCGTACGACGCGATCGTGATCGGCACCGGCCAGGCTGGACCCTTCCTCGCGGTGAGACTTGCCAAGGCGGGCAAGCGCACTGCGTTGATCGAGCGCAAGCACCTCGGCGGCACCTGCGTCAACGACGGCTGCATCCCGACCAAGACGCTGATTGCGAGTGCGCGTACTGCGCACGTCGTGCGGCGCGCCGGCGAGTACGGCGTCCAGGGCGGCGGCCCGGTAACAGTCGACATGCGGGCGGTGAAGGCGCGCAAGGACCGCGTCGTCGCGCAGTCGGTCGAGGGCTTGTCGAAATGGCTCGCCGGCACCGACAAGCTGACGCTGATCTGGGGCCACGCACGCTTCAGCGGACCGCATGCAGTCGAGGTCAACGGCGAGGTCCTCGAGGCGCCGCAGATCTTCATCAACGTCGGCGCCCGGGCGGTGTTGCCGCCCTGGCCAGGCATCACCGATGTGCCGGTCCTCACCAACACGTCGATGATGGCCATCGATACGCTGCCCGAGCACCTGATCATCGCCGGCGGCAGCTATATCGGCCTCGAGTTCGCCCAGATGTATCGCCGCTTCGGCTCGCGCGTGACCGTCGTCGAATACGGCGCCCGGCTGATCGCGCGCGAGGACCCCGAGGTCTCGCGCGAGGTGCAGGCGATCCTCGAGCGCGAAGGGATCGCGTTCCACTTCTCGGTCCAGAGCGCCAAGGTCACGCCCGGCGACAGCGGCCGCGGCGTTCGCATCGCGATCAACGCCGGCGGCAAGGCGCTCGAGCTCGAAGGCAGCCATCTCCTCGCCGCCGTCGGCAGGAAGCCCAACACCGACGACCTCGGCCTCGACAAGGCGGGGATCGCGATCGATCAGCGCGGCTACATCACCGTCGACGACGAGCTGCTCACCAGCGTCGCCGGCGTCTGGGCGCTCGGCGACGCGAACGGGCGCGGCGCCTTCACCCACACGTCGTTCAACGACCACGAGATCGTCGCCGCCAACCTGCTGCACGGCAAGCACCGGAAAGTCAGCGATCGCCTGACGACGTACGCGCTCTTCATCGATCCGCCGCTCGGCCGGGTCGGCATGAGCGAGGCCGAGGTTCGTGCGCGCGGCAAGCCCGCGCTCGTCGGCGTCATGCCGATGGCGCGCGTCGGCCGCGCCAAGGAGCGCGACGAGACGCAGGGCTTCATGAAGGTACTCGTCGACGCCGAGAGCGAACGCATCCTCGGCGCCTCGCTGCTCGGCATCGAAGCCGACGAGGTCGTCCATTGTCTGCTCGACGTCATGGCCGCGGATGCGTCGTACAAGGTGATCGAGCACGCCGTCCACATCCATCCGACCGTGAGCGAGCTGATCCCGACCTTGCTCGGCACGCTGGTCCCGCTCGGCAACGAATGCGATCCGAGCAGCCGCCTCTGCCCGCCGTGAACGGCGCTGAAGCTCAGGGCGAGCTGATCCTCGTCACGTTGCCGCGCGTCAACACGTAGAGCGCGCCGTCGCTGCCGACGAGCAGGTCGACCGGCGCGCCCGACAGGCTCGCGAACGCGTACGCCGCACCGTTGGCGACGTCGAGCCGGCCGACGAACTGGTTGACGTAGTCGGCGAAGTAGTAGTGGCCGCGATAACCGGCCGGGAAGGGTCCCGCGGCGGGATAGAACGCACCGCCGGCGATCGCGAAGCCGATGAAGAAGCCTCCCGGCCCCGACCCTGGTGGGTTCGCGGCGCTGTGCTTGTAGGTGAAGAGCGGCCCGGTGATGCCTGCGCCGACGTTGTCGGGGCCTTCCGAGTTCGGCCAGCCGTAGTTCGCTCCGGCGACGCCGACGTCGATCTCCTCCCAGGTGTCCTGGCCGACATCGTTGATGAAGATCGTGCCCGTTCCCGGCTCGATGGCGAAGGTATAGGGATTGCGCAGCCCGTAAGCCCAGATCGCGCGGGCAACGCCGGCCGCGGTCGCGAAGAACGGGTTGTCGGCCGGGATCGAGCCGTCCTCGTTGAAGCGCAGGAGCTTGCCGAACGGCACGCTCAAGTCCTGCGACTGCGGCGGGTTCGCGTTCTCGCCGACGCCGACGTAGAGCTTGCCGTCATTGCCGAAGTGCATGCCGCCGCCGTTGTGGTTGGTCGCGGTCGAGAGGTTCGGCAGGTCAACCAGCGTCGTCTCACTTCCAGCGGCGGCGACGTCGCCGTTGGCGATGAAGCGGCTGATCCGGTTGTGCGCGCCGCCCGTGGTTCGCGTCGAGTAGACATAGATGAACCCGTTGGTCGCGAAGTTGGGCGACAGCGCGACGCCGATCAGGCCGCGCTCGCCGGCCGAATCAACCGCGATCGAGACGAACGGCGTCGCCAGCAGCGCGCCGTTCTTGACGACGCGCAGCGTTCCGCCCTGCTCGGCAACGAAGAGACGACCGTCGGGCGCCTGCGCGAACGCGGTCGCGTTGGCGAGGCCGGTGACCCAGCTCTGGTTGCGCGTGAAGCCCGCCGGCTGCATGACCGCGCCGCCGAAGCTCACCGTCGCGCTCGACCACGCCGAGACGTTGCCGGCGGCATCGCTCGCGCGGGCGCGGACGACGTGCTGCCCCGACGGGTATGCACTGGTGTCGAGCGTCGTCGCATACGGCGCGCTGATGGCGACGCTGCCGATCGCGACACCATCGACCTGGAACTCGACGGCGGTCACGGCAACGTCGTCGCTCGCCGTCGCGCTGATCGCGATCACGCCGGTGAGCCCGCTCGCGAGTGGCGCCGGCGCGGTGAGCGTCGCCGTCGGCGCGACGATGTCGGGCGCCTTGGCGCCGACCGGTCCAGGGTCGGAGCCTCCGCCCCCGCCGCAAGCCGCGAGCAGGACGAGGACGGCCGATGCGCTCGGCCACTTTCGACGCAGTGCGTTCATGATGGTCTGCCGGTCGACGGGTGCAGGGAACGAGCAATTCTTGGGCCTTCGACGTGACCGAAACGTGAGCATTCGTTGAAGCGCGCGTGAGCATCGCTCGCGACACTGCTTGCCGGGAACCAACCGCGAGGCGATGCAAAGGAGAGTGCCATGGCGACCCCGACCCGCTCGCGCAAGACCCGAGCTGCGGCAAGGCCGCGGCCGATCGACACCGGTCCGGGCGAGCCGCGCATCGCGAAGGGATCGAAGTCGTCGCTGCCCGGGCAGGTCGTCCTCGTCCTGCAGGGCGGCGGCGCGCTTGGCGCCTACCAGGTCGGCGTCTACCAGGCGCTGCACGAGGCCGGGATCGAACCCGACTGGGTGATCGGTACCTCGATCGGCGCGATCAACGCCGCGCTCATCTGCGGCAATCCGCCCAAGCACCGGCTCGCGCATCTGAACGCCTTCTGGCAGCAACTCGAGCAACAGGGCCTCGCGGCCAGCGCGTTCGATCCGCTCGGCGTCGGCGCGATGCTCGGCGCGATGACCACCGTGCTGCGCGGCATTCCGTCGTTCTTCGTGCCCAACCCCCGCGCATGGCGCGGCACGCGAGCGACGTCGAGCGTCGAGGAAGCGGCTTACTACAGCACCGCGCCGCTGCGCGAGACGCTCCGGGGGCTGATCGACTGGGACTACCTGTGCGACTGCAAAACGCGCCTGACGGTCGGCGCGGTCAACGTCTGCAGCGGCCGGATGCGCTATTTCGACACCCGCGAGGAACCGCTCGGCGCCGACCATGTGATGGCCTCGGGCGCGCTGCCGCCGGCGTTCGGCGCGATCCGAATCGACGGCGAGCCCTATTGGGACGGCGGCATCTACTCGAACACGCCAATCGAGGCGGTGCTCGACGACAAGCCGCGCCGCGACTCGCTGATCTTCGCCGTCAACGTCTGGCACCAGAAGGCGAGCGAGCCGACGTCGATCTGGGAGGTGATGTCGCGCCAGAAGGACATCCAGTTCGCGAGCCGGGCGGACAGCCACATCGCGCGCCAGAAGCAGATCCACCGGCTTCGCCACGTCATCCGCGAGCTGACCAGGGAGTTGCCCGCAGCGCGGCAGGCCGACCAGAAGGTCAAGGAGCTGGCGTCGTGGGGCTGTGGCACGCAGATGCACGTCGTCCATCTCCTCGCGCCGCGGCTCGAGAGCGAGGACCACACCAAGGACATCGACTTCACCGCGAGCGGCATCCGCGGCCGCCGCGATGCCGGCCACGCGGACACGAAACGGATGATCGCCCGCGCGCCGTGGCGCGCGCAGGCCGATCCGATCGAAGGCGTGATCGAGCACGTCTGATCGTCATCGCGCCAGAACCGGGATGATCGAACGCATTGAAGAGCGGCGCGATGCTTCGAGGCGACATGAGCATGCCGATCGTCCTTGCCAGCCTGGCATTCGTCGTCGCGGTGCTCTGCGCCGGCGTCATGGGCTACGCCATTCAGCGCGGCGCGACCTGCACCGTGGCGGCCGTCGATGGGGTCGTCGCGCAGCGCAGCTTCGTGCGCCTGCTGAGCCTGCTCGAGGCGGCGCTCTGGGTCGCCGGCGGCCTCGTCATCGCTGCGGCGCTGCACGTGCTGCCGAAGATGCCGCCGGCCTACGTCGTCAGCGGTTGGACCGTGATCGGCGGCGCCCTGCTCGGCCTCGGCGCCTATGTCAACGGAGCGTGCGTGTTCGGCGCGATCGCGCGCTTCGGCTCGGGCGAATGGGCGTACCTGCTGACGCCGCTCGGCTTCTATCTCGGCTGCATCAGCGTCGACGCCGTGCTCGGCGTGCCGATGCCGCACCCGCTCGACCAGGCATCGCCGGTGCTCGCGGCGGCGCCGTGGCTGGCGCTTCCGTTCGTCGCCTTCGCGCTCTGGCGGGTCGCTCGCGGCTGGCGGTCCGGGACCGCGAGCACGGCTTCGCGCTGGCACGAGCTCGTCGCCGCGCACGTCTGGTCGCCGCACGTCGCGACGACGGTGATCGGCATCACCTTCGTCGTCATGCTGCTGCTCGTCGGCAGCTGGGCCTACACCGACGTTCTCGCCGAACTCGCACGCGGCATGACGGCGAGCGTCGGCGCGCGGATGCTGCTCGCGGTTGCGTTGCTCGCCGGCGCAGCGCTCGGCGGCTGGACCGCGGGGCGCTTTCGCAGCACGCGGATCGACGCGCCGCAGGTCGCGCGCTGCCTCGCCGGCGGCGCGCTCATGGGCTGGGGAAGCCTGCTCCTGCCGGGCGGCAACGACGGCCTGGTCCTGGTCGCGATGCCGCTCGCGTGGCCGTATGCGTGGCTCGCCTTCGCGACGATGTGCGCGACGATCGCGATGGCGCAGCTCGCCGGACGCACCTTCGCGACGCCGCGCGACGACGGCGTCGCCTGACGAGGATCGAGCGGCCCGTCTGCGTTTCTGATCCGCTCATCGCTGCCGCGCCGGCGATCTCGTGGCCGGCCCTCCGTCGAGCGTCGATGCTGATGCGAGCGGATCCCGCGGCGCGGCAGCAGCGTCGTGACCGGCCGGCAAGGCACTGACGAGCGTGAGCGCGGCGCGCAGGCCACCACCGTCGCTGGCCGCACCGAGCTCCAGCGCGCCGCCCATCAAGGCGGCGTAGCGGCTCGCGATCGCGAGACCCAGGCCAGCGCCAGCGCCAAGACGGACGCCCGCCATCCCCTGGCTCCAGCGCAACGGCAGTTGGCCCTGCTGCTCGCGCTCGAGGCCGGGGCCGTTGTCCGTGACGGCGACGCGGACACGTTGCTCTCCCTGCTCGAGCGCGACCGTGAGACGTGCCACCGGTTCGCCGCGGCCATAGCGCAGGGCGTTGTCGATCAGGTTGTTCAGCACGCCTTCCAGCAGCGTCGGCGTCGCCCAGGCCTCGACGGCGTTGTCGAGTCCGGTCGCGCCGAGGTCGACGCCCGCCGCGTCGGCGCGGCCCATGAACGAGAGAACGATGCCGCGAACGAGCTCGTCGACGCGCACCCGCTCCAGCCTGATGCTGTCGCGCGCCTCGTCGGCGAGCGCCAGCGCGAGCAACTGATCGACGAGGTGGCTGGCGCGGCCCTCGCTGGCGGCGATGCGCTCCAGCTGCTCGCGCCACGCCGCCGGATCGGCGTGCGCCAGGCCGTATTCGGCGAGCGCGCGGATGCCGGCGAGCGGCGTGCGCAGTTCGTGGGCGACATTGCCAGCGAATTCGCGCTGCGCCTGCACGCCGCGCTCGATCCGCGCGAGCAGCGAATTGACCGCGTCGCGCAGGCGCTCGACGTCGAGCGAGATCGGCCGCAGCGAAATCGGATCGAGATCGCTCGAATCGCGGCGCCCGAGCTCGCGCTGCAAGTCGGCGATCGGCACCAGTTCGCGGCTGATCTGGCGCGAAAGGTAGGCCCCGAGCAGCAGCAGCAGGACGACCTGCGGCGCGATCGAGCGAACGAGAAGCCCGCGTAGCAGCCGTTCGCGGCTGTTCGTCGTCTGCGCCACCACCACCGTAAAGGGCTCGCTCGCCCGGCCGCGCAAGGTCGCGATGCGCACGGCGGCGCCGTCGATGAGCCCGTCGAAAAACTCGCCCGGTCCGTTGGCGGGACCGGTGCCGGGCCGCAACAGCGCGGTGCCTGCGATCCGTCGTCCTTCGGCGCCGTACAGCGCGAAGTATTCGCGCTCCTCGCGGTCGTACAGCACCCTCTGGATGTCCTCGGGGGTGAGGTTCAGCACCAGCGCGCCGTTCAGTTCGCCGACGTTCGAGGCGATCGCGTAGGCGTCGTCGAGCAGCGCGCGGTCGAAGGCCCGTCCGGCGAGCAGCCACGCCAAGGAGAACGACGCGGCGCCGCCGATCAGCCACGTGGCAGCGAGCGGCAGCAGCACGCGCCACAGCATGCGCGAGCGCAGCGACCTGCGCGGCCGGGCAGTGATGGCCGCGCTCATGACGG
>DATAYY010000034.1:0-48288 GCA_036272325.1 Caldimonas sp. | reverse complement strand
GATCGCGATTCCGCTCGGCACCGTGGGCTTCGTGATCCTCGGCTACTTCATGGTGGTGGGCTTCTCGAACGCGGTGAACCTCACCGACGGCCTCGACGGCCTGGCGATCATGCCGGTCGTGATGGTCGGCTCGGCGCTCGGCGTGTTCGCGTACATCACCGGCAGCTCGGTCTATTCGCGCTACCTGCTCTTTCCGTACATCCCGGGTGCCGGCGAGCTGCTCATCTTCTGCGCCGCGATGGCCGGCGCTGGGCTCGCCTTCCTCTGGTTCAACACCCACCCGGCGCAGGTCTTCATGGGCGACGTCGGCGCGCTCGCGCTCGGTGGCGCGCTCGGCACGATCGCCGTCATCACGCGCCAGGAAATCGTCCTCGGGATCATGGGCGGCGTGTTCGTCGCCGAGGCGCTTTCGGTGATGGCGCAGGTGGCCTGGTTCAAGTACACGAGAAAGAAGTACGGCGAGGGCAGAAGGTTCTTCAGGATGGCGCCGCTGCACCATCACTTCGAGAAGTCGGGCTGGAAGGAGACGCAGGTCGTCGTCCGCTTCTGGATCATCACGATGCTGCTCTGCCTGATCGGGCTGGCGAGCCTGAAGCTGCGCTGACGATGGCGACCTCGACCGCACTCGTCCTCGGCCTCGGTGATTCGGGCCTCGCCATGGCGCGCTGGCTCGGCCGCGACGGCGCCGCCGTTCGCGTCTGGGATTCGCGCTCCGAGCCGCCCCGCGCGGCCGAGCTGCGCCAGCACGTGGCGCACGCCGAGATCGTCGGCGGCGATCTGACGGCGGCGTCGCTCGCCGATGTCGATCGCGTGCTGAAGAGCCCGGGTCTTGCCCCGGGTGATCCTCGGATTGCTCCATTCCTCGCCGCTGCGCGCGCGGCCGGGGTGCCGGTCCAGGGCGAGCTCGACCTCTTCACCGCGGCGTTGGCGACGATCCGCCACGACCGCGACCACGCGCCGAAAGTCATCGCGGTCACCGGCACCAACGGCAAGACGACGACGACCGCGCTGACCGCGCTGCTCGTCGAGCGCAGCGGCAGAAGAGTCGCCGCCGCCGGCAACATCGGCCCGACGATGCTGCAGACGCTCGCCGACGCGATCGACGGCGGCCCGGCCGAGACGCTGCTCGAACGTTTGCCCGAGGTCTGGGTGCTCGAGCTGTCGAGCTTCCAACTCGACGGCAGCGAAGCGACCGGTTTCGACGCCGACGCGGCAGCGCTCCTCAATCTCAGCGACGACCACCTCGACTGGCACGGCACGTTCGCCGCCTACGGCGCCGCCAAGGCGAGAGTCTTCGGCGAGCGGGCGACGATCGTCGTCAATCGCGACGACGCCGCCGCGCTCGCGCTTGTGCCGGGCCCGAAGACGTTGCCGCCGACGAGGAAAGGCCGCGCGCCGCGCGTCGTCGCGCGCCGCGTCGTCAGCTTCGGCGCCGGCGTTCCCGAGCGGCCGGGCGACTGGGGCCTCGCGATCGAGAACGACATGGCGTGGCTCGCGCGCGCGCTCGACGACGACGCGGGCACCGGCGCGCACGAGGTCGTGCTTCAGCACCTGATGCCGGCCGATGCCCTCCGCATCCGCGGCCGCCACAACGCCCTCAATGCCCTCGCTGCGCTGGCGCTCGCGACCGCGATCGGCTGCCCGCTGGCGCCGATGCTTCACGCGCTGCGCGAATACCGCGGCGAGCCACACCGCGTCGAGCACGTCGCCCGCGTCGGCGACGTCGACGCGTTCGACGACAGTAAGGGCACCAACGTCGGCGCGACCGTCGCCGCGCTGGTCGGTCTCGGCGCAGAGCGCGCGCCGGCCAAGCTCGTCGTCATCCTCGGCGGCGACGGCAAGGGCCAGGACTTCGCGCCGCTCGCCGGGCCGCTCGCCCGCCACGCGCGCGCGGCACTGACGATCGGCCGCGACGCCGGCGCGATCGAGCAGGCGATCGCCGGCGCAGGGGTTCCGTTCGAGCGCTGCGCGACGCTCGAAGCGGCCGTCGATGCCGCGTTCGCACGCGCCTTGCCGGGCGACGCCGTGCTCCTCAGTCCGGCCTGCGCCAGCCTCGACATGTTCCGCAACTACGCGCATCGCGCCGAGGTCTTCGTCGCCGCCGTGCAGGCGCGTGTCGACACGCCGATCGAAGGGGACTCTGCGTGACAGCCGCGATGGCGAGCGTCCTGCAGTCGTGGCGTGCGCGGTTCGCGCCGGCGAGCGGCAAGGCGCCGGCGAGCAGGACCGCTCCACGCGGCGGCCGCGCCGCCGCCGAGCCGATCCCGGTGCGCGAATGGATCAGCGTCGACGCCGGCCAGCCGGCGCGGCTGTCGAGCTTCGACCGCACCCTCGTTTGCGTCGTCGTCGCCCTGCTCGCGCTCGGCCTCGTCATGGTCTACAGCGCCTCGGTCGCGATGCCTGACAACCCCAAGTTCGCGCGCTACACGCCGACCTACTTCCTGTCGCGCCACGTCATCTTCCTCGGCATCGCGACGGCGACGGCGCTGGTCGCGGTGCAGGTGCCGGTCGCGGCGTGGGAGAAGCTCTCGCCGTGGATCTTCGTCGCCGCGCTGCTGCTGCTCGTCGTCGTCCTGGTTCCCTTCATCGGCAAGGGCGTCAACGGCGCACGGCGCTGGATCCCGATGGGCTTCATGAGCTTCCAGCCTTCGGAGCTCGCCAAGCTGGCGATCGCGATGTATGCCGCCGGCTACATGGTGCGGCGGATGGACGTGAAGGAGAACTTCGTCCGCGCCGTCGTGCCGATGGCGATCTCGATCGCGGTCGTCGGTCTGCTCCTGCTTGCCGAGCCCGACATGGGCGCCTTCCTCGTCATCGCGACGATCGCGATGGGCATCCTCTTTCTCGGCGGCGTCAACGGCCGGATGTTTGTCCTCATCTCGGCGATCCTGACCGGCGCATTCGTGCTGATGATCACCTTCAGCGAATGGCGCCGCGAGCGGATCTTCGCGTACCTGAACCCGTGGGACGAGAAGTACACGCTCGGCAAGGCCTACCAGCTCTCGCACTCGCTGATTGCGTTCGGCCGCGGCGAGATCTTCGGCCAGGGTCTCGGCTCGAGCGTCGAGAAGCTGCACTACCTGCCCGAGGCGCACACCGACTTCCTGCTCGCCGTGATCGGCGAGGAACTCGGCTTCATCGGCGTCGCCTGCGTCATCGTCGCCTTCTTCTGGCTGGCGCGGCGGCTGTTCCACATCGGCCGCCAGGCGATCGCGCTCGATCGTGTCTTCGCTGGCCTGTATGCGCAGGGCATCGGCATCTGGGTGGGCGGCCAGGCGTTCATCAACATGGGCGTCAACCTCGGCGTGCTGCCGACCAAGGGGCTGACGCTGCCGCTGATGAGCTATGGCGGCTCGGCGATCGTCATGAATCTCGTCGCTCTCGCGATCGTCATCCGCGTCGACATCGAAAACAGGCAACTCATGCGCGGAGGCCGCGCATGAAGCACCTGCTCGTGATGGCTGCGGGAACGGGCGGCCACGTCATCCCGGGGCTGGCCGTCGCGGCCGAGATGAGGCGGCGTGGCTGGAGCGTGAGCTGGCTCGGCACCGATCGCGGGCTCGAAAACCGGCTCGTCCCGGCCGCCGGCATCGCGCTCGATCGGCTCGCGTTCAGCGGCATGCGCGGCAAGGGCCTAGTCGGCAACGCGCTCGGCGCGCTGCGTCTCGTCGGCGCGTTCTTCGCCAGCGCCCGCATCGTCGGCCGCCAACGCGCCGACGCGGTCGTCGGCATGGGCGGCTACGTTTGTCTGCCAGGCGGCTGGGTCGCGTGGCTGTTGCGAAAGCCGCTCCTCCTCGTCAACTCCGACGCGACTCTTCTGCTCAGCAACCGCGCGCTGACGCCGATCGCGCGCCGCATCGCGTTCGGCTTCGCCGGCGACTCGGCACGCGCCGCCGGCGCGAAGGCGGTCGTCACCGGCAATCCGGTGCGCTCGTCGATCGAGGTGCTGCCCGAGCCCGCAGCGCGCTTCGCGGGGCGAAGCGGCGCCCTGCGTCTGCTTGTCGTCGGCGGCAGCCTCGGCGCGCGCGTCCTCAACGAGTGCGTGCCGCAGGCGATTGCGCAAATGCCCGCCGCCGAGCGGCCGCGAGTCACGCACCAGACCGGCGAGGCCGGCCGCGACGCGGTGCGCGCGGCCTACGCTGCGTGCGGCGCCGACGCCGAAGTGCTGCCGTTCATCGACGACATGGCGGCGCGACTCGGCGAGTGCGACGTCATTGTCTGCCGCGCCGGCGCGATGACGGTGAGCGAGCTTTGCGCCGCCGGCGTCGCCGCCGTTCTCGTCCCGTTTGTCGCCAGCACGACCGCGCACCAGCGCGACAACGCCGAATGGATGGCGGGACGCGACGCCGCGATCCACCTGCCGCAGGCCGAGCTCACGCCGCGCCGTCTGGCCGAGTTGCTGAGCGGCCTGACGCGCGAGGCGCTGCTGGTGATGGCAACCAAGGCCCGCGCCCTGGCGCGGCCGCACGCGGCGGCGCGCGTCGCCGACGAGATAGAAGCGATGGTGGCGCCAGCATGAAGCACGCCGTCAAGAACATCCACTTCGTCGGCATCGGGGGCGCCGGCATGAGCGGCATCGCCGAGATCCTGCACAACCTCGGCTATCGCATCTCGGGCTCCGATCAGAGCGAGAGCGCGACGACAATGGCGCTCGCCGAGCACGGCATCCGGGTCGCGATCGGCCACGACGCGACCAACGTTGCCGGCGCTGAAGCGGTCGTCACGTCGAGCGCGGTGCGCTCCGACAACCCCGAGGTGACGGCGGCGCGCGCGCGCCGGATCCCGGTCGTTCCCAGGGCAGTGATGCTGGCCGAGCTGATGCGCCTGAAGCAGGGCATCGCGATCGCCGGCACGCACGGCAAGACGACGACCACCTCGCTCGTCACGAGCGTGCTCGCCGAAGCCGGGCTCGACCCGACCTTCGTCATCGGCGGCAGGCTCAATGCCGCGGGAGCGAACTCGCGCCTCGGCGCCGGCGACTACATCGTCGTCGAGGCCGACGAATCGGACGCGTCGTTCCTCAATCTCATGCCGATCATGGCCGTCGTCACCAACATCGACGCCGACCACATGGAAACCTACGGCCACGATGTCGCAAAGCTGCGGCAGGCGTTCGTCGAGTTCCTCCACAAGATGCCGTTCTACGGCGCCGCGATCCTGTGCGTCGACGATCCCGGCGTGCGCTCGATCATGGCGATGGTCTCGCGGCCGATCGTCAGCTACGGGCTTGGCACCGATGCGATGGTGCGGGCGGTCAACGTCGAGGCGCGCGGCCCGACGATGCGCTTCACCGTGCAGCGGAGGAACGGCGTCCGCATGCCCGATTTGCAGGTGACGCTCAACCTGCCCGGCCACCACAACGTGCTGAACGCGCTCGCCGCGATCGCCGTCGCTGCCGAGCTCGAGCTGGCCGACGCGGCGATCGTCAAGGGACTCGCCGAGTTCCACGGTGTCGGTCGCCGCTTCCAGCACTACGGCGAGCATCCGACCGCGTTCGGAGCCGGCAGCTTCGCGCTGATCGACGACTACGGTCACCATCCGGCCGAGATGGCGGCGACGCTCGAGGCTGCGCGCGGCGCGTTTCCCGGCCGGCGCATCGTGCTCGCCTTTCAACCGCACCGCTACACGCGAACGCGCGACTGCTTCGAGGATTTCGTCAAGGTGCTGGGCAGTGCCGACGCCGTCCTGCTCGCCGACGTCTATCCCGCCGGCGAGCAGCCCATCGTCGCCGCCGACGGTCGTGCGCTGGCGCGGGCTCTTCGTGTCGCCGGCAGCGTCGATCCAATCTTCGTCGACGAGATCGGCGCCATGGCGCAGACGATCGTCGCCCAGGCGCAGCCGGACGACGTCGTCATTGCGATGGGCGCCGGCTCGATCGGCAACGTGCCGGCGCAGGTGGTCGAGCTTCTGGGGAGATCGGCATGAACGCAGTCCTGCCGAGTGCGTTCGGAAAAGTCGCCGTCCTGATGGGCGGCACTTCGGCCGAGCGCGAGATCTCGATCCTCTCGGGCACTGGCGTGCTCGCCGCGCTGCGCGCGCAAGGCGTCGACGCGCATCCGTTCGATCCCGCCGAACGCGAGCTCGGCGAGTTGAAGAACGAAGGCTTCGCGCGCTGCTTCGTCGCCCTGCACGGCCGCCACGGCGAAGACGGCACCGTGCAGGGCGCGCTCGAGCTGCTCGGCATTCCCTACACCGGCTCGGGCGTGATGGCGTCGGCGATCGCGATCGACAAGGTGATGACCAAGCGGATCTGGCTCGCCGAGGGGCTGCCGACGCCGAAGTTCATCCGCCTCGCCGCCGACCAGCAGCAGCGTGAGCAGCTGCGCGCAGTTCCCGATGTGCTCGGCCTGCCGCTCGTCGTCAAGCCGCCGCGCGAGGGCTCGTCGATCGGCATCACCAAGGTCGCCGGTTACTCCCAGATGCAGGACGCGGTCACGCTCGCGGCGCGCTTCGACAGCGACGTCCTCTGCGAGCAGTTCATCGACGGCGACGAGGTGACGTGCCCGGTGCTCGGCGACGGCGAGGGCGCGCGTGCGCTGCCGGTCATTCGCATCGTCGCCCCCGACGGCGAATACGACTACCAGAACAAGTACTTCACCGACGTCGTCCGCTACGAATGCCCGAGCGGCCTCGCGGCCGACGAGGAGCAGGAGATCCAGCGCATCGTCCTCGCCGCCTACCGCCTCCTCGATTGCCGCGGCTGGGGGCGCGCCGACCTGATGGTCCGACGCAGCGACCGCAAGCCCTTCCTGCTCGAGATGAACACGTCGCCGGGAATGACGTCGCACTCGCTGGTGCCGATGTCGGCGCGCGCGGCGGGGATCAGCTACGAGGCGCTCTGCGTGCGGCTGCTCGCGGCCGCGAGCCTCGACTCGGCGCGCGCCGCGCCGCCGGCGGAGCACTGACGCGATGGCCAGGCGGACCTCGATCCCCGACGTCGCCGCGGCGCCGCCGCCCGACGTGCGCCTGATGAACGCAACCGCGGTCGGCCTCGGCGTCGTCGCCGCTGCGCTGGTCGCCGCGACGGCAACGCTCTGGCTCGCGCGGCAGCCGTTGTTCGCGATCCGCGCCATCACGGTCGAAGGCGACGTCTCGCGCAACAGCGTCTCGACGATCCGCGCCACAGCGGTGTCCAAGCTCGCCGGCAATTTCCTGACGATCGACCTCGCCGCCGCGCGGCGCGCGTTCGAGTCGGTGCCGTGGGTTCGTCTCGCCGTCGTCCGCCGCGTCTTTCCGAACCGGTTGCGGGTCGAGCTCGAGGAGCACAAGCCGGTCGCGATCTGGGGCAGCGACAGCGGTAACGAGAAGCTCGTCAACAGCTTCGGCGAGGTGTTCGAGGCCAACGTCGGTGACGTCGAGGACGACGACCTGCCGACACTCGCGGGGCCGAGCGGCAGCTCGGCGCACGTGCTGACGATGCTCGGTCGCGTCGACGCCGGCCTGGCGCCGCTCGGCGCCCGCGTCGAGGAGCTCGCGTACTCGGGTCGCGGCTCGTGGCAGGCGACGCTCGCCGGCGGCGCCGTCGTCGAGCTCGGCCGCGGCAGCGACGACGATGTGCTCGCGCGGACGGCGAACTTCGTCGCCACGATCGACCAGGTGACGTCGCGCTACCAGCGACCGTTGCAGTACGCCGACCTGCGCCACCACGACGGCTATGCGGTGCGACTGAAAGGCGTTTCGACGACCGCGAACGCCGATGCCGACAAATCCGCCAAGAAGAAGAAGGGAGACTAGATGTTGTACCCCCACCCTCACCTCGTTCGCTGCCCCCCGAGGCGGCGCTCAGTGCCCTTCGGGCGGCCGGGCGGGCACTGAGATGGCGCGCGAACTGAAGGATCTCGTCGTCGGCCTCGACATCGGCACTGCCAAGGTGATGGCGGTCGTCGCCGAGGTCATGCCCGACGGCGAGCTGCGCATCGCCGGGCTCGGCAGCGCGCCCGCGCATGGACTCAAGCGCGGCGTCGTCGTCAACATCGACGCGACCGTGCAGTCGATCCAGCAGGCGCTGAAGGAGGCCGAGATGATGGCCGACTGCAAGATCACCCGCGTCTACACCGGCATCACCGGCAGCCACATCCGCGGCCAGAACTCGACCGGGATGGTGATCGTGCGCGACAAGGAGGTGACGCCGGTCGACGTGACGCGCGTCGTCGAGACCGCCAAGGCGATCAACATCCCGAACGACCAACGGCTGCTCCTCGTCGAGCCGCAGGAGTTCGTGATCGACGGCCACGAGGTGAAGGAGCCGATCGGCATGAGCGGCGGCCGGCTCGAGGTGCGCGTCCACATCGTCACCGGCGCCCAGAGCGCGGCCGAGAACATCGTCAAGTGCGTGCGCCGCTGCGGGCTCGAGGTCGAGCAGCTGGTGCTGAACCCGAGCGCGTCGAGCCACGCGGTGCTGACCGACGACGAGAAGGACCTCGGCGTCGCGCTGGTCGACATCGGCGCCGGCACGACCGATGTCGCCATCTTCACCGACGGCTCGATCCGCCACACCGCGGTGATCCCGATCGCCGGCGACCTGATCACGAGCGACATCGCGATGGCGCTGCGCACGCCGACCAAGGACGCCGAGGAGATCAAGGTCGAGTACGGCGTTGCCAAGCAGTTGCTCGCCGATCCGAACGAGCAGCTCGAGGTGCCCGGGCTCGGCGACCGGCCGCCGCGGATGCTGACCCGCCAGGCGCTCGCCGGCGTGATCGAGCCGCGGATCGAGGAGATCTATTCGCTCGTCCACCAGGTGATCCGCGACAGCGGCTACGAGGAGCTGCTCTCGAGCGGCATCGTCATCACCGGCGGCGCTGCGGTGATGCCGGGAATGATCGAACTCGGCGAGGACATCTTTCTGAAGCCCGTCAGGAAGGGCACGCCGACCTATCGCGGCGCGCTGCACGACATGGTGGCCAACCCGCGCTCGGCAACGGTCATGGGCCTGCTCGAGGAAGCGCGGCTGGCGCGCACGCGTGGTCAGCGCGCGGCGCAGCAGGCGGGCTCGGTCAAGACGCTGTTCGGCCGCGCCAAGGACTGGTTTCTGGGCAACTTCTGAGGACCTCCGCCATGAATCACCGCACCCGCCCCGGCATCGACCTCCTGCCGCACGCGCACGACCCGCCGCCGACCGGCTGAACTCGCGAGGGAAGAGCGACACACACAAAGAACGTATTCCGGGAAACGACAACGCAAGGCAACTGCAAGGATTGGAGCAACAGATGGCTATCGAACTGATCGAAGAGTTCAGCTTGGGCACGCAGATCAAGGTGATCGGCGTCGGCGGCGGTGGCGGCAACGCCGTCGAGCACATGATCGAGGAGAGCGTGCAGGGTGTCGACTTCATCGTCGCCAACACCGATGCGCAGGCGCTCAACCGCTCGGCCGCGAACCAGCTGATCCAGCTCGGAACGACCGGCCTCGGCGCCGGCGCCAAGCCCGAGGCGGGCAAGGCGGCGGCCGAGGAAGCGGTCGACCGGATCCGGCAGTCGATCGACGGCGCGCACATGCTGTTCATCACCGCCGGCATGGGCGGCGGCACCGGCACCGGCGCCGCGCCGGTGATCGCGCGCTGTGCGCGCGAGATGGGGATCCTCACCGTCGGCGTCGTCACCAAGCCGTTCGACTTCGAGGGCAACCGGCGCATGAAGGCGGCCGACCTCGGCGTCGCCGAGCTCGAGGCCAACGTCGACTCGCTGATCGTGATCCTCAACGACAAGCTGCTCGACGTGCTCGGCGACGACGTGACGCAGGACCAGGCGTTCGCCCACGCCAACGACGTGCTGAAGAACGCCGTCGGCGGCATCAGCGACATCATCCACATGCCGGGTCTCGTCAACGTCGACTTCGAAGACGTCAAGACGGTGATGAGCGAGCCCGGCAAGGCGATGATGGGAACGGCGGTGGCGAGCGGTCCGGACCGCGCCAACAAGGCGGCCGAGGCGGCGGTGGCGTGCCCGCTGCTCGAGGGCATCGACCTCTCGGGTGCGCGCGGCGTGCTGGTGCTGATCGCGGCCAACCGCAACACCTTCAAGCTCGCCGAGAGCAGGAACGCGATGAACTGCATCCGCCGCTACGCCGCCGACGACGCCCACGTCATCTACGGCACGGCGTACGACGAGTCGCTCGGCGACCAGCTGCGCGTCACCGTGATCGCGACCGGCCTCAGCCCGGCGCGTCGCGTGCAGCAGACGCCGATGCAAGTCGTCCACAGCGTCGCCGCGCAGCGTACCGGCACCGACGACCTGCCGGTGCTGAGCCAGCAGGTGCAGATGCCGTCCGCGGCGCAGACGCACGACTACAGCAGCCTGACGACGCCGAGCGTCTGGCGCAACGGTCGAACGGCGGCGGCAAAGGTCGACGCACTGGCGAGCAACGGCATGGACGAGATCGAGATCCCCGCCTTCCTGCGCAAGCAGGCGGACTGAGGACGAGGGGGCGGCGATGTCGCGAACCCAGCGCCGGCACGCGGGGAGCGCGCCATCGCCGACAATCGGCGCCATGCTTGCGCAACGCACGATCAAGGCGATGACGCGTGCCGTCGGCGTCGGCGTCCACGGCGGCCAGAAGGTCGAGCTGACGCTGCGGCCGGCGCCGGCCGACGCTGGCATCGTCTTTCGGCGGGTCGACCTGCCGAGGCCGGTCACGATCGCGGCCAATGCGTTCAACGTCTGCGATACGCGGATGGCGACGACGCTGTCGGCCGACGGCACGCTGTCGGGTCCGAAGGTGAAGACGGTCGAGCACCTGCTGTCGGCGTGCTCGGGCCTCGGCCTCGACAACCTCGTCGTCGACATCACCGCCGAGGAGGTGCCGATCCTCGACGGCTCGGCAGCATCGTTCGTCTTTCTGCTGCAAAGCGCCGGCATCGCGCTGCAGGCGGCACCGAAGCGGTTCCTGCGCGTGCTGCGGGCGGTCGAGGTGGACGAGGGGGAGGGGCCCGATCGCAAGTGGGCGCGCCTCGAGCCGCACGAGGGCTACACGCTCGGCTTCGAGATCGAGTTCGACCATCCGGTCGTCAGCGAGACCGGCCAGCGCTTCGTCTTCGACATGGGCTCGGGCAGGTACAAGAACGAGATCGCCCGCGCCCGCACCTTCGGCTTCACCAAGGACGTCGAGATGATGCGTTCGCGCGGGCTCGCGCTCGGCGGCAGCCTCGACAACGCGGTCGTCGTCGACGAGTTCAAGGTGCTCAACAGCGAGGGCCTTCGCTACGACGACGAATTCGTCAAGCACAAGATCCTCGACGCGATCGGCGACCTCGTCCTCGTCGGCCATCCGCTGCTTGCGGCCTACCGCGCGTTCAAGTCGGGGCACGCGCTCAACAATCGCCTCGTGCGCGCCTTGCTGAGCGACCGCTCGGCCTGGCAGGTCGCGACCTTCGAAGACGAAGCCGAGGCCCCCCCGGGCCTTGCCGAGCTCGCTCCGGCGTGGTGAGCGGCGGTCGGGGCGCGGCCGCGCATCCGCTGGCGAGCGAGTGGGCGGCGCGATGGTCGTGACGGTCCTGCGCTGGATCGTCGGCGTCATCGCCGCCTTGCTGGCGTCCGGCGCGCTGGCCGGCCTCGCGATCTCGGTCGCGTTCGAGAACGAGGTCTGGCGCCAGCGCACGCGGCGCCTGCGCGCTTGGCTCTGGCTGGTCGCGCTCGCCTGGTTCAACGCCGAGGTCTGGGCCCGCGTCGTCTACACCATCGTCACCTGGCGCTGAGCGGAGCGGCGGCGAGCCCGAGGAAGGCGAGCACCGCTGGCAGGTGGCGATCGAAATCGCTCAGCGCGTGATCGCTGCCCGCGACGACGCGCAGGTGGCAATCGGCGTAGCGGGTGCGCATCTCCTGCCATGACAGGACCTCGTCGCCAGTGGCGATGACGGCCA
The DNA here is from genome assembly GCA_036272325.1 of Caldimonas sp. Taxonomy (GTDB): domain Bacteria; phylum Pseudomonadota; class Gammaproteobacteria; order Burkholderiales; family Burkholderiaceae_C; genus Schlegelella_A. The sequence goes on along the minus strand of DATAYY010000034.1, from coordinate 36,431 downwards.
GGGTGCGCTCCGCCGCGGCGAGCACTGCCGGCGGCGCGAGCGCGCGCAGCTCGTCGACGTATTCGGCGCGAAAGTCGAACGGCTCGTCGCTGTGCCAGGCGGTGGTCGTGCCGATCGCGGCGCTGAGGTCGCGGGCCGGGTCGACGGCCGGATTGAGGACCACCGCGCGGCAGCGCCGCCGCTCGGCGACGATGGTCGCGTAGAAGCCGCCCAGCGAGCTGCCGATGACGGCCATCCGCTCGCCTGGCCACGCGGCGGTGCCGGCGAAGACATCGCGCATCGCCACCGCCGGCGATGCCGCGAGCTGCGGGCACCACCAGACGACGTCGGGTCGGTGCGCCGCGATCCAGGCGCCGACCCTCCTCGCCTTCGTCGACTGCGGTGACGAGCGAAAGCCGTGCAGATAGAGCAGGTGGGTGATCGGCGCCGCGCCCGCCGCGGCGTCGCTCATGCCGCGGCGCGGCCGGGCAGTGCGAACGCGTCGATCAGCTTGGCGTGGATGTCGCCGAAGCGGCCGTTGCTCATGCACAGGACGTGATCGCCCGAGCGTGCCGCGGCGACGATGCGCGCGACGAGATCGGGAATCGTCGGCGCGACGACGGCGCGCGCGCCCATCGGCGCGAGCGCCTGCGCGGCGTCCCACGACAGGCCGCCGGAGTGACAGAACGCGAGGTCGGCCTCCTCGAGCGCCCACGGCAGCTGTGCCTTCATCGAGCCGAGCTTCATCGTGTTCGAGCGCGGCTCGAACACGGCCAGGATGCGCGCGTCACCGACCTTGCGGCGCAGGCCCTCGATCGTCGTCCGCATCGCGGTCGGGTGGTGCGCGAAGTCGTCGTACACCGCGATGCCGCCGACCGTGCCGCGCAGCTCGAGCCGGCGCCGCACGTTGCCGAATTCGCCGAGCGCGCGCGCCGCCGCCTCGGGCGCGACGCCGACGTGTTCGGCGGCGGCGATCGCGGCGAGGGCATTGAGCTGGTTGTGCTCGCCCAGGAGCGACCATTCGACGCGGGCGATCTTGAGGCCGCCGCGCAACACGTCGAAGGCGTGCGGTTCGCCGCGCGCGCGCAGCATGCCGGGCGCTTCCTTGCGCGCGCCGAAGCGCTGCACGTCGCTCCAGCAGCCCATCGCGAGGACGCGCTGCAGCGCTTCGTCGCGGGCGTTGACGACGATCCTGCCGTGCGCCGGCACGGTGCGCACGAGGTGGTGGAACTGGCGCTCGATCGCGGCGAGGTCGTCGAAGATGTCGGCGTGGTCGAACTCGAGGTTGTTCAGGATCGCGGTCCGCGGCCGGTAGTGGACGAACTTGCTGCGCTTGTCGAAGAACGCCGTGTCGTACTCGTCGGCCTCGATCACGAACGGCGCGCCCGGCCGGCCGAGTCGCGCCGAGACGGCGAAGTTGAGCGGCACGCCGCCGACGACAAAGCCCGGCGAGAGGCCGGCGGCTTCGAGGATCCACGCGAGCATCGCCGTCGTCCCGGTCTTGCCGTGCGTGCCGGCGACGGCGAGGACGTGGCGACCGGCGAGGACGTGCTCGGCGAGCCACTGCGGCCCGCTCGTGTAGGCGACGTTGGCGTCGAGGATCGCCTCGACCAGCGGGTTGCCGCGCGTCAGCACGTTGCCGATCACGAACAGGTCGGGGGCGAGCAGAAGTTGGCCGGCGTCGTAGCCTTCGACCAGCTCAATGTCGAGCTTGCGCAGCTGCTCGCTCATCGGCGGATAGACATTGGCGTCGCAGCCGGTGACCCGGTGTCCCGCTTCGCGCGCGAGCGCGGCGAGCCCGCCCATGAACGTGCCGCAGATGCCGAGGACGTGCAGGTGCATCGGACGATTCTAGGGAGCGCGAATGGCCTTGCGTGCCGCTGGCCGTCGGCCGCGCGTGCGACAGCGCACGTTCAGGCGGCCAAGCTCGCGCGCGCCGCGGCGATCGTCGCGGCGATGTCGTCTTGCGTGTGCGCTGCGCTGACGAAGCCGGCTTCGTAGAGCGCCGGCGCAAGATAGACGCCGCGCTCGAGCATGGCGTGGAAGAAGCGGTTGAAGCGTTCCTTGTCGGTCGCCATCACTTCGCCGTAGTTCCGCGGCAGCTCGGCGGCGAAGAAGAATCCGAACATGCCGCCTTCGCAATCGGCGGCCATTGCCACCCCGGCGCCCCGTGCCGCCTCGACGAGGCCGGCGACGAGGCTACGCGTGCGCTCGGCGAGGGCATCGAAGAAGCCGGGCCTGGCGATCTCGCGCAAGGTCGCGAGGCCGCATGCCGTTGCGACCGGATTGCCCGAGAGCGTTCCCGCCTGGTAGACCGGGCCGAGCGGCGCGAGCTGCTCCATCACCGCGCGCTTGCCGCCGAACGCCGCCAGCGGCATGCCGCCGCCAATCACCTTGCCGAACACGCTGAGGTCGGGCGTGAAGCCGGGGATCGCCCGGGCATAGAGGCTCTGGGCGCCGCCGAGCGCGACCCGAAATCCCGTCATGACCTCGTCAAAGATGAGCAGCGTGCCGTGCGCGCTGCACAGCTCGCGCAGCCGCTGCATGAACGGCAGCGACGCGCGGACGAAATTCATGTTGCCGGCGATCGGCTCGACCACCACGCAGGCGACCTTCTCGCGGTGGCTGGCGAAGGCCGCCTCGAGTGCGGCGACGTTGTTGTATTCGAGGACGAGCGTGTGCTGGACGACGGCCTCCGGGACACCGGCGCTGGTCGGATGGCCGAAGGTCGCGAGGCCGGAGCCGGCCTTGACGAGGAGCGCATCGGCGTGGCCGTGGTAGCACCCCTCGAACTTGACGATGACGTTCCTGCCGGTGACGCCCCGCGCCAGCCGCAGCGCGCTCATCGCCGCCTCGGTTCCCGAGCTGACCAGTCGCAGTTGCTCGACGCTCGGCACGTGGCGGAGGATCTCCTCGACGAGCTCGGTCTCGCGCGCCGTCGGTGCGCCGAAGGAAAGGCCGTCGTCGACGGCAGCGTGCACCGCGGCCTGGACCGCGGGGTGGCGATGACCGAGGATCATCGGCCCCCACGAGCCGATGTAGTCGAGATAGCTCTTGCCCTCGGCGTCGGTCAGGCGCGCGCCGTCGCCGCCGACGATGAAGCGCGGCGTTCCGCCGACGGCGCGAAACGCCCGCACCGGCGAGTTGACGCCACCCGGAATGACGGCCCGGGCGCGCTCGAACAGCTCGGCGTTGGTCGGCATCGTGGAGCGCGGCCGGCCTGGCCGCGTCAGTGAACGTGGCGCGGGTTCTTCGGCGTGATCGCCTCGGCCTCGCCGCCGGCAGCGACGTCGTCGCCGGCATCGGCTTCGTCCTCGCCTTCGGCGGGGAGGGCCCAGAAGAAACGGTCGGGAACGACGTTGCCCATGCCGGGCCTGAACCCGGCGTCGAGCGCCTGGTCGAGGAAGGCGAGCGCCTCGCCGACGGCGGCGTGCAGCTCGACGCCGGTCGCGAGCAGCGCGGCGAGCGCGGCCGAAAGCGTCTCGCCGGCGCCGACGAAGGTCGTCTCGAAGCGCTCGAACTTCTCGCCCGTGATCGCGCCTTGCGGCGAGGCGAGGACGTTGTCGAGGAACTGATCTGGCAGGGGCACGCTGGTGACCAGAACGTACCGCGCGCCGTGTTTGTTGGCGGCGACCGCGAGCTCGCGCGACGACGGCGGCCGCTCGCCTTCCCAATCGGGCAGCAGGAAATCGGCCAGCGTCTGGTGGCTACCGACGAGGACTTCCGTCTGCGGCAGCACGAGGTCGCGAAACGCTTCGAGATAGCCTTGCTGCTCGTCTTCCTCGACCCAGGCGAGGTTCGGCAGGTAGGCGACCAGGGGCACGTCGGGATAGTCGGACAGGATCTCGGCCACCGCGCTCACGCCTTCGGTCGAACCGAGAAAGCCCACTTTCCATGCTGCGATCGTCACGTCCTCGAGCACGCTTCTGGCCTGCTCGACGATGACATCGGCATCGAGCGCGTGGTGATCGAACACCTCCGCGGTGTCGCGCATGACGATGCTGGTGATGATCGGCAGCGCGTGCGCGCCCATCGCCGCGATCGTCGAGACGTCGCCCGCCGTGCCGCCGGCACCGCTCGGGTCGTTGACGTTGAAGCTCATCACGCACGCGGGCGCGGCTTGCTCTTCCAGCTCGCTGGGATCGGCCTCGACAGCCTGGGAAACGTCGGTCATGGAGTGCTTGAAAGGCGCGAGGGGGAGCGGTTCGAGAGGCGTCAGGGGACCTCTAGGCGAACGTGAACAATGTTGCGTATGTCCCTACACAGCCTTGCTTTTCCGAGAGGGGCCGTGTCTACAATCTGTCTGCATTGTAGTGAAGGCACCAGCCCGGACGTGAGCGACCCCAAGACCTGGATGTGCCTAATCTGTGGTTGGATCTACGACGAGGCGGCTGGAGACCCGGAACACGGTCTGGCACCCGGGACAGCCTGGGCCGACATCCCGATGAACTGGACCTGCCCGGAGTGCGGCGCTCGCAAGGAAGACTTCGAGATGGTGCAGATCTGATCGGGCACGAGCATGCGCGCCGGCAACGGCTCCGCGTCGCCCGACCCCAGGTCGTTGAGGAGAACGTCAGGTGACGAACGCGGCCGAAGCCGAAACATCCGGATTGAAGGTGCTCGTCATCGACGACAGCAACACCATCCGACGCAGCGCGGAGATCTTCCTGAAGCAGGGCGGCTACGAGGTGCTCCTCGCCGAAGACGGCTTCGACGCGCTCTCGAAGGTCAACGACCACGATCCGGACCTGATCTTCTGCGACATCCTGATGCCGCGCCTCGACGGCTACCAGACCTGCGCGATCATCAAGCGCAACGTCAAGTTTGCCGGGGTGCCGATCATCATGCTGTCGTCCAAGGACGGCCTGTTCGACAAGGCGCGCGGCCGGATGGTCGGCTCCGAGGACTACCTGACCAAGCCGTTCACCAAGGATCAGTTGCTGACGGCGGTGCAACAGCACCGTCGCGCCGCTTGAAGACATCGCTCATCGTGATCACGTGCGCCGGGCGCGGCATGCGTGCGGCGCGGCCGACGACCTCGCGCCTGAGGACCTGAACATGCCGATCCAGAAGATCCTGCTCGTCGACGACTCGAAGACCGAGCTCCACCATCTTTCCGACCTGCTCGGCAAGAGCGGCTTTTCAGTCCGCACCGCCGAGAACGGCGAGGAAGCGATGAAGCGGCTCGGCGAGGACAAGCCCGACCTGATCCTGATGGACGTCGTCATGCCGGGCCAGAACGGCTTCCAGCTGACGCGTGCGATCACCCGCGATCCGCGCTTCGTGAACGTGCCGGTGATCATGTGCACGAGCAAGAACCAGGAGACCGACAAGGTCTGGGGAATGCGCCAGGGTGCGCGCGACTACATCGTCAAGCCGGTCGACCCGACCGAGCTGATGGCGAAGATCCGCGCCTTCGATTGAGGCCATGACATCCCGATGCTCACTGCCTTCGCTGCCCCTCGCGGGGGCGGCCGTCGCCCGTGCGATGGCCCGGCCGGCGCCGACGTGAATGGCGAACAAGCAGGCCCTTCGCGAACTCCAGACTCGGCTCGCCGAAAGGCTGCAGGCCGCCCGCACCGAGCCGCTCGCGAAATCCTGGCTCGCCGTCGAGTGCGCCTCGCGCGGCTTTCTCTTTCCGTTGCGCGAAGCCGGTGAAATCTTTCCGCTCGCGCCGATGGTGCCGGTGCCGCACAGTCATCGCTGGTTTCTCGGCGTTTCGAATCTGCGCGGTCACCTGCACGGCGTCGTCGACCTGGCGGCGTTCCTCGGTCTGAAGACGAGCGACGCGCCACGCGACCAGGCGCGTCTGGTCGGCTTCAACCAGTCGTTCGACCTCAACTGCGTCCTTCTCGTCGACCGGCTGTCGGGGCTGCGCAGCGAGGACGAGCTGACGGCGGACGGCGACGACGCCGGAGAGCGCCCCACCTTCGCCGGGACGCGCTTTCGCGACGCCTCGGCGCGGGTCTGGCAGGAACTGCGTCTCGCCGAGCTCGCCGGCGACGAGTCGTTCCTGCGCATCGTCGGCTAGGCGGCAGCGCCAACCGACGGCACTGAAGGGAAGAGGTCCATATGAGCTTCGTGAACAAGATCAAGAGCTGGGGCCAGCGCGGCAACGATGCCGACCAGTCGACGATCGACAGCGACATCGCCGTCGCCGATGACTATCGTCCCGGGCGAGGCGTTGCCGGCCGCGCCGCGACCGACCTGCCGCTCGCCGACACCGAAACCGCGGCTGCGTTCGACGCGATGCCGCAGGCCGGCGTTGGCGCGCCGCAAGCGCAGTCGTCGATCATTTCCGAGGCGGTGCCGTCGGGGATCGCCGACTTCACCGAGACCCGCCTGCAGGACTCCGACAACGGCGCCGCGTCGATGGGCACGGCGCTGCCGCTGATCGGAAATCGTCCCGCGGCCGAGCAGCAGCGCATCCTGCTCGCGATGCTCGCGGTGGGCCTGTTCGGGCTAATCGTGCTGACCATCCTGTCGTTCGTTTCCGCCGGCCGCGGCTCGGCGCAGGTCGCCGCGAGCGGCCAGGCGCTGATGCAGTCGCAGCGGCTCGCGAAGTCGGTGTCGCAGGCGCTGACCGGCAACCCGATCGCCTTTCCCGAAGTCAAGGAGAGCGCCGAGGTGCTCTCGATCAATGTGCGCAGCCTGAAGACCGGTGACGGCCCCGTCGCCGCCGCGCCCTCGGGCGTGCAGGACGCGATCGATGCCGCGCTGCCGCTGGTCGAGCGGGCCGAGAAGAGCGCCGGTGTCGTCGTCGCCCAGCAGAAGGCGCTGACCGAGGTCGGCCAGTCGCTGCGGGCGATCAACCGCCAGTCGGTCGACCTGCTCGAGGCGTCCGAGGCCGTGCTCTCGCTGAAGATGCAGCGCGACTCGAACCTGAGCGAGATCTCCGCGCTCGGCCAGCTCGTCATGCTGACGCAGCGGATCGGCAAGTCGGCCAACGAGTTCCTGACCGCCGAAGGCATCAACCCCGAGGCGGTCGTTCAGCTCAGCAAGGACCTCAACTCGTTCAACGAGATCACCAAGGGCTTGATCGACGGCAATCCGCAGATGGGCCTGCCCGGTGCGCGCGATCCGCAGGTGCGCGAGCGCCTGATCGCCCTCAACAAGCTGTACCAGGAGACGCGCGCACGGGGCGGCGTGATTCTCGACAACCTCGGTGGCCTGAACGCCGCGCGCGATGCCGAGAACACGATCGTCTCGGACAGCGAGCCGCTGCGCAAGGACCTCGAGGCAGTGCAGGACAAGCTCGGCACCGAAACCGGCTTCAGCGGCTTCACGCTGGTACTGCTCCTGCTGTGCGCGATTCTCGTCATTCTCGGCGGCGCCGGCTTCCTGCGCCTGTACGTGACCGAGCAGGGCCAGCGCGCCGCGCTCGCGCAGGCACGGCGTCTCGAGGCCGAGGGCCAGGAGAAAGAAGCCAAGCGCGTCAACGACGCCAACCAGGCGGCGATTCTGCGGCTGATGAACGAGCTGCAGGGCGTCGCCGAGGGCGACCTGACGCAGCAGGCGACCGTGACCGAGGACATCACGGGAGCGATCGCCGACTCGGTCAACTACACCGTCGAGGAGCTGCGAACGCTGGTCTCGCAGGTGCAGGGGACGGTCGGCCGGGTGACGTCCACGACCGAGCAGGTCGAGGCGAACTCGACCGAGCTGCTCGCGACCGCATCGGAGCAGCTGCGCGAGATCCGCGACACCGGCGAGTCGGTGCTGCAGATGGCGAGCCGAATCAACAACGTGTCGTCGCAAGCGCAGGAGACCGCGGGCGTCGCCCGCCAGTCGCTGCAGGCGGCCGAGACGGGCCTGAAAGCGGTGCAGAACACGATCGGCGGCATGAACTCGATCCGCGACCAGATCCAGGAGACGTCGAAGCGAATCAAGCGTCTCGGCGAATCGTCGCAGGAGATCGGCGAGATCACCGAGCTGATCTCGGACATCACGGAGCAGACGAACGTGCTGGCACTGAACGCCGCCATCCAGGCGGCCTCCGCCGGCGACGCCGGCCGGGGCTTTTCGGTCGTTGCCGAGGAAGTGCAGCGGCTGGCCGAACGCTCGGCCGACGCGACGCGCCAGATCGCGGCGCTCGTGAAGACGATTCAGACCGACACCCAGGACGCCGTCGGCGCGATGGAGCGGTCGACCCAGGGCGTGGTCGAGGGAACGCGGCTGTCGGACGCGGCGGGTACGGCGCTCGGCGAGATCGACCGCATCACGCGGCAGCTGACCGACCTCGTCGCCCAGATCTCGCAACAGTCGCTCTCCGAAGCGCAGTCCGCCAACGTCGTCGCCGCCAACATCCAGCACATCTTCGCGGTCACCGAGCAGACCGGCGAAGGGACCCGGTCGACGGCGCAGATGGTGCGCGAGCTGTCGCGCACGGCCGAGGAGCTGAATCAGTCGGTGTCGCGGTTCAAGATTGCCTGAGACGCACGTCGCCGCGCACCTGGCTTCGTATCGACCTTTCCTGACCTTCGCCGAGACGCCTGATGGACAGCAACCTGATGGGTTTGGATGAACTGCCGACCACGGGGCCGACCGACGATCTGAGCTCGATCGCGTGGGTCCACGAGGAACTGCGCCGCTCGCTCGAGGCCGCGCACAAGTCGCTGCGCCGCTTCCTGAAGGACGCCGAGGCCGTCACCGGCTCCGACATCGACTCGGTCGACCCCGGCGTCCTGCGTGCCGCGCGCTCGCAGATCCACCAGGGCGTCGGCGCTCTCGAGCTGGTCGGGCTGCCGGCGGCGGCGATCCTGCTGCGCGCCTGCGAGACCGCCGTGCAACGCGCCATCGGCAAGCCCCAGGCGCTGACGCCGGAGCTCGTCTCCGACCTCGAGCACGCGTCGTTCGGGCTGCTCGACTATTTGGCGCGACTGCTTGCCGGAAAGCAGGTCTCTTCGCTGTCGCTGTTCCCCGCCTACCGCGCGGTGCAGGAGGCGGTCGAGGCCGAGCGGCTGCATCCGGCCGACCTCTGGCCGGTCGATTGGCGCTGGCGCGAGGTCGCGACCGATCCTGACGTCGTGCCGCGTCAGGCCGATCCGACCGTGCGCGCCGAGTTCGAGAACGGCCTGCTCGCGCTGATGCGCGGCACGCAGGCGCTGACGGCGGCGGCGCGGATCAGCGACATCTGCGCCGGTCTCGGCGCCGGCTCGACGCATCCCCAGGTGCGCACGTTCTGGAACCTGGCCGCCGGCATGCTCGAGGCGCAGCACCACGGCCTGATCGGCTTCGACGTCTTCACCAAGCGCGTCGCGTCGCGCCTGCTCGCCCAGTTCCGTCTCCTCCAGCGTGGCGACTCCGACGTCTCCGAGCGCCTCGCGCGCGACGTGCTGTTCTTCTGCGCGCAGGCGGCGCCGGCGGGGCGCGGCGTCAGCGTGCCGCGCCTGGTCGCGGTGCGCGACGCATACGGCTTCGTCGAGCAGGAACCCACCGACTACTCGCACAGCGTCCTCGGCCGGTTCGATCCGGCGATCGTCGCCCACGCGAAGAAGCGCGTCGCCGCCGCCAAGGAGGCCTGGTCGGCGATCGCGGGCGGCGAGCTGCATCGGCTGCCGGGGCTTTCCGAGCAGTTCGCCCTCGTCGGCGATTCGCTGCGCCGCCTGTTCCCGTTCGGCGAGGCGTTCGCCGCCGAGTTGCAGGCCGCGATCCAGCAAACGCAGGCGGCGCAGGCGGCGCCGCCGGCGCCGCTCGCGATGGAGGTCGCGACGAGCCTTTTGTACCTCGAGGCCGCGCTCGAGGACGGCGACTTCGACATGCCCGAGCACGCCGATCGGATCAAGCGCCTCGGCGAGCGGCTCGCGCTGGTGCGCCAGAAGGCGCCACCCGATCCGCTCGAGCCCTGGATGGAGGAGCTCTACCGTCGCGTCTCCGACCGGCAGACGATGGGCAGCGTCGTCCAGGAGCTGCGCGCCTCGCTGACCGAGGCCGAGAAGGCGATCGACAAGTTCTTCCGCAATCCGGTCGACAACACGGTGCTGCGCGACGTCCCGGTGCAGCTCGCCTCGATGCGCGGCGTCCTCTCGGTGCTCGGGGTCGACGCCGCTGCGCAAGCGCTGGTGCGCATGCGCGGCGAGGTCGAGGGCCTGGCGGCGACCGCGGTCGAACCGGCCAAGCTCGCCTCGGCCGGCGTGTTCGACCGCATCGCCGGCAACCTCTCCGCGCTCGGCTTCATGATCGACATGCTGAGCGTGCAGCCGCAGATGGCGAAGTCGCTCTTCGTCTACGACGCCGAAGCGGGAACGCTGGCGCCGGTCATGGGGCGCAGCGCGGCACCGAAATCGGCCCCCGGTGCCGCGCCCATAGAGCCGCGTCTTCTCGAGCAAGCGCAGATGCTCGCGTTCACCTCGGTCCGCGAAGACGTGCCGGTCGAGGAAGTCCGGCGTGACCTCGATCGCCTCTCGCACGAAGCGCAGGCCGCCGACCAGCCGGCGCTCGCAGCGGCGGTATTGAAGGCACAGGACGCGCTCGTCAAGGCGCAGGATCCGATCGACATCGCCAGCGCCCGCGGCGAGCTCTCGGAAGCGCTGGTCGACTTCGTCGCGACGTCGACCGAGCCGCAGGGCCTCGCGCCCGTCAGCGCACCGGTGCCGCTGGCGCCGATGAAGCCGATCACACTGGTCGAGGACTTCGAACACGACGACGAGATGCGTGAGATCTTCCTCGAGGAAGCGCGCGAGGTCGTCGCCACCGGGCGGGCCGCGAGCGCCGATCTCCACTTTGCTGCTGACGACATCGGCCTGCTGACGACGCTGCGCCGCGCCTTCCACACCCTCAAGGGCAGCTCGCGCATGGTCGGGCTGAAGGAGTTCGGCGACGCCGCGTGGGCGTGCGAGCAGGTCTTCAACACCCAGCTCGCCGAGCAACGCGCCGCCGAGCCGCCGTTGCTGGAGTTCGCCGGGTGGGTGCTCGGCTACCTCGGCGACTGGGTCGAAGACATTGCCTCGCACCGGTCCGGCTTGCACAACGAACGCGACGTCGTCGTCGCCGCCGGCAAGCTCGCGGGCACCGGCATCGCCGGCGAGCCCGCGCCCGACATCGCACTGCCGATCGGCTTCCCGCCCGACCTGCCGAGTAGCAGCGACCTCGATCTGCGCCCGGTCGGCGAGCCGGCGGCGCCGGCACCCGCGGCCGCGCTTTCCGCGCCTGCCGACGGCGACGGCCTTTCGTTCGAGCTCGACCTCTCGAAGTTCGACCGGATCGAGCCCGGCGCCGGTGCCGCTGCGCCGATGCCCGCGACGCCGGCCCTCGCCGACGCGGCGGCGTCGGCGATGTTTGATCGCTTCGATGACGCCCGCGCCGACGAGATGCAGACGACGTTGACGAACGATCAGTTCGAGGCGATGCCCTCGGCTTTCGTCGACCTTGATCTCGGCAGCCCGGGCGAAGCGCCGGAGCTGATCCGCCCGCTCGCGCCGAGCGGCGATGCCGCTCGCTCGCGCGACCTGGCCGGCTTCACGTTCGACCTGTCGAGCGGCACGGCCGCATCGTCGCCGCGCGGCGACGACTCGGGAACCGTCGATCTGGAAATCGGCACCGACGCAGCCGCCGGCGCGACGGCCGACGAGCACGTCAAGGTCGTCGGTCCGCTCCGGATCGGCATCCCGCTCTTCAACATCTATCTCAACGAGGCCGACGAGCTGTCGCGCCGGCTGACGACCGAAGTCGCCGAGTGGGCGATGGAGCTGCACCGGCCGGTCGGCGAAGTGCCGATTTCCCTGGCGCACTCGCTCGCCGGCAGCTCGGCGACGGTCGGCTTCACCGATCTCTCGCAGCTGGCGCGCTCGCTCGAGCATGCGCTCGCGCGGACGCAGGTCATCGGCCACGGCACCGAGGAAGAGGCGCGTCTGTTCGTCAACGCCGCCGAGGAGATCCGCCGCCTGCTGCACCAGTTCGCGGCCGGCTTCCTGCAGCAGCCGGCGCCGGATCTTCTGGTCCGCCTGGCCGAGCACGAGGTCAGCTCGGCGATTCGCCTCGAGGCGGCCACTGCCGCGTCGGAGCTTGCCGAAGGCCAGGAAAGCATCTCGCCGATCGAGCCCGCGATCGCGGTCGAGCCGCTGCTCACGCTCGACGGCATTGACGGCATTGACGGCATCGACGACGTTGCCGACGCCGCCAACGACGCTCATGCCGAGGCGACGCCGACCGCGCACGGCCCGATCGCCGGCGAAGAAACGGCGATCGACGACCGCAGCCGCGACGACGGCGTCGCCGCCGCGGCCGGCGAAGGTGCGGCCGCTGCACCGCCGGCCGATGCACCGCCCGCGTCGAGCAACGACGCGGCGATCGAAACCCGCACCAAGGCCTCGCCGCCGACCTCGGCCTGGCACGAACCGCCGCATGAACCAGCCGCCACGGCGGCCGAGCCGAGCGACGACGAGCCGGGCGAGCCGTCGCCGTCGATGTTCGGCGGCCTCGGCGGCTTCAATCCGCTCGGCGTCGCCGAGCTGAAGCCACTCGCGGCGGCGCCGGTCGAGACGATCCGCCACGCGCCGGCGCGACCGTCGACCTTCGGCGAAGTCGACGACGAAATCGATGCGATCGACGCCGTCGACCTCGAGCTGTTCCCGATCTTCGAGGAAGAGGCGCAGGAGCTGCTGCCCAAGCTCGACGCCCAGCTGCGCAACTGGCTCGTCGCGCCCGCCGAGTCGAGCCATGCGGCGGCCTGCATGCGCACGCTCCACACGCTCAAGGGCGGCGCGCGGCTTGCCGGCGCGATGCGCCTCGGCGAGATGGCGCACCGGCTCGAGACGCGGATCGAGCGCCTGATCGCGGGCGACGCTCATGCGAGCGCCGCCGACGTCGAGTCATTGCAGGCGGTCTCCGACGCCATGACGCATGCGTTCGAGGCGCTGCGCAGCCGCGATGCGCAGGCCTACGCCGATGCCGTCGCCGCAGCCACCGCCGCCCCCGTCGTTGCCGCGCCGCGCCCGAGCGATTCCGCCCGAGCGCCGCTCGCCGAGGTGCCGTTGTTCGTCGCGACGCCGGTCGTCCCCGCCACCGAGGACAAGGCCGCCAACGACGAACGGGAGAGAGCGGTCGGCGAGGCTGCCAAGGCGAGCGACGAGCGCGCCGAGACCGGTCGCGAACGCACTCGTGCCACAGGGCGAAGGGCCGGCCCGGCCCCGGTGCCGACCGCTGCGGCGGCGGCGGCGGAGCCGGCGACGATCGACTGGTCGCGCTTTGCCAGGAACGGCGACGCCGCGGCCGCGGCGAAGCCCGAGCCGCGGGCGACGACATCGCAGTCGGCGGTGCGCGTTCGCGCGCCGTTGCTCGACCGCCTCGTCAACCAGGCCGGCGAGGTCAGCATCACGCGATCGCGCATCGAGTCGGGAGTCGGCCAGATCAAGGGCTCGCTCGGCGACCTGACCGAGAACCTCGAGCGGCTGCGCGGTCAGCTGCGCGACATCGAGCTGCAGGGCGAAGTGCAGATGAGCTCGCGCCTCGAGGCAGCGAAGGCGGCTTCGCAGGCGTTCGACCCGCTCGAGTTCGACCGCTTCACGCGTTTCCAGGAACTGACGCGGATGATGGCCGAGTCGGTCAACGACGTCGCGACGGTCCAGCGCACGCTGCAGCGCTCGCTCGAGGCGACCGAGGACGAGCTCGTCGCCCAGGCTCGCCTGACCAGGGATCTCCAGGACGACCTGCTGCGCACGCGCATGGTCGAGTTCGAGGGCCTTTCCGATCGCCTCTACCGCGTCGTCCGCCTGGCGGCCAAGGAAACCGGCAAGCAGGTCCGCCTCGACATCGTCGGCGGCTCGATCGAGATCGACCGCGGCGTGCTCGACCGCATGACGGGCGCGTTCGAGCACCTGCTGCGCAACTGCGTCTCGCACGGCATCGAGCCGCCCGAGGCCCGCAAGGCCGCCGGCAAGGAGCCGACCGGAACGATCGTCGTCGCGCTCTCGCACGAAGGCAACGAGGTCGGCGTCGAATTTCGCGACGACGGCGCCGGTCTCGACCTCGCGCGCATCCGCGCCAAGGCCGAGGCGACGGGGCTGATCGTGCCCGGCAGCGCGCACAGCGATGCCGAGCTTGCCAACCTCATCTTCACCGCCGGCTTTTCGACCGCCGACACCGTCACCGAGCTCGCCGGCCGCGGCGTCGGCATGGACGTCGTCCGCGCCGAGGTGATTGCGATGGGCGGCCGGATCGAGACCGCGACCGCAGCCGGCCAGGGCACGTCGTTCAAGCTCGTGCTGCCGTTGACGACCGCGGTGACGCAGGTCGTGATGCTGCGCTGCGGCGAGACGATGGTCGCGGTGCCGTCGACGCTGGTCGAGATCGTTCGCCGGGCGACGCCGGGCGAAGTCGACGCGGCGTACGCGAGCGGCGGGTTCGAGTTCGGCGGCCAGACGCTGCCGTTCTTCTGGCTCGGTGCGCTGCTGCAGCTCGGCTCGCGTCCCGACGCGCAAGGCCGCACGCGCACCGTCGTCGTCATTCGCAGCGCTCAGCAGCGGATCGCCATTCACGTCGACGAAGTGCTCGGCAACCAGGAAGTCGTCGTCAAGAACCTCGGCCCGCAACTGTCGCGCCTGCCCGGCCTCGCCGGCATGACGCTGCTCGCCTCGGGTGCGGTGGCGCTGATCTACAACCCGGTCGCGCTGGCGACGCTCTACGGCGAAGCCGCGCACGCGGTGATGGCGCCGCGCACCGACGCGACCCGGCCGCTGCTGCCGGCGGCGGCCCCCTCAGCGGCCAGCGCTGCGCCGCTCGTCCTGGTCGTCGACGACTCGCTGACGGTGCGCCGCGTCACCCAGCGCCTGCTGGTGCGCGAGGGCTATCGCGTCACGCTCGCAAAGGACGGGCTCGACGCGCTCGAGCGCCTCGCCGAGGAAGTGCCGCAGGTCGTCCTCTCCGACATCGAGATGCCGCGCATGGACGGCTTCGACCTCGTGCGCAATATCCGCTCGGATACCCGCTGGCGCGACCTGCCGGTGATCATGATCACGTCGCGGATCGCACAGAAGCACCGCGACCACGCGACCGAGCTCGGCGTCGACCACTACCTCGGCAAGCCCTACTCGGAAGAAGACCTGCTCGCGCTCATCGCGCGCTACATCACGCAGGTCCAGGCCGAGGCCTGAGTGCAAGGCGCAGCGCTGCGGCGCGAGCTCAGGCGACGTTCGCGGCGCGGACGACGCCGTAGCGCTGCAGCGTCCTGACGCGTGCCTCGGCGTGGTCGACGATCGGCCGCGGGTAGTTGCGGCCGAGCTCGACACCGGCGGCCTCGAGCTCGATCGGCCCGACCAGCCACGGCGCGTGGATCTGCGCGTCGTCGAGGCGCCCAAGCTGCGGCAGGTAGCGGCGGATGAACTTGCCTTCGGGATCGAAGCGGCGGCTTTGCGTCAGCGGGTTGAAGATGCGAAACCACGGCTGCGCGTCGCAGCCGGTCGACGCCGCCCATTGCCAGCCGCCGTTGTTCGACGCCAGCTCGTAGTCGATAAGGTGGTGCGCGAAGTACGCTTCGCCGCGCCGCCAGTCGATGCCGAGATCCTTGGTCAGGAAGCTCGCCGCCAGCATGCGCAGGCGGTTGTGCATCCAGCCGGTCTGGTTGATCTGCGCCATCGCCGCGTCGACCAGCGGATAGCCGGTCCGCCCCTCGCACCAGGCGCTGAATGCGGCATCGGCGTGGCGACCGTGCTCGAAGCGGACCTTGTCGAACTCGGGCCTGCAGGGCGCCCCGACGACGTGCGGCAGGTGATGCAGCACCTGCTGGAAGAAGTCGCGCCAGATCAGCTCCGACAGCCACGTCTCGGCGCCGCGCGCGTGCCTGCCGGCGTCGGCCGCGTGGGCACGCGCCGCCGCCGCGACGCGGCGGATCGAGATCGTGCCGAAGCGCAGATGCACGCCGAGGTAGCTTGGGCCCTTCACGGCAGGGTATTCGCGCGCGTCCGCGTAGTCGTCGATGCGCTGCAGGAAGTCGGTGAAGAGCGCTTGCGCAGCGGCGCTGCCGCCGTGGACCTTGAGCGCGTCGAGGTTGGTCCTGACGAAGCCGAGCCGGGCCAGCGTCGGCAACGCGCCGGCGACGCCGGCGGGCGTCGGCGCGAGGCTCGCGGCGTGGCGCTCGACCGGATAGGGCGTCAGGAAGTAGTCGTCGAGCTTGGCCAGCCAGGCCGCCTTGTATGGCGTGAACACGCTGTACGGCTTGCCGCTTCCGGTCAGCACCTCGCTGCGCTCGAAGATCACGTGGTCCTTCGACGTGTGCAGGGCGACGCCGAGGTCGGCGAGCGCGCCGCGAACGCGGGCGTCGCGCGCGAGCGCATACGGATCGTCGTCGTGGTTGGCGTAGACCGCCTGGACGTGCAGCTCGGCGGCGAGGGCGACGATCTCGTCGGCGCCCTGGCCGTGGCGGACGAGGAGGCGAACGCCCGGCACGCCGTGACGTTCGCCGAGCGCGGCGAGGTCGGCCGCGAGCGCGGCGACGCTCTCGGCGATGAACTCGACCCGGCGGTCGGCGCGCGGCAGCTCGTCGAGGATGGCGCGGTCGTAGACGAACGCGCACCACACCTGGCGCGCCGCCCGGAGCGCGTGGTAGAGCGCGGCGTGGTCGTCAGCCCGAAGGTCGCGACGGAACCAGACCAGTGCGCTGTCGAGGGGCTTTTCGTCCGCCATGGCCCGGCAAGTGTGCCGAAAGGCCGTACGCGACGCGCGGTCGGGCGCGGCGGCGGCGGCCGGGAATAAAATCGGGCCATGGCCGCGACGCCGATCAACCTGACGAACCAGTTCCTGATCGCCATGCCGGGAATGAGCGGCGGCACGTTCGCCGGCACGGTCATCTACCTCTGCGAGCACAGCGAGAAGGGCGCGCTCGGGCTGGTGATCAACAAGCCGATCGACATCACGCTGAAGAGCCTGTTCGAGAAGGTCGAGCTTTCGCTCGATCGCGACGACCTCGCCGAGCTGCCGGTGTACTTCGGCGGCCCGGTGCAGACCGAGCGCGGCTTCGTCCTCCACGAGCCGCTGTCGGACGAGAGCGGCGACAGCCCGTACAACTCGTCGCTTCGGATCGCCGGCGGCCTCGAGATGACGACCAGCAAGGACGTGCTGGAGGCGATCTCGAGCGGCGCCGGCCCGAAGAAGGTGCTGGTGACGCTCGGCTACAGCGGCTGGGCGGCCGGCCAGCTCGAGGAAGAGATCGGCAGCAACGGCTGGATCAACGTCGAGGCCGAGCCCGGCATCATCTTCGACACCCCGGTCGACCAGCGCTACGAAAAGGCGCTGTCGCTGCTCGGCATCGACGCCGGCATGCTCAGTGCCGACGCGGGGCACGCATGAGTCGCTGCACCGCTCCCCAGGCGCACGCCGCAGCGCGCGGCGCGCGGGCCTGGCAATGAGCCGGGCGCTCGCCTCGGCCAGCCCACCCCGCTCGTATCTCGCCTTCGACTTCGGGACGCGCCGCGTCGGCGTTGCCACCGGCAACGCGATCACCGGCACTGCGACGCCGCTGACGACCGTCGACGCAAAAGGCGAGGCTCGCGCCGACGCGATCGCTGCGCTCGTCGACGAATGGCACCCGGATGCGCTCGTCGTCGGCGTTCCCTATCACCCCGACGGCGCGCCGCACGCCAACACCACGCGCGCGCGCCGCTTCGCCCGCGAGCTCGGCGTCCGCTTCGGCTTGCCCGTGCACGAGGTCGACGAGCGCTACACCACGACCGACGCCAGACGCGCCGGCGCCGGCGACGTCGACGCCGCGGCGGCGGCGATCCTGCTCGAGCAGCATCTGGCGGGACTGCCGTGAACGCCATCGACCGGCTCGACGCCGAGGCACTCTACGCGCAGCTCCTCGACGGCGTTCGCCGACTGCTGAAGCCCGGCGGTGGCCTGGTCGGCATCTGGTCGGGCGGCGCCTGGCTCGCCGAACGGCTGCAGAAGGACCTCGGCCTCGCGGGTGCGCCCGGCGTGATCTCGAGCGCGCTGCACCGCGACGACTTCTCGCAGCGCGGGATGTCGGGCGGGGCCGACCACACCAAGCTGCCGTTCGACGTCGAGGGCCGCCACATCGTCCTCGTCGACGACGTTCTCTACACCGGGCGAACGATTCGCGCCGCCGTCAACGAGCTGTACGACTTCGGCCGGCCGGCGAGCGTCGCGCTCGCGGTGCTCGTCGACCGCGGCGGCCGCGAGCTGCCGATCGCCGCCGCGTTCGCGCCGGCAACGATCGAGCTGGCGGCGGCCAAGCGCCTCTCGCTGGCGCGCGACGATGGCGGCCGCTTCAGCTTCGACATCCGGTAACGTCGCGTCCGTGGCAACCATGTTCGGCCGTCGCAACCCTCAGCTCAACCGCAACGACGAACTCATCCATCTGCTGTCGATCGAGGGGCTGCCGGCGCCGATCCTGCAGCACATCCTCGACACCGCCGGCACCTTCCTCAGCGTCAACGACCGCGACGTCAAGAAGGTTCCGCTCCTGCGTGGCAAGAGCGTCTTCAACCTCTTCTTCGAGAACTCGACGCGGACGCGGACGACGTTCGAGATCGCGGCCAAGCGGTTGTCGGCCGACGTCATCAACCTCGACATCGCGCGCTCGTCGACCGCCAAGGGCGAGAGCCTGCTCGACACGATCGCCAACCTGTCGGCGATGCACGCCGACATGTTCGTCGTCCGCCACTCGGAGAGCGGCGCGCCCTACCTCATCGCGCAGCATTGCGCGCCGCACGTGCACGTGGTCAACGCCGGTGACGGCCGCCACTCGCATCCGACGCAGGGGCTGCTCGACATGTACACGATCCGCCACTACAAGAAGGACTTCAGCAACCTGACGGTGGCGATCGTCGGCGACATCGTCCACTCGCGCGTCGCCCGCTCCGACATCCACGCGCTGACGACGCTCGGCACGGCGGAGATCCGCGCCGTCGGTCCGAAGACGCTCGTTCCGGGCGACCTCAGAGAGATGGGCGTTCGCGTCTGCCACAACATGGCCGAGGGCATCCGCGGCGCCGACGTTGTGATCATGCTGCGGCTGCAGAACGAGCGCATGAGCGGCGCGATGCTGCCGAGCGCCGGCGAGTACTTCAAGACCTTCGGCCTCAGCCCCGAGAAGCTCGCGCTCGCCAAGCCGGACGCGATCGTCATGCACCCCGGGCCGATCAACCGCGGCGTCGAGATCGACTCTGCCGTCGTCGACGGGCTGCAGAGCGTGATCCTGCCGCAGGTCACGTTCGGCATCGCGGTGCGGATGGCGGTGATGTCGATCATCGCCGGCAACACGCCATGACGAGCAGGATCCTGATCACCAACGCGCGCCTCGTCGATCCGGCGAGCGGTCGCGACGACGCCGGCGCGATCGGCATCGATGGCGAGCGGATCGCGATCGTCGCCCGCGGTGTCGACACGCGGCTGCGCGACTTCGAGCCGACGCGAACGATCGACGCCCGCGGCGCCGTCGTCGTGCCCGGCCTGGTCGACCTCGCTGCCCGCCTCGGCGAACCCGGCCACGAGCACGCGGGCCTGCTCGAGTCCGAACTCGCGGCCGCGGTGGCCGGCGGCGTGACGAGCGTCGTCTGCCCGCCCGACACCGACCCCGTGCTCGACGAGCCTGGCCTGGTCGAGATGCTGAAGTTCCGCGCCCGCAACCTGAACCTGGCGCGCCTCCATCCGCTCGGTGCGCTGACCGCGGGCCTGAAGGGCGAGGCGCTGACCGAGATGGCCGAGCTCAGCGAAGCCGGCTGCATCGGCTTCGCGCAGGCCGACGTCGCGATCCGCGACACCCTGGTCCTGCACCGCGCGCTCCAGTACGCGGCGACGTTCGGCTACACCGTCTGGCTGCGTCCGAACGACGCCTGGCTCGGCAATGGCGTCGCTGCCAAGGGGCCGCTGGCGACGCGGCTCGGCTTGTCGGGCGTGCCGGCGCTTGCCGAAACGATCGCGCTGGCGACGATCTTCGAGCTTGTGCGCGACACCGGCGCGAAAGTCCACCTTTGTCGGCTGAGCAGTGCCGCCGGCGTCGATCTCGTTCGCAGGGCGAAGGCCGAGGGGCTGCCGCTGACGTGCGACGCGAGCATCCATCAGCTGCACCTGATCGATGTCGACATCGGCTATTTCGATGCCGCGATGCGACTGGTGCCGCCGCTGCGCCAGCAGCGTGATCGCGACGCGATCCGCGCCGCGCTTGCCGACGGCACGATCGATGCGCTCGTCAGCGACCACACGCCGGTCGGCGAGGACGCGAAGCATCTGCCGTTCGCCGAAGCGGATCCGGGTGCGACCGGTCTCGAGCTATTGCTCGGCCTTGCGCTCAAGTGGGGCGAAGCGTCGAAGCTCGGTCTCGCGAAGACGCTGGCCGCCGTGACCAGCCGGCCGGCCGCGGTGCTCGCGCGCTCGGGCGGCGCGGCGGCGGCGGCGAGCGGCCTCAGCGAGGGCGCGCCGGCCGATCTCTGCATCTTCGCCGCCGACGAATCGTGGACCGTCGACGGCACCACGCTCGCGAGCCGCAGCCATCACACGCCGTTCGCGCGACACGAGATGCCGGGGCGCGTTCACTGCACCCTGGTCGCCGGCGCGGTCGCCTTCGACGCGCTCGGCTGACGGGATGGCGGCCGAGTGATGCGGCGCCTGCGCGCGCTGGCGCGCCTGGCGCACGCGGTCGTCCATGGCCTGCACGGCCTCGCGCTCGTTCTGTTCTCGTTCCCGTCGCTGTCGCTCGACGCGCGACGCGAGCGGATTCGCTGGTGGTCGAACAAGATGCTCGCCGTCCTCGGCGTTGCCTTCGAATGTCATGGCGTGCCGAGGCGCGAAGCGAGCCTGCTGGTCGTCAACCACGTCTCCTGGCTCGACATCATGGCGGTGCATGCGGTCGTGCCGGAGGCGCGGTTCGTCTCCAAGGCCGACGTCAAGGGCTGGCCACTCGTTTCGCGGCTGGTCGATTCGGCAGGCACGCTCTACCTCGAGCGCGAGCGAAAGCGCGATGCGCTGCGCGTCGTCCACGCGATCGCCGAGGCGCTCGCCGCTGGCCAGGTGGTGGCGATCTTTCCCGAGGGAACGACGTCGACCGGCCACGGCCTGTTGCCGTTCCACGCCAACCTGCTGCAGGCGGCGATCGCGACCGCGACGCCGGTGCAGCCGGTCGCGCTCCGCTTCGCCGACACGACGGACGCCGTCAGCGCAGCGGTCGAGTTCATCGGCGACACGAGCCTGCTGACGAGCCTGTGGCGGACGTCGTGCGGCAACGGTGTCCGCGTTCGCCTGACGTTCCTGCCGCCGCGCCCGACCCAGGGTGTCGAGCGACGCGCGCTCGCCGAAGTGCTGCGCGCCGACATCGCCGCCGCGCTCGGCGTCCCGGCGCCTTGAGTCAAGCCTGCAGCAGGCCCTAGCGCGCCTTGCCCTGCGCCGCGACCGCCGCCGCGGCGCGCGCCACCGCCTCGGCGTCGCCGAGGTAGTAGCTGCGGATCGGTCGCAGCGCGTCGTCGAGCTCGTAGACGAGTGGAATGCCGTTCGGGATGTTGAGGGCGACGATCTCGGCGTCGCCGATGCCGTCGAGGTATTTCACCAGCGCGCGCATGCTGTTGCCGTGCGCGGAGACGAGCAGCCGCTCGCCGCGCGCGATCGCCGGCGCGAGCTGCTCATGCCAGAGCGGCAGCACGCGCGCGACGGTGTCCTTGAGGCACTCGGTGAGCGGGATCTGCCCGGGCGCCAGCTGCGCATAGCGCGGATCTTGGCGCTCGCTGCGCGGGTCGTCGGCCGCGAGCGGCGGCGGCGGCACGTCGTAGCTGCGCCGCCAGGCGAGCACTTGCGCCTCGCCGAACTTCGCCGCGGTCTCGGCCTTGTCGAGACCCTGCAGCGCGCCGTAGTGGCGCTCGTTTAGGCGCCAGTCGTTCGTGATCGGCAGCCACGTCCGGTCCATCTCGTCGAGGGCGTGCCAGAGGGTCCAGATCGCTCGCTGCAGCACCGACGTCCAGGCGCGGTCGAACTCGAATCCCTCCTGACGCAGCAGCCGGCCGGCGGCGCGCGCCTGCTCGATGCCGAGCTGCGTCAGTGCGACGTCGGTCCAACCGGTGAAGCGATTGGCGAGGTTCCAGGTCGATTCGCCGTGGCGAACGAGGACGAGCTTGTGCATCGCGAGCAGACGGCGGTGGTGCTGACCCGTTGCGAAAGGGGCAATGGGACCGACCGAGCGGGCCGGCCGGGGGTGAATTCTATAATTCGACTTTCGCCCGACCGCGAGGCAACGCTTTGCCGACGACCTTGAGATTCGTTCTCGACAACTGGTATCTCTTCGCCGCGGCGATCGTTTCCGGAGGCTTCCTGCTCTGGCCGGTGCTCGCCGGCGGGGTCGGCGGCGGTGGTGTCAGCGCCGCCGATGCGGTGCGCATGATCAATCGCGAGAAGGCGATCCTGATCGACATCAGCGAGCCGGCCGAATTCGCCGCTGGCCATCCGGTCGGCGCGAAGAGCGTCCCGCTCGCCAGCCTCGAGACCTCGCGCGACCTGCCGAAGAACAAGGCGTTGCCGGTCGTCGTCATCTGTCCGACCGGCACGCGCGCGCAGCGCGCCGTCGCGCAGCTGAAGAAGCTCGGCTTCGAGAACGCGACCGCGCTCGCCGGCGGCCTCGCCGCCTGGCGCGCCGCCAACCTGCCGACCGAAAAGACTGCCTGATGCAGCCGGTCAAGATGTACAGCACGGCGACCTGCCCGTATTGCCTGCGTGCCAAGGCGCTCCTCAAGCAGCGCGGCGTCGAGGCGATCGACGAGATCCGGGTCGACCTCGAGCCCGACGAGCGCGAGAACATGGTCCGGCTGACGCGCCGCTGGACCGTGCCGCAGATCTTCATCGGCGACACCCACGTCGGCGGCTGCGACGAGCTGGTCGCGCTCGATCGCGGCGGCGGCCTCGAGCCGCTCCTCGCCGGCACGCGATAATCGCCGCGCGCCTTTCGGCGCCTCGTTCGCCCCAGTGCTCGCCCGTCGGCGAGCCTTCACCCGACAGAGATCGCCATGGCCGCCGACCCCAGCACGCTCCCGACGTTCCAGATTCAGCGCATGTACCTGAAGGATCTGTCGCTCGAGCAGCCGAATTCGCCGAAGATCCTCCTCGAGCAGGGCCAGCCGCAGGTCGAGATCAACCTGACGCTCGGCGCGGAGTCGATCGCCGACGGCGCCTACGAGGTGACCGTGACAGCAACGGTGACGACCAAGATCAACGACAAGACCCTGTTCCTGGTCGAGGCCAAGCAGGGCGGCATCTTCGAGATCCGCAACGTCCCCGACGAGCAGCTGAAGCAGATCCTCGGCATCGCCTGCCCGAACATGGTCTATCCCTACCTGCGCGCGATCGTCTCCGACGTCTGCACCCGGGCCGGCTTTCCGCCGGTCGTGCTGACCGAGGTCAACTTCCAGGCGATGTACGAAGCGCAGCAGGCGCAGGCTCTCGCCCAGGCCGGCAACGCGGCGACGAACGGGTCGGGCGCGGTCGGCGCAGCCAGCTAGGCGCTCGCGCACCGCCCGTCTTCGTCAGGCGCGTGCGGCAATGAACATCACGGTGCTCGGCGCCGGTGCGTGGGGAACCGCGCTGGCGGTCCACGCCGTGGCCGCGCACCCGACCTGTCTTTGGGCGCGTGACGTAGCGTTGGTGGCGCGCCTGCGCTCGACTCGCCGCAACGGGCACTATCTGCCCGAGATCGCCTTGCCGCCGGCGCTGCAGGTCGACCACGATCTCGCCGCCGCACTGCGCTTCGCCGAGCACGGCATCGTCGTCATCGCCACGCCGATGGCAGGGCTCGAGCCGATGCTCGCGGGGCTGCCGCCGGGGCTCGACGCGACCGTGCTCTGGTTGTGCAAGGGCTTTCAGGATGCGACCGGCGCCCTCGGCCACGAGATCGCGCGCGCCACTTGCCCAGCGGCGAAGGTCGGCGTGCTGTCGGGCCCGAGCTTTGCGATCGAGGTCGCCCGCGGGCAGCCGACGGCGCTCGTTGCCGCGAGCGACGATGCCGCCGTGCCCGCCCAGACAGTGGCGGCCTTCCATCACGCGAACGTGCGTGTCTACACCTCGGCCGATCCGGTCGGCGTCGAGGTCGGCGGTGCGGTCAAGAACGTGCTCGCGATCGCGACCGGCATCGCCGACGGCATGGGGCTCGGGCAGAACGCGCGCGCTGCGCTCATCACGCGCGGCCTTGCGGAGATGACGCGGCTCGGCGTCGCGCTCGGTGCCGAGGCAGCGACGTTCATGGGCTTGTCGGGCCTCGGCGATCTCGTCCTCACTGCAACCGGCGACTTGTCGCGCAACCGCACGGTCGGCGTCGAGCTCGCCGCCGGCAAGGACCTCGTGTCGATCCTGGCCGATCTCGGCCATGTTGCGGAGGGCGTGCGCAGCGCATCGATGGTCCTCGCCCGCGCCGCGGCGAGCGGCGTCGAGATGCCGATCGTCGCTGCCGTTGCCGACGTCCTCGCCGGCCGCATCGCGCCCGATCGCGCGCTCGCGCAGCTGATGAGGCGCGAGGCGCGCGCCGAGTCGATCCGGGTCGATGCAGGTTGAACGCGGCCCGGCTGCCGGTCGCTAGACGCCGCCGACGTAGCCGTTCTGTCGCCAGCCCTCGAACACCGTGATCGCGACGGCGTTGCCGAGGTTGAGGCTGCGCTGGCCGGGGCGCATCGGCAGGCGCACGGTCTGATCGTCGTCGAAGCTCGCCCGGACCGCGGCCGGCAGCCCCGCGGTCTCGCCGCCGAAGACGAGCCAGTCGTCGGCGGCGAAGCGCACCTCGGCGAGGCGTCGCTGGCCGTCGGTTGTGAACGCGAACATGCGGCGCGGATCGGCGCCGCTTTCGGCAACGAACTGCGGCCACGACGTGTGGCGGCGGATGTCGACGTACTCGTGGTAGTCGAGGCCGGCGCGACGCAGCAGCGGGTCCGTCATCGCGAAGCCGAGCGGCTCGACCAGGTGCAGCCGGCAGCCGGTGTTGGCGGCGAGGCGGATGACGTTGCCCGTGTTCGGCGGGATCTCGGGCTCGACGAGGACGATCTGGAACACGCCGCTCTCCTCCCGCGCTACGCATCTTCGGGTCCCGGCGTTCGCGCCAGCACCCAGACTTCGACCCGCTTCGCGCCGGCCTGCTGCGGACGCGCGCCAGCTCGGCCGCGGTGCCGCCGTCGTCAGACGCCGTCGACGATGGCGACGATGGCGACGTCGCCCCCGGCGATCTCGTCGCGCCGGCGCGTCGACTCTCGCCCAGCGCGTCGCAAGCGTCGCCTCAATATACTGCCGGCGAATGGTCGCCAGCGAACGCAGCACGGCGCGCGGCGTCGATCCGGTGGCGGCGCGCGCCGCGCTCGCCCGCCTCGCACGCAACGACACGCTGCCGTGGCTGCACGGGGAGATCGCCCGCCGCCTGGTCGAGCGGCTGGCGCCGATCCGCCTGCAGCCGCAGCGCATCGTCGAGTGGTGGCCAGGCCCCGGCGGCGGCGACGACGTCGTGCGCGCCGTGTACCCGCGCGCCGAACGGGTCGCGGTCGAACCCGATGCGGCATGGGCGGCGCGTCGGCGCGCCGGCGAGCGAACGCGCTGGTGGTCGTTCGGCGCCGCGCGCGCGCCCGCCGTCGTCGAGGAAAGCGCGAGCGACGTCGCAATCGGTCGTGCCCAGCTGGTCTGGGCCAACATGGCGCTGCACCTCGTCGTCGACCCGCAGGCGCTGTTCGCGCGCTGGCTCGGCCTGCTCGAGGTCGAAGGCGTCGCCGTCTTCTCCTGCCTCGGCCCGGGGACCCTGCGCGAGCTGCGCGAGCTCTACGCGGCGAGCGGCTGGCCGATGCCGACGCCGGGCTTCATCGACATGCACGATCTCGGCGACATGCTCGTCGACGCCGGCTTTGCCGATCCGGTGCTCGACCAGGAGACGATCCAGCTGCGCTGGCAGAGTGCCGAGGCGCTGCTCGCCGAGCTGCGCCAGCTCGGCGGCAACACGCACCCCGATCGTCATCCGGCGCTCAGAACGCCGGCCTGGCGGCGGCGGCTGCTCGCCGCGCTTGGCGAGCGCGCCGATGCGAACGGCAGCATCGGCCTCGCGGTCGAAGTCGCGTACGGACACGGCTTCAAGCCACCGCCGCGGCTGCGCGCCGATGCGCCGGTCGTGGTCTCGCTCGACGACATGCGCGCGATGGTGCGCAGGCAGCGGCCGTCGGGCCGAGGCGGTACGCTAAAATCTGTCGCTTTGTCGAAGGCGCCCAGCCTTCCGACATGACTGCGGTCGCGGTGGGCCGTGGCAGCAACGACCGGCACACCTTCGGACCACAGCAGGATGTCCTCTCTCAGCGTACAGGCCTTCGGAGCGGGGTCGCCGGCCAACGCGGCGTTGCGCTTCGGCAGCACCACCGGCCTCGGCGACGGCTCGCTGCAGTGGCTGCTTCGGCGCAACTGCTCGATGACTCCGCCCCAGCTGGTCGCGTTCTATCTGTCGCTGTGCGCCTGGTCGCTCGCCATCGCCGGCGCATTCTGGTGGCGCGGCGCGACGCTCGTGATGCCGTTCGCCAGCCTCGAGCTGCTCGCCGTGGGCGCCGCGCTCTTCGTCTACGCCCGACATGCAGGGGACCGCGAGCGGGTCGTCCTGAAGCCGGGCCGGCTGACCGTCGAATGCACGCTCGGCAGCCGCACCGACCAGGTCGAGTTCGCGTCGCCGTGGGTGCGCGTCGAACCGGCGCACGGCGACGGCTCGCTGATCGAGATCTCCGGTGAAGGCAAGCGCGTCGCGATCGGCCGCTTCATCCGCCCGGAATTGCGTCGCGCGCTCGCCGACGAGCTGCGCACCGCGATCAGGCGCTCGGGCGTCGCACCCGCGACGAGCGACTCCGGGACTCGCGGCCTGGTCTGAACAACGAACGACTACAAGCTCCAGTGGCAACACCGACCATGACGATGAGAGCCTTTTCGCGCCTGGCCTTCGGCCTCACGGCGCTCGCGGCGACCAGCCTCGCCGCCGCCGCCGCGGTGCGCGACCTGCCCGGCGGCCCCAAGGTCAATCAGCTCGACCTGCCGGCCCCGATGTCGCAAATCGCGGTCGATCAGCAGTGGCTGCACAACTTCATGCTTGTCATCTGCCTGGTGATCTTCATCGGCGTGTTCGGCGTGATGTTTTATTCGATTCTCAAGCACCGCAAGTCAGTCGGCGCCAAGGCCGCTAACTTCCACGAGAGCACGACGGTCGAGATCGCCTGGACCATCGTGCCGTTTGTCATCGTCATCCTGATGGCGCTGCCGGCGACGCGCGTCGTGGTGGCGATGAAGGACACCAGCGCCGCAGACCTCACGATCAAGGCGACCGGCATCCAATGGAAGTGGGGCTA
Source organism: Caldimonas sp. (assembly GCA_036272325.1). Taxonomy (GTDB): domain Bacteria; phylum Pseudomonadota; class Gammaproteobacteria; order Burkholderiales; family Burkholderiaceae_C; genus Schlegelella_A. The sequence goes on along the minus strand of DATAYY010000034.1, from coordinate 9,183 downwards.
CGACTACCTGAATGGCGAGGGCGAGGGTATCGGCTTCCTGTCGACGCTCGACGTCACCCAGCGCGAGGCGTCGGATGCCGGCAAGCCCGAAGGCGACGATTACCTGCTCAGGGTCGACAACCCGCTCGTCGTTCCGGTCAACAGGAAAGTGCGCATCATCACCACCGCCAACGACGTCATCCACGCCTTCTACGTGCCGGCGCTAGGCGTGCAGGAGACGGCTCTGCCCGGCTTCGTGCGCGACACCTGGTTCCGTGCCGACAAGGTCGGCGACTACTACGGCCAGTGCACCCAGCTTTGCGGCAAGGAACATTCGTACATGCCGATCCATGTCAAGGTGGTCACGCAACAGGAATACACGGCCTGGGTCGACGGCAAGAAGAAGGAAGCCGCGGCCAAGGCAGACGATCCGACCAAGGTCTGGGAGCTGCCCACGCTGGCCGCGCGCGGCGAGCAGATCTACACCGCCAACTGCCAAGTCTGCCACCAGGCCAACGGCAAGGGCGGCGGCGCGGTAAAGGCGCTCGATGGCTCGCCGACGGTGCTCGACGCCGATAAGACCAAGCAAATCCACGTCGTCCTGAACGGCCAGAACAACGGCGCGATGCCGTCCTGGAAGCAGCTGTCCGACACCGAGCTCGCCGCCGTCATCACGTTCACCAAGAACCATTGGTCGAACGCCACCGGCCAGATCGTGCAGCCGAGCGAAGTCGCGGCGGCGCGCCGATAGACAGCAAAAGACAGCAACCCCCAGAGGACATCCACTCCATGAGCGCAGTCATCGGACACGGCGGCACGGTCGACGCGGCCGGCCACGACCACGGCCACGACGAGCATCACGGCGCGCCGCACGGCTGGCGTCGCTGGGTCTACGCGACCAACCACAAGGACATCGGCACGATGTACCTGGTGTTCGCTTTCACGATGTTCATGGTTGGCGGCGTGCTCGCACTGGCAATCCGCACCGAGCTGTTCCACCCCGGCCTGCAGTTCATGAGTCCGCAGTTCTTCAATCAGCTGACGACGATGCACGGCCTGATCATGGTGTTCGGCGCCATCATGCCGGCCTTCGTGGGCTTCGCGAACTGGATGGTCCCGCTGCAGATCGGCGCGCCCGACATGGCGTTCGCGCGCATGAACAACCTGAGCTTCTGGCTGCTGATCCCGGCCGCGCTCATGATCGTCGGCTCGTTCTTCATGCCTGGCGGCGCACCAGCCGCAGGCTGGACGCTCTACGCGCCGCTGACGCTGCAGATGGGCCCGTCGATGGACGCCAGCATCTTCGCCCTGCACATCCTCGGCGCGAGCTCGATCATGGGCTCGATCAACATCATCGTCACCATCCTCAACATGCGTGCGCCGGGGATGACGCTGATGAAGATGCCGCTCTTCTGCTGGACCTGGCTGATCACCGCGTACCTGCTGATCGCCGTGATGCCGGTGCTGGCCGGCGCGATCACGATGACGCTCACCGACCGCCACTTCGGCACCACCTTCTTCAATGCGGCGGGCGGCGGCGACCCAGTCATGTACGAGCACATCTTCTGGTTCTTCGGACACCCGGAGGTCTACATCATGATCCTGCCGGCATTCGGGATCATCAGCGCGATCATCCCGGCGTTCGCGAGGAAGCGCCTGTTCGGCTACACCTCGATGGTTTACGCGACGGCGTCGATCGCGATCCTCTCGTTCATCGTCTGGGCCCACCACATGTTCACCCAGGGCATGCCGGTGACGGGCCAGCTTTTCTTCATGTACGCAACGATGCTGATTGCGGTGCCGACCGGCGTAAAGGTGTTCAACTGGATCGCGACGATGTGGAGGGGCTCGATGACCTTCGAGACGCCGATGCTCTGGGCGGTCGGCTTCATCTTCGTCTTCACGATGGGCGGCTTCACCGGTCTCATCCTGGCGATGGCGCCGATCGACATCCAGATCCACGACACCTATTACGTCGTCGCCCACTTCCACTACGTGCTGGTCGCGGGGTCGCTGTTCGCGATGTTCGGCGGCGTCTATTACTGGGGCTCGAAGTGGACCGGTGTGATGTACAACGAAACGCGCGGCAAGATCCACTTCTGGTCATCGCTGATCTTCTTCAATGTCACCTTCTTCCCGATGCACTTCCTCGGCCTCGCCGGCATGCCGCGCCGCTATGCCGATTACCCGATCCAGTTCACCGACTTCAACATGGTCGCGTCGATCGGCGCGTTCGGTTTCGGGCTGTCGCAGGTCTACTTTCTGTTCGCGGTCGTGTTGCCGATGATGCGCGGCAAAGGCGCGCCGGCCCCGCAGCGGCCCTGGGAAGGCGCCGAGGGGCTCGAGTGGGAGGTGCCGTCGCCGGCGCCGTTCCATACCTTCGAAACACCGCCGCAGCTCAACGCCGCCGGCACCAGGATCATCGGTGCGCACGTGCCGCCGCACGGCGACGCAGCGGGCGGCGCGCCGGTCCACGCTTGATCCGGGCAATGACCGACGACCGGCAACGGAAGGCGAACGTGCGGCTGGCGCTCATCCTGGCGTCGATCGCGATCGTTTTCTTCCTCGGCTTCATCGCCAAGAGCGCTTTCTTTGGCTGACATGCCTGACGCTTCGCCCTCTCGTGACGCCGCCCTCGTCGCCGACAACCGGCGCATGGTCGCAAAGCTCGTCGTCGTCGCTGCGCTGATGTTCGCGTTCGGCTACGCGCTCGGGCCGATCTATCGCTCGATCTGCGACGCCCTCGGCGTCAACGTGCTCGCGCGCTCCGAGGTCCAGAGCGGAGCCGACTCGCCGGCCAACCCGCAGGTCGACCTCAGCCGCACGGTGACGATCGAGTTCGACGCCAACGCCCGCGGCCCTTGGGACTTCAAGCCGGCGCAGGCCAGGATCGACGTCCATCCGGGCGAGGTGACGACGGTGATGTACGAGTTCCGCAACCGCCAGAACCGGACGATGCACGCGCAGGCGATCCCGAGTTACGCGCCGGCGTCGGCGATGGCGCACTTCAAGAAGCTCGAGTGCTTCTGCTTTACCGAGCAGGTGCTGAAGCCGGGCGAATCGAAGCAGTGGCCGGTCGTCTTCGTCGTCGACCGCAAGCTGCCGAAGGACGTGCGCACGATCACCTTGTCGTACACCTTCTTCGAAGCCGGCGGCAAGACGCCGGCCGAGCCGCCGGGAGCGGGCGCGTGAGCGAGACCGGTCGCGACGGCCAGGAGGTCGATGCGCAGAAGCGCCAGCGCCGCAAGGTGCCTCTCGGGCGCACGCTACTTGCGGTGCTCTGGTCGTTTTTCGGCGTGCGCAAGGCGAAAGATCTGGAGCGCGACGTGACCGAGCTGAATCCGCTCCACGTCGTCATCGCCGGCGTCGTCGTCGCCGCGCTGTTCGTGGGCATGCTGTTCATGCTCGTCCAGTGGGTGATCAGGAGCGGCGTCGCTGCATGAGCGGGCCGCAGGCATTTTTCTGAATCGGCAGGAGAGCATCAGATGTCGGCAGTGACACCGGCGGGCACGCAGCCCTACTACTTCGTTCCCGCGCCGTCGCGCCACCCGGCGTCGACGGCATTCGGCCTGTTGCTCATCATCTTCGGCGCCAGCCAGTGGGTCAACGGCAACGACTGGGGCAAGTGGGTGCTGACCACCGGCTTCGTTGTCCTGGCGTTCGTGCTGCAGCAGTGGTTCCGCCAGGCGATCGGCGAGAGCGAGGGCGGCTCCTACGGCAAGAAGATCGACGTCTCGTTCCGCTGGAGCATGAGCTGGTTCATCTTCTCGGAGGTGATGTTCTTCGGTGCCTTTTTCGGCGCGCTGTACTGGATCCGGACGTATTCGGTGCCGGAACTCGGCGGTCTCGACAACGCCATCCTGTGGCCTGACTTCAAGGCGGTCTGGCCGAGCGCCGCGCCGGGCTTTACCGCCTCGCCTGCGGGCACGATCGAGCCGTTCGCGACGATGGGACCGTGGCCGATCCCGACCCTGAACACGGCGATCCTGCTCAGCTCGGGCGTCACGGTGACGATCGCTCACCACGCGCTGATCGCGAACCACCGCGCGCGCGCGATCGTCTTCATGTGGCTGACCGTCCTGCTCGGCCTGGCCTTCCTGGGCTTTCAGGCCTACGAGTACGGCCATGCGTACAGCGAGCTCAACCTGAAGCTGAGCTCGGGCGTCTACGGCTCGACCTTCTTCATGCTGACCGGCTTCCACGGCTTCCACGTGTTCGTCGGCATGACGATGCTGCTGTTCATCACCATCCGCATCATGCGCGGGCACTTCACGTCCGAGCGCCACTTCGGCTTCGAGGGGGCGGCGTGGTACTGGCACTTCGTCGACGTCGTCTGGCTCGGTCTTTACGTCGTCGTCTACTGGTTGTAAGAGGAAGGGTCCTCACGCTCGCTTCGTTCGGCTGCCCCCGGGGCGCGGGCCGCCTCAGGAGGCGGCCCGGCGTCGGCCCGGGGCCTGCACTTCGTTTCGTGGCGCGCGGATCGCTTAGTGGCCGAGGGGAACGCCGGTCGGATGGATCCAGCCGAGCGACCAGGCGATGATCAGGCAGACGAACAGCAACACCGAGACCGCGATGCGCACCGCGAGCGCGCGCATCATGTCGCCGCTCTTCGATCCTTCGGCGCGGCCGCCGCGCAGCATCGCGACGCCCGCCCACGCGAGCGCGCCGAGGATGACGGCGAAGGCGACGCCGATGAGCACGTGCATCGTGATCGATTATGGTCGCCGGCGCTGCAAAGTGACCGGCACGTGCCGCGCGTGAACTCCGACACCGCGCCGGTGCGGGCGAGCGGAGCCGGGCCGCAGCGCCGTCTCGTCGTCACCCTCGCGGCGCTTGCCGCGATCGCCCTGGCCGTGCGTCTGGGCCTCTGGCAGCTCGATCGCGCCGACCAGAAGGTCGCCTTGCAGTCGACCCTCGCGGCGCGAGCGAGCGAGCCGGTGCTCGACGCCGCTGCTCTCGCGCGCACGGCGGAGGCGGCCGAGGCGCAGCATCAGCGCGCCGTCGTCTTGCACGGGCACTGGATCGCCGATCGCACCGTCTTTCTCGACAACCGGCAGATGGACGGCAAGGTCGGCTTTTTCGTCGTCACGCCGCTTGCGCTCGCCCCGGGCCCGGGCACGGCGCTGGTTCAGCGTGGCTGGGTGCCGCGCAGCTTCAACGACCGCACTGCGCTGCCGACATTCGAGACGCCGACCGGCATCGTGACCGTCACCGGAACCGTCGCCGCGTCGCCCGCACGGCTGTTCGACTTCGGCGGCGCCGCGAGCGGCCCGATCCGGCAAAATCTCGACATCGCCTCGTTCGCGCGCGAAACCGGCCTCGACCTGTTGCCGCTCTCGGTGGTGGAGCGCGAGACCCCTGGCTCGGCGGCCGACGGCCTCGCGCGCCACTGGCCGGCGCCGGCGGCCGACGTGCAGAAGCACTACGGCTACGCAGTCCAGTGGTTCGCCATCGCGGCGGGCATCGCCTTCCTTTATGTCTGGCATCAATTCATCCGCCCCGGCAAGTCCTGATTCGGCGCTGCTCGTCAACTTGAGCGTGCACTCGCTGCCGTCGACGCGCGACGCTGCCGAGCTGCGTCGCACCGAGCGCGGCCGCTGGACGATGGGCCTCGTCCTGCTCGTGTGCGCGGCGCCGGTCATCGCCTCGTACCTGGCGTACTTTTCGTCGTTGCGCCCGCAGGCGCGCACCAATTACAGCGAGCTGATCGTGCCGACGCGGCCGATCCCGGCGTCGCTGCCGCTCGCCGATCTTGCCGGCACGACGGTCGCGCCGGCGACTCTTCGCGGCCAGTGGCTCATCGTCGTCGTCGCCGGCGGTGCCTGCGACGCGCGCTGCGAGCGCCATCTCTGGCTGCAACGGCAGCTGCACGCGGCGCTCGGCGCGAACCAGGATCGCGTCGACAAGGTCTGGCTCGTCGACGACAAGGCGCCGCCGCGGCCCGAGACCTTGCGCGCGATCGCAGCGACGGCCGATACGCGGCAGACCGCCTTCGCACCGACCACGGTGCTGCGGACGTCGCGCGCCGCGCTGCTCGGCTGGCTCGCCCCGGCTCCCGGCAACGAGCTCGAGGATCACCTGTACCTCGTCGATCCGCACGGCGAGTGGATGATGCGTGTTCCGGTCGCGGCCGACCCCGGTCGCCTGAAGCGTGACCTCGACAAGCTCCTCAGCGCGTCGGCCGGCTGGGACCGTCCCGGCCGGTGAAGCGATGAACGCCGCCGTCCCAGCCTACGATCTCGCGCCACTGCTCGGCGTGCTCGCCGTCGGCACGCTGCTTGCGCTGGTCCCCATCGCCTGGCTCTGGCGGCGTCACGAAGGCGAAGCGCCGGCGCGGCGGCTGCAGGCGTTCGCATGGCTCGTCTTCTTCCTTGCGTTCGATCTCGTCCTGTTCGGCGCTTTCACGCGCCTGAGCGACTCCGGGCTCGGCTGCCCCGACTGGCCCGGCTGCTACGGCCACGCCAGCCCGATCGGCGCCAGCGCCCACATCGCCGCTGCCGAGGCGGCGGTGCCGACGGGCGCGGTCACGGTCACCAAGGCTTGGGTCGAGATGCTGCATCGCTATGCGGCGACGGCGATCGGCGTCCTCGTCATCGTCCTGCTCGTGATGGCGATTCGCGAGTCGCGCCGCAGCGCCGGGCGGATCAGCGCGCGCTGGGCGGCGTGGACCTTGCTCTGGATCTGCGTCCAGGGCGCATTCGGCGCGCTCACGGTGACGCTCAGGCTCTATCCGGCGATCGTCACGCTCCACCTGCTGGCCGGCTTCGGCCTGCTCGCGCTGCTCGCGATCCAGGCCGAGCACTACGCGCCGCGCGCACTCGCGCTCGCACCGGCGCTGCGAGCGGGATTGGTTGGCATCGCCGCGCTGACAGTGGTGCAGATCGCACTCGGCGGCTGGGTCAGCAGCAATTACGCGGTGCTCGCCTGTCGCGACTTCCCGACCTGCCAGGGCAGCTGGTGGCCCGTCATGGACCCGGCCGAGGGCTTCGTCGTCGTGCGGCCGCTCGGCGAGAGCGGCAGCTCCGGCTATCTGCCGTTCGCCGCGTTGACGGCGATCCACATGGCGCATCGCATCGGCGCGCTGGTCTTGCTGCCGGCTCTCGTCGCGCTTGCCTGGCGCCTCCTTGCCGCGGGCGCAGCGACGCTGCCCTGGGCACTCGGCTTGCTCGCGATCGCCGCGTGGCAGGCCGCGAGCGGTCTCGGCAACGTCCTGCTCGGCTGGCCGCTCGCGGCGGCCCTCGCGCACACGGGCGGCGCTGCTGCGCTCGTCGTCATGCTGACCGTGCTCCTCGTCCGTAGCGCGCAGCGACCAGTCGCGGCGTCGACGGTCGGCGCCGGCGGATCGCCCGCGCTCGTCGGCTAACGGACTAGGATCGGAACGTGTCGAACATCGCCGCGCCAACCGCTCGCAGAAGCGTCTCGCTCGCCACCAAGCTGCGCCAGTTCCATTCGCTGACGAAGCCCCGGGTGGTCCAGCTGATCGTCTTCTGTGCCCTGATCGGCATGCTGCTTGCGACTCCCGGACTGCCCGACTGGCGGCTCGTGCTGGCCGCGGTCGCAGGCATCTGGCTCGTCGCCGCGGCGGCGGCGGCGTTCAACTGCCTGGTCGAGCAGCACATCGACGCACGCATGCGGCGCACGTCGTGGCGGGCGACGGCGACCGGCGAACTGACGTCGCTGCAGGCGCTCGCCTTCTCGGCTGCGCTCGGCATTGCCGGCAGTGCGATCCTCTGGTTCGCCGTCAACGCGCTGACGATGTGGCTCACGCTCGCGACCTTCGTCGGCTATGCGATCGTCTACACACTGGTGCTGAAGCCGCTGACGCCGCAGAACATCGTCATCGGTGGCGCCTCGGGAGCGATGCCGCCTGTCCTCGGCTGGGCGGCGATGCGAGGCGACGTCGGCCCCGAGGCGCTCATCCTGTGCCTGATCATCTTCGTCTGGACGCCGCCGCATTTCTGGGCGCTTGCCCTCTATCGCGCCGACGACTACCGCCGCGCCGGCCTGCCGATGCTGCCGGTGACGCACGGCTCGGCATTCACGCGGCTGCATGTCCTGCTCTACACGCTGGTGCTGTTCGCGGCGACGCTGCTGCCGTTCGTCGCCGGCATGAGCGGGGGCATCTATCTCGCCGCCGCGATTGTCCTCGGCGTGATGTTCAGCGGCTACGCCTGGCGGCTCTGGCGGAGCTACTCGGACGCGCTGGCGCGCCGGACCTTTCGTTTCTCGATCGTCCACCTGACGCTGCTGTTCGCGGCGCTTCTGGTCGACCACTATCTGTGGGCGCCTCTGTCGACGCTGTTCGCATGACGACGACGCGACGCGCCTTCGCGCTCGGTGGCCTCGCCGGGCTGGCGCTCGTCGGTGGCTGCGATCGCCTGCCGGGCGCCGCCGCGAAGCCGACCTTCCACTTCACCGACATCACCGGCGCCGAGTTCGCGCGTCGCCTCGAGCTGCCCGACACCGACGGCAAGCCGCGCAGCCTTGCCGACTGGAGGGGCAAGGTCACGGTCGTCTTCTTCGGCTACACCCAATGCCCCGATGTCTGCCCGACGACGATGGCCGAGCTGGCGCAGGTCCGCACGCTGCTCGGCGCCGACGGCGAGCGCCTGCAGACCGTGTTCGTGACGATCGACCCTGAGCGCGACACGCCGGAGGTCCTCAAGGCGTACGTCGCCAACTTCGGCCCCGGCGTCGTCGCCCTGCGCGGCAACGCCGAGCAGACAGCCGCCGCGGCCAAGGAGTTCAAGGTCTTTTACGCCAAGGCGCCGGGCAAGACTCCCGGCAGCTACACGATGGACCACAGCGCCGCGTCGTTCGTCTTCGATCCGGCCGGCCGCGTGCGCCTCTTCGTCCCTTACGGCGGCGATCCGAAGATCCTTGCCGCCGACATCAAGCAGCTCGTCGCCGCTTAGAAGCGAAACGGGCCCGATCGGGGCCGGCCCTGCCCTCTCGGAGGGACGGGAGCGAAGGGGAGGAGCAGCCCGGTTTCGAAGAAGTGCGCGAAGCCCGGGGCCTACAGCCTATGCCGCATGCGCCAAGGCTTTGCGCATCTTCTTCATTGCCGCCACCTCGATCTGGCGGATCCGCTCGGCGCTGACGCCGTACTCGCCAGCCAGGTCGTGCAGCGTCATGCCGCCCGAGCTGTCGTCGTTGACCTTCAGCCAGCGCTCTTCGACGATCCGACGGCTGCGCGCGTCGAGC
>DATAYY010000033.1:0-89030 GCA_036272325.1 Caldimonas sp. | reverse complement strand
CGATAGAAGCCCTTGCAGTTCTTCGACGAGACGCCCGAATAGCCGAGGGCGCGCGCCCGGATGAAGGCGTCGAGCTCGCCGTCGGACTCGTCGATGATGACGGGCCTCGAACGTGCGAGCGGTGCGACGCTGCGCGCGAGCGCGACCTGGCGCTTGATCGGCTGCTCGATGAAAAGAGTCGCTGCGCACAGCTTCTGCAATGTCGGAGCGGCCTCGATCGCGCTCCAGAGCTCGACCACCGATTCGACGTCTTCGTACTGCTCGTTGCCGTCGAGCGTCACGTGCAGTCCGGCAACGCCGTCGAGCACGCTTGCGATCCGCGCCAGGCGATCGAGATCCGCGCGACGGTCGCCGCCGACCTTGAGCTTGAAGCAGCGCTGGCCGTAGGTGGCGACGACTTCCTCGAGCGTCTCGGGCAGGCCGTCGTCGACGCGCGTTGCCGGCGTCTGGTCGGCGGCGGTGATCGGGTCGAGCAGGCCAACGGTGTGGCGCGCCTCGATGCTCGCGACCGGAGCCAGGCTGGCGAGGAACGCACTGAAGTCGAACGCGCCCAGGTCGGCGATCACCGGATGCGCCGTCATCCCCGGCAGGTTGCTGCGCATCGCGGTCCAGAAGCTGACGCCGAACAGGCGGCAGACGGCATCAAGCACGCCGCGATCGAGCACCGCGTTGCCGAAGCTCGCAACCAGGGGCGGCAGCTCGAGGCCGCGGCCGGCGCGCAGCTGGTAGCGGTAGTTGTCGGCGAAGAGGTCGAACGGCGTCGACAGCGGCGCCTCGCGGTAGGCGTCCGCGGCGATCTCGATTGCCTTCCTCAACTGGTCCTGGTTCTCGGTGTCGGTCAGCGCCGGGCTCTTGTCGAACCACTTCGCGGCCAGCATCTCGGCGGCGTAGCCGAAACCTTCGCGACCGTCGTCGAGCCGCAGGTGGACGCGCACGATCACCTGCCGCCCTTCGGTGAGCGTGATGGCGCCGAAGCGAAACGGCATCCGCAAGCGGAACGGCTGCTCGAACGCCTCGACGCCGAGCACCTTGACCTTGGGCGAGAACAGTGGCGAGCCGGGGACGGCCATGGCGGGATTCTGCGGTTGAAATGCGGCGCCGAAGCTCGACGCGTGTGCGCCCGTGCCGGCTCAGGCCAGCCAGCGCTCCAGATGCATCGCGACGAACGCGTCGTCGGCAAGGTCGAGGTGCTCGGCGAGGACGCGCTCGATCTCGTCGACCTGCCCTGGTCCGAGGCCTTCGTTCGGATCGAGGCACCACGTCCCTGCGAGCAGCCCCTGGCGGCGCAGCACCTCGTGGCAGCCGGCGATGCAGCCGGCGAAATCGTTGGCGACGTCGAAGAAGGCGCTGTTGCAGTCGGTGACGCGGCTGTCGAGCGCGAGCAGCCCGGCATCGACGGCGCTGCCGGCGTCCTGCGCAGCGGCGGACGTCTTGCAGCGCTCGAGCAATTCGACCGCGGTCTTCGTCCACACCGACCAGTGGCCGAGCAACCCGCCGCGAAAGCGCAGCCGCACCGGCTCGCCGTCGCGCACGACGTCGAACGGCGTCACGAGGTCGAGCACGATGTGGTCGTCATTGCCGGTGTAGAGCGCGACGCGACGCTCGGCGCGGGCAGCGACGAGGCCGCGGACGACATCGAGCGTGCGGTAGCGATGAAACGGCGCGACCTTGATCGCGACGACGTTGTCGATCGCCGCGAATCGGGTCCAGAACGACACCGGCAGGTCGATGCCGCCGACCGCAGGCTGCAGATAGAAGCCGATCAGTGGCATCTCGGCGGCGACCGCCTCGCAGTGGACGACGAGTTCGTCTTCGCTCGCGCCCTTCAGCGCGGCCAGGCTCAGCAGCACGGCGTCGTAGCCGAGGCCGCGCGCGAGGCGCGCCTCGGCGATCGCCTGCTGACTGCGCCCACAGCCGCCGGCGACGAGGACGGGCCGCGGCGATCCTTCGTTGCCAAGCGGCCGCCAGTTTCGGGCGGTGTCGGCAGCGAGCCCGAGCACCTCCTCGAAGAGTCCGGCCTCGCGGATTGCGAACTGGGTCGTGTGGACACCGACCGCGAGGCCGCCGGCGCCGGCATCGAGGTAGTAGCGCGCCAGCGCGCGCTGGCGGCGGCGATCGAGCTGGCGCGACGCGTCGAGCGCGAGCGGATGGGCGGGGATCGCGAGGCCGGCGAAGAGCCGCTCGCGTAGCGCGGCGACGGAGAGGCGATCAGTCGAGGCTTGCATGGCTGCGCGGTCAGCCGAACTCCGGGCCGGCGACAGCGAACACACGTGCATTCGCCGCGAGCACCCCAGTCTCGCCGAGTGCCATCCGAACGAACCGGCGCTGGCAGGCGAATCCGCGCTCGCCGAGCGCCGCGGCGAACGCTGGCCAGCGGCTCGGCACGTCGATGAAGACCGGGCCCGTGGCGGCATCGAGCGCGCGGTCGAGAAGCGCGATCGCCGCCTCTTCGTCGGCGGCGACGATCGGGCCGAGCTGGCGCGCGCGGCGGCCGGCGCGCAGGATGGCAAAGCCGCTCGCGTCGCCGGTCAGCCAGGCGCTCGTCGTCGGCCGGTCGAGGAAGCTGGCGAAGAGCGCGCTGCGATCGAGCGCCGACGTCACGCGGTCGAGCGCGAGGAGAGCGTCGCGTCGCCGCTCGTCGAGGACGCTCGCGCCTGGCAGAGCGTCCGCTCCTTGCGCCTCGCGTTGCCAACGCTCGAAGGCAAAGCCCGCGGCAAACCCGGCGCGGCGATAGACCGCGGCGCCGTCCGGAGTTGCGTCGAGCGCGGCAGCGCGGCCGGCGCTTCGCAGGGCATCGACGCATGCGGCGACGAGTCGCGTCGCGTGGCCGCGATGACGATGGCGACCATCGACCAGCACCATCGAGATCCAGCCGACGCTGGCGCCGTACGGCAAGGCGGCAGCGGTCGCGATCAGCGCGTTGGCGGCGTCGCCGTCGCGAATGCCGAACGCGGTGCCGCGGGCGATGAAGAACGCCCAGTCTTCGGCGGTCTGGTTCCAGCCTGCAGCGTCCGACAGCCGCAGTCCCGCGTCAACGTCGCCGACGCCGAGCCGGTCGATCGCGAGCGCCTCAGAAGGTGCCATCGCGGACCTCGAACTTGGTCGGCTTGCCGAGGCTCGCGCCGCCTGCCTTCACCCAGTCGGCGACCCAGTCGAGCATGCGGCCGAGCGGAACGACCGGCGGCCCGAACAGCGCGGTGGCGTTCGCCGTGTTCGAAAGGAGCGCGGTCGCAGCCTCCTTGCCGACCACGTGCGCCTCGGTGCCGAGCCTGCTGGCGAGCTGGTGCGCGAGCTCGCGGACCGAGAGCGTGTGCGGTCCGGTGACGTTGAGCGGCGTCGTCGGCGCGGTGCAATGGGCGAGGCAGCGCAGCACCTGCGCATTGGCGTCGCCTTGCCAGATGACGTTGACATGGCCCATCGTGGCGTCGACCCGCTCGCCGCGGTGGACCTTCGAGGCGATGTCGAACAACACGCCGTAGCGCATGTCGATCTCGTAGTTGAGGCGGACGATCCGACCAGGAGTGCCGTGCTTCGCCGAGAAGTACTCGAACATGCGCTCTCGGCCGAGGCACGACTGCGCGTACTCGCCGACCGGCGCCGGCGGCGTCGTCTCGCTGGCGCCGGCGCCGCCAGCAGCCGAGAAGCCATACACGTTGCCGGTCGAGAAGGCGACGATGCGCGATGCATGGAAGCGCTCGGCGACGAGCGCCGGCACGTGCGCGTTCATCGCCCAAGTGAGCGCCGGCGCGCCGCTGGCGCCGAACTTGTGGCCGGCGGCGAAGACGACGTTCGCTACGTCGGGCAAGGCGGCGATGGCGTTGCGATCGAGCAGGTCGCAGGCGATCGTCTCGATCCCGTCACGAGTGAGGTGCGCGCGTACTGCGGCGTCGCTGAAACGGGCGACGCCAATGACGCGGCGCGATGGCGATGCGCGCTTGGCGAGGCGCGCCAGCGTCGGCCCCATCTTGCCGGCGACGCCGAGGATCATGAGGTCGCCGTCGACGCTGTCGAGGTCGTCGACGAGGGCGCGGCTCGGCCGCGTCATGAACTCGTCGAGCGCCTCGACCGAAGCGAAGCGATCGGGCAGGTGCGATGCATCGAGCAGGTCCACGTGCAGGCCTCGAAGGATCGGATCAGTTTAGCGGCGCGCCGCGCCGCCGCCGATCATCGCGTGTTGCTACGCTTCGCTCTCACGACGGGAGAAGCTGCAGTGGCGCTCGAGAAGATCGTTCGCATCGGTGGCGCGTCGGGCTTCTGGGGCGACAGCCGCGTCGCCGCGCCGCAGCTCGTCGCCTCCGGCCAGGTCGACTACCTCGTCTTCGACTATCTCGCCGAGACGACGATGGCAATCCTCGCCGGCGCGCGGCTCAAGCGTCCCGAGCTCGGCTACGCGACCGACTTCGTCGAGGTCGCGATGCGATCCGTGCTGGCTGACTTGGCGGCGAAGAAGATCAAGGTCGTGAGCAACGCCGGCGGCATCCACCCGCGCGCGTGCGTCGCGGCGCTCGAGAAGATGATCGCCGAGACGGGGCTGGCGCTGAAGGTCGCGGTCGTCGAGGGCGACGACGTCAGCGCGCAGGCGGCCGGATTCGCCGCCGCCGGGATCCGCGACGCGAACAGCGGGGAGCCGTTGCCCAAGCGCGTCGTCAGCGCCAACGCCTACCTCGGCGCGCTGCCGATCGCGGCCGCGCTCGCCGCCGGCGCCGACATCGTCGTCACCGGCCGCGTCGTCGACAGTGCGCTCGCGCTCGGGCCGCTGATGCACGAGTTCGGCTGGACTGCGACCGACTACGGCCTGCTCGCTGCCGGCAGCCTCGTCGGCCATATCATCGAATGCGGCTGCCAGGCGACCGGCGGCCTCTTCACCGACTGGGAATCGGTTCCGGACTGGTCGACGATCGGCTATCCGATCGCCGAGTGCCGCGCCGACGGCGTCTTTCGCATCACCAAGCCGGTCGACACCGGCGGCCTGATCGCCCGCGGCGCGGTCTGCGAGCAACTTCTCTACGAGATCGGCGACCCCGGCGCGTACGTGCTGCCCGACGTCATCTGCGATTTCCGCGACGTCGCGATCGAGCAGGACGATGCCCGCCACGTCCGCGTTCACGGCGCCCGCGGCCTGCCGCCGACCGACACCTACAAGGTCTCGGCGACGGCGTTGCACGGATATCGCTGCGTCGGCTCGCTCGTCATCGTCGGCATCGACGCGGTGAAGAAGGCCGAGCGCACCGGCGCCGCGATCGTCGAGCGCGTGCGCCGGCTGCTGAAGGTCGCTGGCCTGGCCGACTTCACGGCGACCCACATCGAGGTGCTCGGCGCCGAAGCGATGTACGGGCCGCATTCGCGGGCGAGCGCGAATCGCGAAGTGATGATGCGCGTCGTCGCCGACCACGCCGACCGCCGCGCGCTCGAGATCTTCGCGCGCGAAATCGCGCCGGCGGGAACGTCGTGGTCGCCCGGAACGACCGGCGCCGGCGGCGGCCGGCCGCAGGTGGCGCCACTCGTCAAGCCGTTCTCGTTCCTGCTCGACAAGCGCGCCGCGCCGGTCTCGTTCGCGATCGGCGATCGGCGCGAGGCGGTCGACATCCCGCTCGCCGGGGGCGCGGTGCCGCGGCCCTCGCCACCGGTGGTGCCGCCGCTCGAGTCGGCGCCGCTCATCGTTGAGACCGCCGAGCGGGTGCCGCTCGTCCTGCTGGCCTGGGCGCGCAGCGGCGACAAGGGCGATCTCTCGAACGTCGGCATCGTCGCCCGCCGCGCCGAGTGGCTGCCGCTGCTTTGGGACCGCCTGACGCCGATTCGCGTCAAGGGCTGGCTCGGCCATCTCGTCCACGGCGAAGTCGAGCGCTTTCATCTGCCGGGCATCGCCGCGATCAACTTCGTGCTTCATCAGGCGCTCGATGGCGGCGGCATGTCGTCGCGCCGGCTCGACCCGCTGGGAAAGGGGATGGCGCAGATCGTGCTCGAGATGCCGATCGAAGTGCCGCGTTCGATCGCGCGCGACGCGCGTGAAGAAGTGTGAAGCGGCAACTACGGAGAAGTCCCTACGCGAACCTCGCCCGTTGGGAGTGCACGTTGCTACGGCATCCGCACTTCTAACAACGGCGCGCCGCAAACGGCGCGCGCACAGGAGGCTCCTTGTGAATCGGTCTTACGCTCTGCCGGCAGCATTTGCTGCCATTGTCATTTCTACCGTCCTCGCCGCCTGCGGCGGGGACAACAACAACAACAACCCGGGCGCCGCTCCGCAGATCGTGACACTGTCGAATCGCGCCGACCTGGTCAGCGGCGGCGACGCGCTGGTCGAGATCAAGCTTCCTGCTGCACTCGCGGCGGACATGCGCGTGAGCCTCGGCAGCACCGTGATCACGCCGATGTTCACGACCCGCTCCGACGGTCGCACCATCGGCCTCGTCACCGGCCTTCAGAACGGCGCCAACACGATCACCGTGAGCTCGATGACCGGCAGCTTCGGCGGCGCGCAGCTCGTCATCACCAGCCATCCGATCGGAGGTCCGGTGCTGCTCGGCGCGCAGACGATGCCATGGATCTGCGCGACACCGGTGCCGACCGCCTCTGGGGCGAGCTCGCCAGGGAGCAACGCGAGCGGCCTCACGACCGCCGCGACCGATGCGCAATGCAACATCGCGACGGAGACGAAGCTCTTCTACCGCACCCTGACCCCGCTCTCGGTCGCCGCGGGCGACGGCGGGTGCTCGCTGGTCGTCCCCGATCCGTCGCCGACGATCGCCAACCCGAGCCCGACAACGCCGGCCAGCTCGTGCCTGCAGCCTTACGTCGTCGGCACGACGCCGGCGGCGTCGGTGGCGTCGACGACGACCTCCGACGGCCTCATCGTGCCGTACATCGTCCGCGTCGAGCGCGGGACGATGAACCGCGGCATCTACGACATCGCGGTCCTGTTCGATCCGACCAAGCCGTGGACGGCGAACTCGCCGCAACCGCAATGGAACGGCAAGGTTGTCTACACCTACGGAGCATCGGCCGGACAGCCTCGGCTTCAGTTTCGAAGCGAGCAGAACTGGGTCGTCAACGGCATCAGCGGCGTGGAGGACGACTCGGCGCTTCGCATGGGCTACCTCGTCGCCGACAACAGCCTCACCGACCAGCTCTACAACGCCAACGCCGTTCTCGCCGCCGAGACGACGATGATGATGAAGGAGCACATCGTCGAGCAGTATGGCGAGATCAAGTACACGATGAGCAACGGCTGTTCCGGCGGCTCGATCCTGCAGAACACGGTTGCCTCGGTCTACCCGGGCCTGCTCGACGGCATCCAGGTGTCTTGCGACTACCCCGATGCGGTGACAACGCTCCTCGAAGTTGCCGACTGCGTGATGCTCGTCAATGTCTACCAGAAGCCCGAATGGCAGGCGTTGCAGGCCGGCCTAACGGCGGCGCAGATCAACGCCAAGAAGGCGGCGATCGAAGGCCATCTGGACCAGGTCGGCTGCCAGTCGTGGAACAACTCGTTCGGCTTCATCAACAAGCCCGGCAACTACGTGACCCAGGCCGTGCTCGATCCGGTCACGGGCGTGATCGGGCCGTTCGGTCCGGTGCACAACAACTGCCTGCTGCCGGCATCGCAGGTTTACGACCCGGTGACCAATCCGAACGGCACGCGCTGCGGTCAACCCGACCTCTCGGTCGCCGTCTGGGGCACGACCGCCGGCATCCCCGCCAACAGCACCCGCGCGGTGCAGCCGCTCGACAACGACGGTATCCAGTACGGCCTGAAGGCGCTCGTCGCCGGGACCATCTCGGCCGAGGAGTTCGTGACGCTGAACGAGAAGATCGGCGGCATCGACGCCGACTCGAACCTTTCCGCGGCCCGCGCCATTGCCGACCCGTCGGCGCTCGACATCGCCTACCGATCCGGCCTCATCTCGAGCGGCAAGACGCTCGGTCAAGTGGCGATCATCGACTGGCGTGGCTACGACGAGCAGGGCATCCACTACATCTGGCGCAGCTTCTCCGAGCGCGCGCGCCTCGACGCGAAGTCGGATACCGGTAGCCATGGCAACCAGGTGATGTGGCGCTACGGCACGGGCCTGACACCGCCGCTCGCGTCCGGGATCATGCAGACATCGTTGACGACGATGGACACCTGGATGACGAGCCTGATGAGCGCCTCGCCCAAGACCTTCGTCAACGGCGCGCACGCGCAGGCCGCCGTGATCGCCGCGAAGCCGGCAACGGCGTTCGACTTCTGCTACCTGACGACCGACACGACGTTCTCGACCAAGATCACCGACTTCACCGTGTGCGACACCGATCCGCACCTGAAGGCGAACTCGTCGCCGCGCCAGGTCGCCGGCGGCCCGCTGGCCGAGGACATCATGAAGTGCACGCTGAAGGCGATCGACCCCGCCGACTATCCGGGCATCACGTTCACGGCCGGCCAGATGACCCGCCTGAACGCGGTCTTCCCGAACGGGGTCTGCGACTGGACGAAGCCTGGCGTCAGCCAGCAGGATCCGGCTTCGCCGCTGACGTTCGCAGCCGGTCCTGGTGGTGTCCCGCTGCCGCCGGCGCCGGTGTCGACGGCGCTCTGATCAGCGCCTTCGGGCCGGCGACGCGCCGGCCCCGAGCGGCCCCCGCAATCGCGGGGGCCGTTTTCATTGCGGTGGCGCCTTCGCAGGCGCAAAGTCGCCCTCTGCCCAACGATGGAGGAACGTATGCGCGCTCGTCTCGCTCTCCCCTGTGGTTTCGCCGCGCTGGCGGCATTCGCGCTCCCCGCTCATGCCGCCCCGCTCAGCTTCGGCGAGTTCGTGACCACGTCTTCGCTCAACACGACGCTCGGCAACAACGCGACGATTGGATTCGCGTATGCCGGCGACAAGTTCGTCGGCTCGGTCTACTTCGGCACCAACAACAACCAGCTCTATTCGACCGACCTCACCGGCGGCAACGTGCAGAAGTTCGGCGCACCGATCGCGGGGTTCAGTGGCGAGATCTATGTGAACGCGTCACTCGGCCTCGGCGGCTTCGGGCCACGCGACGTCTTCGCCGGCTCGGAAGCCGGCGGGACGGTCGTTCGCGTCGCGCACGACGGTTCGTCGCAGGGAGTATTTGCGACCGGGCTCATCGGTGGCGTTCGCAGCATCGCGTTCGACCCGTTTGGCCTCTACGGCAACCAGATGATCGTCGCGACCAACGCGGGCAACATCTATCGCGTCAGCAACACCGGCGTCGCCTCGCTGCTCGCCAGCGTCGGCGAGGACGCGGAAGGGCTCAGCTTCGCGCCGCAGGCGTTCGGCACGTTCGCTGCGGGAACGCTCTTCGTCGCATCGGAAGGCAGCGGCGTCCTGCGCGCCATCGCGCCGAACGGAAACATGACCACGGCCGTGACTGGCTTGCCGAGCGCGGAGATGGTGAGCTTCGTTCCGCTCAACCTCGGCAGCAGCGGCAGCGCCGTCGAAGGCTTCTACGCCGCAAACTACGCGAGCGACATCATCAGGGCCGGCGCATCGCAGTTCACGTCCTATCTCGGCGACGCCGTCGTCACGGGAGAGACCGGCCACCAGGTGTGGGACGTCCACTACGACACCGGGACCAGCGCCTTCGTGGTCACGCAGATCGGGATGTTCCCGGCCCAACCGGAAGACGGCATCTTCGTCACCGCCGACCTGATCATGCCCGGTGTCCCCGAGCCGGAAACCTATGTGCTGATGCTTGCGGGGTTGGGGCTGCTCGGCGCGGTCGCACGCCGCAGAGGGACGCGCTGACTGCGGCGACGATCTGGCGCGCCCGGCAGGGATCGAACCTGCAACCCCTGCCTTCGGAGGGCAGTACTCTATCCATTGAGCTACGGGCGCAGCGGCCTTGCAGTCTACCAGCGAGGTCGTGCGCCGCTCGGGCGCCGAAAGTCGCGCCCCTATAATTTCCGGTTCGACGCGAATCGACTTCTTGCGGCGGTGCGTGCCGCCTCTTCGCGTCGTCGAACTCCTTCGAGGACCGGATGACCGCAGCGCACGACACCAACGAGATCGACGGCCCGCACGAAGGCCCGATCAAGACTCCCAAGCAGCTCATCCTCGCCGTTTTCTACGCCTTCGTGGTGCCGATCTTCGGCATCATCCTGCTCGTCATGTACGTCACCAGCAGCCACCGACCGGCGGCAGGCAGCGACGCGATGAGCGCGTCTGCGGTGGCCGCGCGGATCCGGCCCGTCGGCGTCGTCGAAGTGAAGGACGCTTCCGATCTGGCGTCGCTGAAGACCGGCGAGCAGGTGTTCACCGCGCAGTGCAGCGCCTGCCACGCGTCCGGCGCGCTCGGCGCGCCCAAGCTCGGCGACGCCGCAGCATGGGGACCTCGCATCAAGACCGGCTTCGACGCGCTCGTGCACTCGGCGCTCGCCGGCAAGGGCCAGATGCCGCAGCAAAGCGGCGGTGATTTCAGCGATTACGAGATTGCGCGCGCCGTTGTCTACATGACGGGCAAGGCCGGCGGCACCTTCCCCGAGCCGGCGCCGCCGGCGGCGACGGCAGCGACGACGGCCAGCGCCGCTTCAGCGACGACAACAGTCGCCGCAGCAGCCAGCGCCGCCAAGCCCGACACCGGTCGCACGGAAGCGATGCCCGCGGCGATGCCGGCCAAGACACAGGTCGCCGCGGCGACGACGGGCGCGGCGACAACGGCGGCGACGTCCGCTCCGCCCGCGCTCTTCGAGCAAGTCTGCAGCGCCTGCCACGCGACCGGCGTTGCCGGCGCACCGAAGGTCGGCGACAAGGCGGCGTGGGCGCCGCGCGTCGGCCAGGGCATCGACGCGCTTACCGCGAGCGCGATCAAGGGCAAAGGTGCGATGCCGCCGAAGGGCGGCTCGAGCGCGAGCGACGCCGACATCAAGGCCGTCGTCACCTACATGGTGAGCGCGGCGAAATAGGCGGCGAAGCGCCTCGGGACGAGCCGGCCGCGGGCCGGCCTTTTCACGCCGACGCGGCGCGTTCGGCAGCAGGGCTCAGGCGGTAGCCGAACCGCTCGACGAGAGTCGCGAACGCGATCTCGCGCGGCCGCCAGACGCCGCGCTCCACCGCATCGCTCGCCGCGCCCATGTCGAGCGTGTGGACGATGCCGAGGCCGAGATCGGCGACGAGGAAGAGCCGCCCCAGGTCGTCGAGGAACGCCTCGCCCGAGGGCGCCGCGGGCAATCCCGTGTGGCTGGTGACGACGACGCTCGAGGTCGGATCGGGCTGCAACCGCCAGATCCACGGCGCCGCTTCGAGCTCGACATAGACCCGCTGCGGGCCGTTCTGGAAGAACCACGCACCGCCCGGGTCGACGGCGTAATTGCGGGCGATGAACTCGCGCAGCTTCTCGTGATCGATGCGGCTGCCTTTGACGCGCGGGAACGGCCCCGCCGCCTGGATGCGGTCGTCGCGCATGTACCAGTCACCGCGCGCGTCGAGCGCAAGCCAGCCGTAGCAGTGCGGTACGTTGGGCCACTTCTTGAGCGCGGCGGCGACGATGTCGTCCATGGCGCGATTCTGCTCCGCCCGGATGTCCTCAAAGATGTCGGGCGAGCCATCCCGCGACGGCTTCCGGAAGCGGCTGCAGCCGCCCCGGCCACGGCCCCGCCGCGAAGCCGACGTGGCCGCCGTGCGCAGGCTGCCAGAGCGTCACGCTCCGGCCGACCTCGCCGGGTCGCGGCAGCGCGGACGCGGGCAGGAACGGGTCGTTCAGCGCGTTCAGCACCAATGTCGGGACCCGGATGCGCGCGAGCCCGGTCTTCGCCGAGCTGCGAGCGTAGTAGTCGTCGGCGCCGGCGAAGCCGTGCAGCGGGCCGGTGAAGACGTCGTCGAAGTCGCGCAGGTCGCGCGCGGCACGCATCGCGTTGGCGTCGAAGAGACGCGGGTGCTGGTGCAGCTTGAGGAGCGCCTTCTTCTTCATCGTGCGCAGGAACATGCGCGTGTAGACCTGACGCCCAAAGCCGCGGCCGATCGCGCGGCCGCCGGCGGCGAGATCGAGCGGCGCCGACACCGCAGCGATCGCGCGCACGGGCGTCGCGGCAGCAGCGCCGGCCTCCTCGGCAAAACGCAGCAACGCGTTGCCGCCGAGCGAAATCCCGACCGCGACCACGGCGCCGCCGTGCAGCGTGCGAAAGCGATCGAGCATCCAGCCGATCTCCTCGTGGTCGCCCGAGTGGTAGGCGCGCGGCGCGAGGTTGATCTCGCCCGAGCAACCGCGAAAGTGCGGCACCGCGTAACGCCACCCGCGTCGCCGCGCATCCGCGGCGAACGCTTCGGCGTAATGGCTCCGGGACGATCCTTCGAGGCCATGGAAGAGAATGAGCAGGGGCGCACCAGAGTCTTCGCCGAGCCAGTCGACATCGACGAAGTCGCCGTCAGGCGTCGGCCAGCGCTCGCGCCGGAACTGCGGCCGGACGCCGTCGAAGCGCCGGCTGAACAGGGCCGGCCAGATCGTCTGCGCGTGGCCGCCCGGCAGCCACCGCGGCGCGTGAAAATCGTTCATCGAAGGCGCGCTCAGTGCAACGTCGACGTCGCCTCGAGACGTTCCTGCGCCTCGACCGCGGTGCCCGGGCTCGCATGGTGCGCGACGAGCCGCCAGCCCTGCGACGACTTCAGGTACACGTTGGTCGCGACGACCCAGGCGAACTGCTCGCCTTCCTTGGTGCGCACGCGGATGCGCTCGAGCACGCTGTGGATCGCGCTCGAGTGCGACTCGAGACGGCGCACGCGGTGGGGCTCGGCGTCGATCGCGCCGTTGCCGAACATCGCCTCGAACGAGGCGCGGATCGCCGCCGCGCCGAGCAGCCGATCGCCGCCGGGGTGGATACAGCAGATCTCGTCGTCGTCCGACCACAGCGCCATCAGCCGCTCGACGTCGCCGCGTCGCATCGCCTCGTAGAGCGCGAGCTCGATGTCATCGGCGGACGTGGGCGTCGGTGCGGGAGGCTTGGGTCGGGCCATGGCGATTCTTCGGTTAACCTTCCGGGCGCTGGAATTGTAGGAAGGCACCGAGGCCCCGCGCCGGCACGCCATGGTCAAAGCCACCGCCGACTGGTCCGAGCGCAGCCACGATTTGTCGCGCCTCCTCGCCCGCGCCGGAGTCGGCGACCGTGCGGCATTTGCCACGCTCTACGAGCGGACGAGCCCGCATCTGTTCGCAGTGGTGCTGCGTATCAACCGCGACCGAGGCCAGGCCGAAGAAATCCTGCAGGAGGTGTACGTCAGCGTCTGGCGGGCAGCGAGCAGCTTCGATGCGGCGCAGAGTCAGCCGCTGACATGGCTCACGAGCATCGCTCGCAACCGCGCGATCGACAGCTTGCGCCGGATCCAGGCCCAGCCGCAGATGCGCGCCATCACCTCCGCCGACGGCGGCAACAGCGAGGACGACGTGTACGACACCGTGGCCGCCGACGCGCCCGGCCCGCTCGATCTCCTCAGCCGGGCCGTGGAAGCGCGTGCGCTCGCCGCCTGCATTGAGCAGCTGTCGGCGACGCAGCGGCAAAGCGTCGCGCTCGCGTTCTTCCAGGGCCTGAGCCACGCCGAGGTCGCGACGCAGATGCGCCAGCCGCTCGGCACGATCAAGTCGTGGCTGCGGCGGTCGCTCGCAGCGCTGAAGAGCTGCCTGCAAGGCGCCTTGCGACGCGACGGCGCGCCCGGCGAATGACATGGACTACGGCAAGCGCGACCTCGCCGACGCCATCGCTGCCGACTACGTGATCGGCACGATGCGCGGCGGCGCGCGGCGCCGCTTCGAGGCGCTGCTGCCGGCGCACGTCGAGCTTCGCCGCGCCACCAACGCCTGGCAGGAGTGGCTGATGCCGCTGACGGCGGCGATCGATCCGGTGCAACCACCGGGCGAGGTGTGGCGAAAGATCTCGGACCGGCTCGACCGCAGGAGGAGCGTCGTCACCGGCACCTGGCAGCGTCTCTCGTTCTGGCGCAGTCTGAGCGCGGTCGCGAGCGTCGCCGCGATCGGCCTCGCCCTGCTGCTCGCGAGCCCGCGGACTGAAGCGCCGCCGATCGTCGTCGTCCTCGCACCGACCGGGCCGGCGGCGAGCAGCCCGGCCGCAGCGCCGATCGTCGCCAGCATCAGCGGCGACGGGACGACGCTCGTCACGCGCCCGATTGTTCCCGTCACCGCGCGTGCGGACCGATCGTTCGAGCTCTGGGCGGTGCCGAAGGACGGCACGGCGCCGCGCTCGCTCGGCGTCCTGCCGGGCACGAGCGGCGCGACCGTGGCGCTGCGGAGCAAGGTGCTCGTCGGCGTCGATACCCTTGCCGTCAGCGACGAGCCCGCCGGTGGCTCGCCCACCGGGGCGCCGACCGGAGCGATCGTCTACGTCGGTAAGTTCTCGCTCTAGGCGAGAACTTACCGGCACGCCGGGTCAGGGCTGCTCCCTCCCCAGCCACTCCCTCCGCGCGGGAGGGGTGCCGTTGACGGCCGCTCCACGGCGTCGAGCGCATCGAGGACGCGGTCTGGCGTCACGGCGGTGAGGCAGCGGTAATGGCCGAAGCGGCAAGTGCGGTCGAAGCACGGCATGCAACCGAGCTGCAACTCGTCCTTCAGCCAGACGACGCGCGCCCGTTCGTTCAGCGGCGGCGTGTGCAGCGGACTGGTCGAGCCGAAGACAGCGACCTGGGCGACGCCGAGTCCGGCAGCAACGTGCATCAGGCCCGAATCGTTGCTCGCCAGTCCGCGCGATCCGGCGATCAGCGCGATCGCATCGACGAGCGACGCACGGCCGGCGAGAACGACGCCGGCGCCGGCGGCCTGCGCCGCGATCTCGTCGCAAAGCGCTGCTTCTCCAGGCGACCCGAGCAGCACCACTGGCGCGTGATCGCGTGCGTGCAGCGCGCGCGCGAGCGCCGCGTAATGCGGCGCCGGCCAGCGTTTTGCCGGGCCGTACTCCGCACCCGGCGCGAAGGTCCAGTAAGAGGTCGGCTGCAGGCCATGCGCGGCAGCGACGGCGGCGATGCGCTCGCGCGGCAGTTGCAGCCGAGGTCGTCGCCGGGCGTCAAAGCCGTCGCCAGCGAGCACGCCGTAGAAAGGCACCATCGGCGGCCGACCTCGCGGCTGCTCATGCCGCTCGGTGAGCAGCAGCGCGCGACCTTCGCCGCGGTAGCCGACCCGGCGCGGGATCTTCGCCAGCCACGGCAAGAGTGCCGCCTTGAACGAGTTCGGCAGCACATAGGCAGCATCGAAGCGGCCGCGCAGCGACGCAGCAACACGCCTGCGCGCGCTCCAGTCGAGCCTGCCGTGCGCGAACGGCAGCACGACTGTCGCGGTCACTTCGGGCATCGCTTCGAACACCGGCGCGACCCAGGGCAACGTGGCGACGGTGACCGCGTCGCCACGTTCGGCGAGGGTGGCGAGCAGAGGCTCGGCCATCACCGCATCGCCGATCCACTGCGGCGCGACAACGAGCGTTCGCGTCACCGCGTGCGCGCCGCCCCGCGGCTCAATGCGCGTGGGCTTTCTCGCCCGGCTTCAGGCGGTATTCGGTGCCGCAGTACGGACATTTGCCGACGCCGGCGGTCGCGACGTCGATATAGACGCGCGGATGGTTGCTCCAGAGCGGCATGCGCGGATTCGGGCAGAAGATCACCCCCGGTCCCTGCAGCTCCGCTGCGCTCAGCTCGACCGCCTGGCGCGATCCGTCGTGTGCCATTTGCTCGTCAGACCCTCGTGAGCCACTCGGCGTACTTCGCGTTCCTGCCGTTGACGATGTCGAAGAACGCGCTCTGGATCTTTTCGGTGATCGGGCCGCGCGTGCCGGCGCCGAGCTCGATCCGGTCGAGCTCGCGGATCGGCGTCACCTCGGCGGCGGTGCCGGTGAAGAACGCCTCGTCGCAGATGTAGAGCTCGTCGCGGGTGATGCGCTTCTCGACCAGCTTCAGGCCGAGGTCGCCGCAGATGGCGAGGATCGTGTTGCGGGTGATGCCGTCGAGCGCACCCGCCGAGAGATCGGGCGTGTAGACGACGCCCTTCTTGACCATAAACAGGTTCTCACCCGCGCCTTCGCTGACGAAACCGCTGGCGTCGAGCAACAGCGCCTCGTCGTAGCCGTCGTCGGTCGCCTCCATGTTGGCGAGGATCGAGTTGGTGTAGTTCGAGACCGTCTTCGCCTGCGTCATCGTAATGTTGACGTGATGGCGGGTAAAGCTCGACGTCTTGACGCGGATGCCGCGCTTGAGTCCCTCCTCGCCGAGGTACGCGCCCCACGCCCACGCGGCGACCATAAGGTGCACGGTGTTGCCCTTCGGCGAGACGCCGAGCTTCTCCGAGCCGATCCAGGTCAACGGCCGCAGGTAGCACGACTCGAGCTTGTTCTCGCGCACGACCAGGCGCTGCGCCTCGACGACCTCGTCGAATGAGAACGGGATCTTCATGCGCAGGATCTTGGCGCTGTTGAAGAGACGCTGCGTGTGATCGTAGAGGCGAAAGATCGCGGTCCCTTGTGCAGTCCGGTACGCACGCACGCCCTCGAACGCGCCGCAGCCGTAGTGCAGGGTGTGGGTGAGGACGTGGATCTTCGCGTCGCGCCAGTCGACGAGCGCGCCGTCCATCCAGATCTTGCCGTCACGATCGGCCATCGACATGGCGCTCTCCAGGCCTTCCTAGGAAGGGTCCATTCTAGGTGTCGGGTCGCCGGGTCGCTCGATGCGCGACGAGGCGAGGCGGCCGCGCTCGAAGTGGAGGACGACGCCGGCGCCGCCGCCATCGCTCCAGCGCCAGTCGTCTTCGCTGCCGACGACCTTGGAGCCGAGGCTCTTCGTCCGGCCGACGACCTGCAGCATCGTCATGCCGCGGGCGAGACCGGCATGAAACATGACGGCGTTGTCGATCCGGCCGACCGGCACCTGGCCGGCGATGCGCATGACGCGAAGCGCGCGGGTGAGCGTCAGCAGCAGCCAGAAGACGATCGCACCGGCGGCAAAGGCAAGGCCGTGCAGGCCGTATGCCTGCCACGTAGCGATGGTGAAGATCGTCGCGAGCAGCCAGCCGAGCCGCGAATCCACGCGCGCAATCGTCAGAGGCGGCGGACGAGATCGATCGCTTCCTCGATCCGCTCGACCGCGTGGATCGTCAGCCCCTCGAACGCCTTCGCGCCGGTGCCGCGCGGCACGTTCGCCTTCGGAACGATCGCGGTCGCGAAGCCGAGCTTGGCCGCCTCGCGCAGTCGCTCCTGGCCACGCGGCGCCGGCCGCACCTCGCCGGCGAGGCCGACCTCGC
Organism: Caldimonas sp.; assembly: GCA_036272325.1. GTDB lineage: Bacteria > Pseudomonadota > Gammaproteobacteria > Burkholderiales > Burkholderiaceae_C > Schlegelella_A. The sequence continues at coordinate 71,810 of DATAYY010000033.1, read as the reverse complement.
CGAAGGCGATGAAGCCACGCGGCAGCGCCTTGCCGCGCAGGCTCGACTGGATCGCGAGCATGACCGCGAGGTCGGCGGCGGGCTCGCTGATGCGAACGCCGCCGACGGCGTTGACGAACACATCTTGGTCGAGCGCCGCGATGCCGGCATGGCGATGCAGCACGGCGAGCATCATCGCCAGCCGGTCGCGCTCGAGACCGACCGAGAGCCGGCGCGGGCTCGGGCCGCCGGCGTCGACGAGCGCCTGCACCTCGACCAGCATCGGCCGCGTTCCCTCGAGCGTGACGAGCACGCAAGACCCTGGCACCGGATCGCCGTGCGTCGACAGGAAGATCGCGCTCGGGTTGCTGACACCCTTCAGCCCCTTCTCGGTCATCGCGAAGACGCCGATCTCGTTGACGGCGCCGAAGCGGTTCTTGATCGCCCGCACGAGGCGAAAGCTCGAGTGCGTGTCGCCTTCGAAATAGAGCACGGTATCGACGATGTGCTCCATCACGCGCGGGCCGGCGAGCGCGCCGTCCTTGGTGACGTGGCCGACCAGGACAATCGTCGTCCCGCTCGCCTTGGCGAGGCGGGTCAGCTGCGCCGCGCACTCGCGTACCTGCGCGACCGAGCCCGGCGCCGACGTCAGCGCCTCGCTGTAGACGGTCTGGATCGAATCGACGACCGCGACCGCCGGCCGCTCGCTCTCGATCACGGCCAGGATCTTCTCGAGGCAGATCTCGGCGAGAACGCGAACGGCGCTGGCGCCGAGGCCGAGCCGGCGCGAGCGGAGCGCCACCTGCGCGCCGCTTTCCTCGCCGGTGACGTAGAGCACCTTCATCGTCCGCGCCAGCGCATCGAGCGCCTGCAGAAGCAACGTCGACTTGCCGATTCCAGGGTCGCCGCCGATGAGCACGACACCACCGGCGACGATGCCGCCGCCGAGGGCGCGGTCGAACTCCTCGATTCCGGTCGGCTGGCGCTCGGCGTCGGTCGCATCGATCTCGGCCAGTGTCGCGACAGCTTCGGTCGGCAGAAGGCCGCGGCCCGAGCCGCCATAGCGAGGCCTGGCGCCTGGCTCCGCAATCGACTCAACGAGCGTGTTCCAGGCTCCGCAGCCCGGACACTTGCCCAGCCATTTCGGGCTGGTCACGCCGCACTCGGTGCAGCTGTAGATCGACTTCTCTTTGGCCATGAGCGGATTGTCGCGGCCGCCGAAGACGATCGAAGGGCAAGGTGCCGCGTCAACCCGGCCCGGTCCGAGGGTGGCGTCGCGCCGCCCCCAAGGCTAGATTAGCTGCCCCGACGTCCGCGAGGCGTTCCATATCAGAACCGAGGGAGGTTCCATGTTCCGGAGACTCGCCATCGCTGCCGAGCTCGCGGCAGCCAGCACTGCAGGCTTAGCGCAGACCGTTGTCGGCGGCGCGACCATCATCGAGACGGCCGTCGTGCACTCCAGAACGGTCGGTGCGAACAGCTTCCTCAGCTACGTCTCGGGCGGCGACGGCGTCACCGGCACCGCCGACGGAACGAGCTTTGCGTACGACGGCGTTGCCGATCCCGCCGCCGCGATGGCCGCTGCGACCGTCGCTGGCTCCAGTTCGATCCGGGGATCTTCATGTCGACCGGCGGCGCGGCCGTGAGCTCGGTGCTCGCCATTCCGGACATCGACCACGGCTGGGACGTCAACAACAACGGCGAGAACTGGGAGCCCTTCGAGTTCATCGTCTGGGGCTGTACCGCTGTCGGGGCTTGCACGCAAGGCACGATCACCGATGTCTACACGCGCGGCATCGACGATTCCGGCCCCAGCAAGAACGCCGACGATTTCGCGACCGTCTGGGGATTCACCCAGAGCTACAGCCTGTTCATGATCACCTCGGGCGACCATCTGAGCAGCGCCGGGCATTCGCCCGGTGAGGGCGAGATCGACGCCCTCGCGATCCCCTCCGCCGTGCCCGAGCCGGAAACCTACGCGTTGTTCGCGGCCGGCCTCGGCATGCTCGCCTTCGTTTTTTCGCGCCGCCACAAGCGGCGTCGCTGAAACAGCAGCGGGCAACGCCCGCGTGTCATCGAGAGGGCCGCTCCTGCGGCCATCCTTGAGCCGGTGCGCCGCACAATCGCGGCCATGTCCTGGCAGCTCTGGCTCGCGTTCTTCGCTGCCTCGTGGGCGATCAGCCTGTCGCCCGGCCCGGGAGCGATTGCGGTGATCAGCGCATCGCTCCAGCACGGCTTCGCGCGCGGCTACTTCGCGACCTTCGGCCTGGTGCTCGGCTTGTGGACCCAGCTCGTCGTCGTCACCGCGGGCGTCGGCGCGATCATCGCAACGTCGGCGCTGGCCTTCGCGATCGTCAAGTGGCTCGGCGTCGCGTATCTCGTCTATCTCGGCATCCGCCAATGGCGCGCCCCGCCGCTCGCGCTGGTGGCCGCCGATCTGCACGCGCCGCCGAGCCGGCGCCGGATCGTCGCCGAGGCCTGGCTCCTCAACGCCGTCAACCCGAAAGGCACCGCGTTCATGCTCGCGGTCGTGCCGCAGTTCCTGACGCCGAACGGGCCGCTCTTGCCGCAATACCTCGCGATCGCCGCCACGTTGAGCTTCACCGACGTCGTCGTCAACGCCGTCTACGCCGCGCTCGCTTCCCGCCTGCTGGATCTGCTGCGAACGCCGGCCCGGACGCGCGCGGTCCAGCGCGTCTTCGGCAGCGTGTTCATCGCCCTCGGCGTCTTGCTCGCGACCTTCAAGCGCGTCTGATGACCGTCTCGATCGACCATTCCCGTCGCCGCCTCGGCGACGCGCTCAATCGACGATCTTCGCGCGCCCGGCCTTGATCTGCGAGCGCGCGGTCTTGCTCTCGAGCCGACGCTCGCGCGAGGCCCGCGTCGGCCGGGTCGGCTTGCGGACGATGGGCATGTGCGCGGCACGGGCGACGAGCTCGTTGAGGCGCGCGAGCGCATCGCGCCGGTTCAGCTCTTGGCTGCGGTGCCGCTGCGCCTTGATGACGACCACGCCTTCATCGCTCATGCGCCGGTCGGCGCGCGCGAGCAGGCGCGCCTTGACCGCGTCCGGTAGCGACGAGGCGGCGACGTCGAAGCGAAGGTGGATCGCGCTCGACACCTTGTTGACGTTCTGGCCGCCGGCGCCCTGGGCGCGCACGGCGCTGATCTCGACCTCGCTTTCGTCGACGAGCGGCGCGTCCATGGCGGCATCACACAGCGCGAATCGCCACCCGCGGCGCGCGCGCGCACATCAGCTCGTAGCCGACGGTGCCGGCGGCGAGCGCGACGTCATCGATCGAGAGCACGGCCCCCGATGCGCTCCGTCCCCAGAGCACGACTTCGCTGCCGACCCTCGCGTTCGCGACGTCGCCGAGGTCGACCGCGATCATGTCCATCGACACCCGGCCGACGGTGCGCGTGCGTACGTCGTCGACGAGGACCGGCGTGCCGCGCTCGTTCGTGCCCGGCGCGAGACGCGGGTAGCCGTCGGCGTAGCCGCACGCGGCGATGCCGATCCGCATCGGCCGCCCGGCGGTGAAGCTGCTGCCGTAGCCGACGCTGTCTCCGGCGACGAGCTCCTGGATCGCGATCAGCTGCGTGCGCAATGTCATCGCCGGCGCCAGCTTCCAGTCGTCGGCACTGTGCAGCGGCGCATCGGGCGACGAGCCGTAGAGCATGATCCCCGGCCGTACCCAGGCGGCGCCGCCGGCGGCGAGACGGGCGCCGTAGCGCAGGGTCGCTGCGCTGTTGCAGACCGACCGATCGCCCGGCAGGTCGCGCGTCGCGGCGTCGAACGCAGCGACGGCGGCGTCGGCGGCCGCAGCGTCGGCGGCGTCGGCGTTGGCGAGATGCGTCATCGCGGTGATGGCCTCGACCTGCGCCAGCGCGTCGAGGCGCAGCCATGCGGCGCGGAACCGAGCGGGCGCGAAGCCGAGCCGGTGCATGCCGCTGTTCATCTTCAGGAAGACGTGGTGCGGCCGATCGGTCTTCAGCGCGGCGAGGCGATCGATCTGCTCCGTGCTGTGTACGACGTGCCAGAGCTTCAGTCGCGAACACGTCTCGAGGTCGCGGCCGTCGAAACAGCCTTCGAGGAGCAGGATCGGGCCGCGCCAGCCGAGGGTGCGCAGCAGCTCGGCTTCGGCGATGTCGAGCAGAGCGAAGCCGTCGGCCCGCTGCAGGGAGTCGAAGACGTTCGCGATGCCGTGCCCGTACGCATCGGCCTTGACGACCGCCCACACGCGGGCGCCGCCGGCGGCACTGCGCGCAACCTGGAGATTAGCGGCGAGTGCGTCGCGATGCACGAGCGCTTCGATCGGCCGGGGCATGCAGGAATTCTGCCAGCCGCTCGTCGCGATGCCCTCATTCACCACGAATCCGAGAAAACCCGCATGCTATAAACCGCGCCGCAGGGAGACAAGTCGGACGCTAGTTCCGACCCGAGTCGCGCCGGGAAGCGAATGAAAAAAGGCTTCTACACCATCATGTCGGCGCAGTTCTTCAGCTCGCTGGCAGACAACGCATTGCTCGTCGCGGCGATCGGCTTGCTTCGAACGAGCGGCGCGCCATCCTGGCACGTGACGGCGCTGGTGCCGATGTTCGCGCTTTTCTACGTCGTCCTCGCGCCCGGCGTCGGCGCGTTCGCCGACGCGGTGCCCAAAGGCACGGTGATGCTGATCTCGAACACGATCAAGATCGTCGGCTGCCTGCTGATGCTGTTCGGCCTCGAGCCGCTGATTGCCTACGGCATCGTCGGCCTCGGCGCGGCGGCGTATTCGCCGGCGAAGTACGGCATCCTCACCGAGCTGCTGCCGAACTCGCAGCTCGTCAAGGCGAATGGCTGGATCGAGGGGCTGACGATCCTGTCGATCATCCTCGGCGTCCTGCTTGGCGGCCAGCTGCTCGGCCCCGTCGTATCGCGGCACCTGCTCGCCTTCGACATACCGATGATCGATACCGGCATCAGCACCGCCCCTGAGGCTGCGGTCGCCCTGATCGTCGCGCTCTACATCATTGCCGCGCTCTTCAACCTGCGCATCCCGCGCACCGAGGCGCCGTTGCAGCCGCTCGCGCACGGCATCGCCGTCCTCGTGCGCGACTTCTCGAACTGCAACGCGCGCTTGTGGAACGACAAGCTGGGCCAAATCTCGCTCGCGACGACGACGCTGTTCTGGGGCGTCTCGGCCCACTTGCGGGTGATCGTCTTCGCGTGGGCGGCCGCCACGCTCGGCTACTCGATGACGCAGGCCTCCTGGCTCGTCGGCGTCGTCGCGATCGGCACCGCGGCCGGCGCCCTGGTCGCGTCAGTCCGGACGCGACTCGACCAGGCGACGAGCGTAATCCCGTACGGCATCGCGATGGGCGTTCTCGTCGTCGGCCTCGATGTCATCACCAATGTCCGGATCGCAGTCCCCTTTCTCATCCTGCTCGGCGCGATCGGCGGCTTCCTGGTCGTGCCCATGAACGCGCTGCTGCAGCACCGCGGCGCCAACCTGATGGGCGCCGGCCGGTCGATCGCGGTGCAGAACTTCAACGAGCAGGCGTGCATCCTCGGGCTTGGCGCGTTCTACACCGGCATGACGCGCTTCGGCCTCTCGGCGTTCACCTCGATCGCGGTGTTCGGCGTCCTCGTCGCCGCGACGATGTGGCTGATCAGCCGCTGGCACCAGAAGAACATCGTCCGCCACCGCGACGAAGTCGAGCACCTGCTGGCGATCGCGCGACGCGACAAGCATTGAGCGCGGCCACCGCCGAGCGGGCGCCTCGCCTGGCGGCGTTGGCGCTGGTCCTGAACGCCTTCATCTGGGGCACCTCGTGGTGGCCGATGCGCCAGCTGCAGAGCCAGGGTCTCCATCCACTCTGGGCGACCGCGCTGATCTTCACGCTGGCAACGCTCGTCATCGCTGCCGCGTGGCCGCGCGCGATCGGCCAAGTGGGGCGTACACCCGCGCTCTGGGTGCTCGTCGTCGCCGCGGGCTGCACCAACGCAGCGTTCAACTGGGCGATCGTCATCGGCGACGTCGTTCGAGTCGTCCTGTTGTTCTACCTGATGCCGCTATGGACGGTGCTGCTCGCGCGGGTCCTTCTCGGCGAGAGGCTGACGAGCGCGGCGGCGCTGCGAATCGTGGTCGGCACGGCCGGCGCGGCGATCGTGCTCTGGCCCGACGGTGTGGATGGAGTCTCTCGCTCCGCAGATCTCGTCGACCTGCTGCCGCTGCCACGCTCGCTCGCCGACTGGCTCGGCATCGTCGGCGGCTTCTCGTTCGCGCTCAACAACGTCATGCTGCGACGCGAGGCGAGCCGGCCGAAGGAAGGCCGTTCGCTGGCGATGTTCGCCGGCGGCGCACTCGTCGCCGGGGCGATCGCAGCCGTCCTCGGCCCTGGCGGAGCCGTCCCGTCCGTGCCCGCGCCCGCCGCCTCCTGGCTGGCGCTCGTCGGCTTGCTCACCATCGTCTTCCTCGCCGGCAACCTCTCGCTCCAGTACGGCGCCGCGCGACTGCCCGCGAATCGCACCGCGGTCGTCATGCTCACCGAAGTTCTGTTCGCGTCGCTCTCCGCCGTCGCGCTCGGCGGCGGCACGCTGACCGCCAGGCTCGCTCTCGGCGGCGCACTCATCGTCAGCGGCGCCGTGCTCGCCGCGCTCGAGCCGGGCCGCTGAGCAACGCGCGCCGGCGCGGGCTACCATGCGATGAGTGACGACATCGCCCGAGGACGCCATGGCCAGGACCGCAGCCGAGACGATCTACGACTTCGACGCCGAGTCGATCGAAGGCAAGCCCGCCAGCTTCGCGAGCCAGAGGGGCAAGGTGCTGCTGGTCGTCAACACCGCGAGCAAGTGCGGGTTCACGCCGCAATTCGCCGGCCTCGAGGAGCTCTGGAAGAGCTACCGCGATCGCGGCCTGGTCGTGATCGGCTTTCCGAGCAACCAGTTCGGCGCGCAGGATCCGGGATCGAATGACGAGATCGCGTCGTTCTGCGAGCTGAACTACGGCGTCACGTTTCCGATGATGAGCAAGGTCGACGTCAACGGCAACGGCGCATCGCCGCTCTGGAAGTGGCTCACCGCGAAGGCGCCCGGCGTCCTCGGCACGAAGACGATCAAGTGGAACTTCACCAAGTTCCTCGTCGGCAGGGACGGCAAGGTCATCAAGCGCTTCGCGCCGAACGATTCTCCCGAGTCGCTGAAGGGCGACATCGAAGCCGCGCTCGCGCGATGAGGCGCTGAGATGTTCGAGCATGTCGAGCCGTTCGGCGGCGACCCAATCCTGAGCCTGAACGAGGACTTCCAGAAGGATCCGCGGCCGGGCAAGATCAATCTCTCGATCGGCATCTACTTCGACGACGCCGGCCGCATTCCGGTGCTGGCGTCGGTGCGCAGCGCCGAGCAGCAGGTCGTCGCCCGCGATGCGCCCAAGCCCTACCTGCCGATCGAGGGTGCGGCCAACTTCCGCACCGCCGTCCAGGCACTTCTCTTCGGCGCCGACCACGAAGCGGTGCGGAGCGGCCGCGTCGCGACCATCCAGTCGATCGGCTCGAGCGGCGGGCTCAAGGTAGGCGCCGACTTCATCGCCCGCTGGCTCCCCGGCAGCGATGTCTGGGTCAGCGACCCGAGCTGGGAGAACCATCGCTCGATGTTCGAAGGCGCCGGTCTCGCCGTTCACGACTACCCCTACTACGATGCCGCGACCGGTGCGCTGGCGTTCGACGCGATGTGTGCGGCGATGCGCCGCCTGCCGCCGAAGAGCATCGTGCTGCTGCACGCGTGCTGCCACAACCCGACCGGCGTCGACCTCACGAGCGCGCAGTGGGACGCACTGGTGCCGATCCTGGTCGAGCGCGGCCTCCTGCCCTACCTCGACCTCGCCTACCAGGGCTTCGGCGACGGTATCGTCGAGGACGCGTACGCGCTGCGCGCACTCGCCGCGGCGCGCGACCGCGACGGCCGGCCGCTCGCGTTCTTCGTCGCCAACTCGTTCTCGAAGAGCATGAGCCTGTACGGCGAGCGCTGCGGCGCGCTGAGTGTCGTCTGCGCCGATGCGGCCGAGGCCGGCAACGTCATCGGCCAGCTCAAGTTCACCGTGCGCCGGAACTACTCGAGCCCGCCGATCCATGGCGGCCAGGTCGTCGCCGCCGTCCTGACCGAGCCGCAGCTGCGGCGCCAGTGGGAAGCCGAGCTCGGCGCGATGCGCGAGCGGATCCAGGCGATGCGAACGTCGCTGCACGGCGTGCTCGCCGCGAAGATGCCCGGGCGCGACTTCTCGTACTTCCTCCACCAGCGCGGCATGTTCAGCTACACCGGGCTTTCGCCGCGGCAGGTGGACCGCCTGCGCGAGGAGTTCGCCGTCTATCTCGTGCGTTCGGGTCGAATGTGCGTCGCCGGCCTGAATCGCGGCAACGTCGAGGCCACCGCGCGGGCGATGGCCGCCGTGCTCGCCGACTGACGTCTCAGCGGCCGCGACGCGAGGCGAAGCGGCGCTGCGCGAACAGCGCAAGACCGGTGGCGACGCTGGCAAAGCGATCGCCGCGAACGACGCGCGCACCCGAGAACGCCTGCTGCAGGCGATCGTTGAGCACGACGAGCCCGGTCGATCCGCCGGTGAGGTAGAGCGCATCGACGTCGGCCGCCGTGAGCCCGGCTTGCGCGACCGTCTCCCGCGCGGCAGCGACAATGCGGTCGACGTCGACGGCAAGCGCGGCGGCGAGCGCGTTCTCGTCGAGCCCGCTCGCGAGTCCCGGCTCGACGTGATCGAGTGCGATCGCGACCGCGCCGCCGGCGGCGACCGCGATCTTCGCCGCCTCGGCGCGAGCGACGAGGTCGTGCCCGAGCCGCTGCGTGACGACCGTCATCATTCGCTGGTGCAGGCCCGGATCAGCGTAGAACGATCGCATGCCCCGCAGCTCGACGACGCGCTGCGGCTTGTAGACGGTGTTGACGAGGTGCCAGGTCGCGAGGTCGAAGTAGACCGCGCTCGGCGCCTCGCGCGGCGGTCCGCCGTCGACGCTCGGACCGAGCGCACCATGGCCGAGCAGCGGCAGGACGCGCGCGAGCTCGACGCGGCGATCGAAGTCGGTGCCGGCGATGTGAACGCCATGGTTGGCGAGGATGTCGTCCTTGCGGTCGGCGCGACCGCTGCGGTCCGGGCTGACGCGGACGAGCGAGAAGTCCGACGTGCCGCCGCCGATGTCGGCGACGAGGACGATCTCCTCGCTCGTCACCGATTGCTCGTGGTCGAACGCAGCGGCAATCGGCTCGTACTGGAACTCGATCTCGCGAAAGCCGGCGCTCGCCGCCGCGCTGCCGAGCGCCGCTTCGGCCTGAGCGTCGCGCGCTTGGTCGTCGTCGACGAAGTACACCGGCCGGCCGAGCACCACGCGCTCGACCGGCGCGCCGGCGGCCGCGCCCGCCTTCGTGCGCAAGTGCCGGAGGTAGGTCGACACGATGTCGATGTAGCGGACGCCGCGGCCGCCGCCGACATCGGTCGTCTGCAGCAGCAGCGAGCTGCCGAGGATGCTCTTCATCGAGCGCATCAGCCGGCCGTCGATGCCGTCGACGTAGGCGGCGATCGCGGCGCGGCCGAACTGGCACGTCGCCGGCTCGACCCGGCCCCGGCTCTCGCTCTCGCCGGGGTAGAAGACCGCGGTCGGCATGGTTCGAAAGCCCGGCTCGAGCTCGATCAGGCGCATCGCGGCGCCATCGGCGACGGCGACCGCCGAATTCGAGGTGCCGAAGTCGATCGCGCAGAACGGAGTCTCGTCGGGCATGGCTGCGGCGCCGTGCGGCGAAAGGGGCGCGATTCTAGGGCTCGCAGCGAGCGGGGTCGGCTTTGACTATGCTTCCTGTTCGCCGTTGCAACCGGAGACCGCCATGGCCATCGTCTCGCTTCGCTTGCTCGTTGTCGTCGCGTCGCTGCTGGCGGCGGGGAGCGCCATCGCCGCCGACGTCGTCGCGACGCCGAGCAAGCCCGACGCCCTCTCGCCGGCGCGCGCGCGCATCGCCGAGAAGAACTGGCCGGCCGCGATCGACGAGCTGAAAAAGGCCAACCTGCCGGCGAGCGCGGACTGGAACAACCTGATGGGCTACAGCCTGCGCAAGGCCGATTCCGCCAACCTCGCCGAAGCCGAGAAGTTCTATGACGCGGCGCTGCGCATCGAGCCGAAGCACCGCGGTGCGCTCGAATACTCCGGCGAGCTCTACCTCATGACCGGAAACCTCGAGAAGGCCGAGCAACGCTTGGCCGCGCTCGACAAGGCGTGCTTCCTGCCGTGCGAGGAGTACAGCGACCTCAAGCACGCCGTGAGTCGTTACAAAGCGGCAGGCAACAAATACGTCGCGGAGTAAACGTGGCGGCGTCGCGACGCGTTTGCGACGCAACGCCAATTGCGACCGCTTCGCCCCTCGGTTGCGGGATGCCTGCGCCGCCGACAACGCGGATACTGGTTGCGCGAACTGTCGCCCCGGAGACCCCGATGAACCTGATCGCCCGCGCCCGCCGTTACTGGTCGACCTCGCGTCGAGCGGCGCGCCGGCTGGCCGACGATCCGGCCGACATGGGCACGGCGTTCGGTCTCGACGCGATCACGACCATCCAGCCCGAATCGCCGTCTGAACTCGCGGCGCGCGAACGCGCCGCGCCGCCGAGCCGGATCGCGCTGCGCCAGCACCGTCGCTCGACCTTCTGATCGAGCGCGGCGCGACGGCGCCGCTCACACCTCCAGGACCAGCCCCGGTCGGTGCGCCGCCGCCTCGCCGCGGCGCTCGCTGCCGCGCGAATTGCAAACCACCCGTGTCGAGCCGCCGCCGGCATGAACGACGCGGTAGTCGTGAACGCAGTGCAGGTGGCCGTGCAGCCAGAGCTCGGCGAACGGCAGCAGGTCGTCGTCGGCGTTGCAAAAGCTCGCCGTGCCGCTGCGCTCGCCGTAGCGCGGGTCGGCGCTGCGCAGGCTCGGCGCGAAGTGCGTGACGACCACGGTTCGATCCCAGCCGTCGCGCGGCCGCCGCAGCTCGGCCGCGAGCCAATCGCGACATGCGAGCGCTTCCTCCCGCATCGCCTCGGCATCGAACGGCCGGCCAGCGCGTGTCGCCCGCATGAGATCCATGAAGTAGGCGCCAGCCCGCATCGCCTTGGCACGACCGAGCGCGCCGAACAGGTCGAAGTCGCTCCAGCGGATCGTGCCGACGATGCGCACCCGGCGGCCCTCGTCGTCGTCGACGAGCAAGCGCTCGCGCTCGAGCATCGTGATGCCCAGGCTGTTGCAACGGGCGCGCAGCGCAGCACCGGCGTCGGCGATGTCGCGATCGTCGAACTCGTGGTTGCCGGCGACGAAGACGACCGGCACCGGCCAGCGAGCGAAGCGCTCCAGCCCGTCCCAGCGGCTGTCGATATCGCCGGCGAGGACGAGCAGCTCGGCGCCGACCGCCGGCGCGGGGAGGTATGTCTCCGTCTCGAAGTGCAGGTCGGAGAGCAGTTGCAGGCGCATCAAGCCGCCGCCGCGCCGTGGCAGTGCTTGAACTTTCGTCCGCTGCCGCACGGACACGGATCGTTGCGGCCGACCTTCGGCGCTGCGTGGCGGACGACCTCGACCTTGTAGCGCAGCGGCAGCGTCCATTCGTACAGCTCGGCGACGCCACTGACGACGTGGTCGATCGCCTGATCGAGCGACAGCGCCGACTTCGCGCTCGGTCGCGCGGAGTCGGTTTCATCGGCCGCGTCGTCGGGGAGGAACTGGAGCACGCGCGCCAGGGCCGAGCGAACCTGTGAGTCGTCGAGATCGACGAGCGCCGGCAGCACCTGCAGCGCCTGCTCGAAGCCGGCGACCCAGGGCCGCAGGATCGCGCCGATCGGATCGTCGGCGGCGCGTCGCTGCTCGTCCGCGTTGTCGGCGTCCGGCTGGAGCAGGAGCGGCTCGAAGCTGCCGTATTCCGCGAGAGCGCGGTTGAGGGCTGCGTGGCGGCGCAGGACAAGGGCGCGGGCACGGCGCTGCTCGTCGCCGGGCTCGGCTTCGCCCCAGCGGTGGCCGCCCGCATCGAACACGTACGGCAGCCAGTTGTCGGACTCGACGATGGCCGGCTGGACGATGACGCAGCACAGGAACCCGTCGAGCATGACCGCATCGAGCGGCTCGAGCGGCTCGGGGACAGTGGCGAGCAACGCATCGAGCTCGGCGAGTTCGGCCTCGCTCAGATCCTGATCGGCGGCGGCGAGGGCACCGCGCGACGGCGGTGCCGATTCGGGCTGGGTCATCGCGCGACTGTAGTGTTCTCGCGGGCGCCCCGGGCGCGCCGCGCCAGCGCGCGCGCTCGCCGCGAGCTCATCGGCCGGCGACGTCAGCCCGCGAGGCGTTCCGCGAGCCGACGCCGCACCTCGGGCAGCGCGGCCGGCAGGCCGTGGGCAAGCTGGCGGAACAGCTCGTCGTGCAGATCGAGCTCGCGCCGCCACGCATCGACGTCGACGCTGCTGACGAGCGCATAACGCGCCGGATCGAAGTCGAGGCCCGACCAGTCGAGGTCGTCGTAGCGCGGTGTCAGGCCGAACGCGTTGAGCGCGCCGTCGGCGCGGCCCTCGACGCGCTCGACGATCCAGCGCAGCACGCGCATGTTCTCGCCGTAGCCCGGCCAGACGAACTTGCCGTCGGGGCCCTTCCTGAACCAGTTGACGCAGAAGATCTTGGGCAGCGTCGCGCCGGAGCGTTGCAGGACGGCACCGAGGTCGAGCCAGTGCTGGAAGTACTCGCTCATGTTGTAGCCCATGAACGGCAGCATCGCGAACGGGTCGCGGCGGACGACTCCCTGGGCGCCGGCGGCAGCGGCGGTCGTCTCCGAGCCCATCGTCGCCGCCATGTAGACGCCCTCAGTCCAATCGCGCGCTTCGGTGACAAGCGGCACCGTGGTTGAGCGACGGCCACCGAAGATGAAGGCGTCGATCGGCACGCCCTGTGGTGAATCCCAGGCCGGGTCGAGCGCCGGATTGTTGGTCGCGGCGACCGTGAAGCGTGCGTTCGGGTGCGCCGCCTTGACGCCTGTCTCGCGCGCCAGCTCCGGCGTCCAGTCGCGACCCTGCCAGTCGATCAGGTGCGCCGGCGGCACTGTGGTCATGCCCTCCCACCAGACGTCGCAATCATCGGTGAGAGCGACGTTGGTGAAGATCGCGTCGTGGGCGACGCTGGCCATGCAATTGGGATTGGTCTTCTCGTTGGTCCCGGGAGCGACGCCGAAATAGCCGGCCTCCGGATTGATCGCGAACAGCCGCCCGTCCTTGCCGGGCTTGATCCATGCGATGTCATCGCCGATCGTCGTCACGGTCCAGCCCGAAAGCGTCGGCGGCGGGATCAGCATCGCGAAGTTGGTCTTGCCGCAAGCGCTCGGGAAGGCGGCGGCGATGTGGTGCTTGCGACCCGACGGCGACGTCACGCCGAGGACCAGCATGTGCTCGGCGAGCCAGCCCGGCTGGCCCGTGGCGGCGTTCGCCGCCGCTCGCCCCATCGTCGACGCGATCCGCAGCGCGAAGCACTTCTTGCCGAGCAGCGCATTGCCGCCGTAGCCCGAGCCGTAGCTCCAGATCTCCTGCGTCTCCGGATAGTGGACGATGTACTTGGTCGGGTTGCACGGCCAGGACACGTCCTGCTCGCCCGGGGCGAGCGGCGCGCCGACGGAATGCATGCACGGCACGAAGTGGCCGTCGGTGCCGAGCACCTCGAGCACCGCGCGGCCCATGCGCGTCATGATCTTCATGCTGACCGCAACGTAGGGACTGTCGGTCAGCTCGACGCCGATGTGCGCGATTTCGCTGCCGAGCGGGCCCATCGAGAACGGCACGACGTACATCGTGCGACCGCGCATGCAGCCGCGAAAGAGCGGCGGGGTGCCGTCGGCGAGGCCGGTCTGCAGCAGCGCGCGCATCTCGGCCGGCGCCTTCCAGTTGTTGGTCGGACCGGCATCCTCCTCGCGCTCGGAGCAGATGAACGTGCGGTCCTCGACGCGGGCGACGTCGCTCGCGCTGCTGCGGGCGAGATAGCTGCGCGGACGCAGCTTCGGATCGAGGCGGATGAAGGTACCCGCGGCGACGAGCTGCCCGGCGAGGCGGTCGTACTCGCTGCCGCTGCCGTCGCACCAGCAGACGTCCCGCGCCTCGGTGAGCGCCGCCATTTCGGCGACCCAGTCGATCAGCTTGGCGTGGCGGACGTGGCCGGGCGCGCGGACGGCGGCGCCGGGGGCGTGGAAACGGTTCGTCGGCAGTGCGGTCATGAGAGGCTCAGGGCAATTGAAATTCCCGACCATCGGCGATCCTGCCGGCGGGGCGCGCGATGGGGGCGAAGGGGCGATGTGGCCCGGTCTGCCGCGGCGGCAACCGGTGCTGTGCGACCTCTTGGATCGATGTCTCCGCGGCGCAGTCGTGCGCTTGTTCTCGGCTCCCGCCAGTGTAGCCGCCGAGGGCTGGCCGATCCGACCGGCCGTCCTCCCCGGGGCGCCGCAATAATGTCCGCATGCCGAGCCGCCGCCTGTTCGTCGCCGGCCTGGCGATGCAGGCCCTCGCGGCGCGCGCCCTGGCGCAAAAGCCCGACAGCGCCGGGCCGCTGCGCCTCGGGGTCGACCGCGCGCTCGACGAATCGGGCCTGGCAAGGCGACTGCAGCACGCCTTCGGCGCCGACACCGGCATCGCCGTGCTGCTCGTTCCGGGACCGGCGCTCGCGGTGCTCGAAGCGGTCCGGAACGGCGAGACCGATGCTGCGCTCGTCAACGCACCGGGTCCCGAGGAAGACCTCGAGCGGCAAGGCCTCGTTCACGACCGTCGCGCCATCGCCGCCGGCGAGTTCATCGTCGTCGGGCCGCCGCCGCCCGGCCCCCGCAAGCGCCTGCCGCCACCGGGACACAGTGCCGTCGAGGCGCTCGAGCGGATCCGTGACCAGGCGGCGAGCGATCCCGCGAGCCTCGTCTTCCTGTCGGCGGACGACGGCTCCGGCGTCCATGTCGCCGAGCAGGCACTCTGGCGGGTGACGCGGATCGAGCCGGTCGCGCCGTGGTACGCCGCCGCCGAGCCCGGCCGCAGCTTCACCGCGCAGGTGCGCGCGCGCGGGGCGTACGCGCTCGTCGAGCGCGGCGCCTGGATGGCGCTCGGCGGCGCGCCGTCGATCGTCATCGTCGAGAGCGACCCGCTGCTGGTCGAGTCGGTGCATGCGATGCGCTCGTTTCGGATCACCCACCCGGCCGGCAAGATCTTCGTCTCCTGGATCGCCGGCGGCCGCGGCCGCGCGGTCGTCGCCCGCCACGGCGGCTATCACCTGCGCTGACAGCCGATGGCGAACTCGGGGCGTGTCCTCAGCGTCAACATCGCGCGCGCGAGCGCAATGACGATCCGGGGTCAACGCGTGATGACGGCGATCGCGAAGCGGCCAGTCGAGGGCGCGCAGGCAGTGCGAACGCTCGCCATCGTCGGCGACGAGCAGGCCGACCTCAGCGTCCACGGCGGCCCGAGCCGTGCCGTCTACGCCTACCCGAGCGAGCACTATGCGTTCTGGCAGACCGTTCGCGCGCAGGCCGACGTCGCGCCATGGAGCGAGACCCTGCCGCCCGGATCGCTCGGCGAGAACCTCACCACGGCCGGCGTCGTCGAGACCGATCTCTTCGTCGGCGATGTGCTGCGCTTCGCCGGCTGCGCGCTGGCGGTCGGCGCGCCGCGCCTGCCCTGCTTCAAGTTCAACGCCGCGATGGGCTTCAGGCACGCGGCCAAGCTGATGACCGAGAGCGCCTGGTGCGGCTGGTACCTGAGCGTCCGCGAGCCGGGAACGATCGCCGCCGGTGACGTCTTCGAGATCGAGCCCGGGCCGCGCGAGGTCGGCATCTGGGAGCTGTTTCGCGCGCGCACCGGCAAGAAGGCCCACTGATGCTCGCCTATCGACACGCGTTTCACGCCGGCAACCACGCCGACGTCCTCAAGCACATCGTCCTGATGCTCGTGCTCCGCCACCTCGCGGGCAAGGACAAGGGCTATCGCTTCGTCGACACCCACGGCGGTGCCGGCGGCTACTCGCTGCTCGGCCGCTACGCCAGCAAGAATGCCGAGCATGAGCGCGGCATCGGCCTGCTATGGACACGCGACGATCTGCCGGCGCCCGTCGCCGACTATGTCGATCTCGTGCGCCAGTTCAACCCCGACGGCAAGCTCGCCCAGTACCCGGGCTCGCCGTCACTGGCGCTGATGCTGCTGCGGGCGCAGGACGAGTTGCGCGCGTTCGAGCTGCACCCGACCGAGCAGAAGATCCTGCGCGCGACGCTCGCCGGCAACCGCCAGGCGACCGCGATCGACGGCGACGGCTTCGAGGGGCTGCGTTCGCAGCTGCCGCCGCCGACGCGGCGCGGCGCCGTCCTCGTCGACCCGAGCTACGAAGGGACCGGCGACTACGCCAAGGTCGTGGCGGCGCTGCGCGATGCGGTCGCGCGCTTCGCCGACGGCCTGTATGTCGTCTGGTATCCCCAGGTGAGCAAGCTTGAAGCGGCACAGTTGCCGCGCCGTCTCGCCGCGCTCGCACCGAAGGGCTGGCTGCACGCGCGCCTCACGGTCCAGGAGCCCGACGAGCGGGGCTTTGGCCTCGCCGGCAGCGGCGTCTTCGTCCTCAATCCGCCGCACACGCTGCATGCGACGCTGGTGAAACTGCTGCCTTATCTGGTCGATGTCCTCGGCCGGTATTCAGGCGCCAGCTACCTGGTCGATCGCGCCGAGAGCTGAGCCGGCGTCAGCGCGGCGCTGCAGGCGCCTCGCGCTTGAGGTCGCGAAATGCGGCGAACAGCCAGGTGCGCATGCCGACCAGGAGCGTATACGGGGTTCGCTGCTCGTCCGGCAGCCGCTGCTCGGCAAGATGCGCTTGCGCGAAGTCCTGGCCGACGCGTTGCAGCCGCTCGACGAACGACGCCGCCAGGGTCGGCGTGATCTCGCCGTGGACGAGCATGATCAGCTCGCCGTCGCCGTCGAAGCCGCCGCTCAGGTAGTCGGCCGCGACGTGGTCGCGAAAGTACGTCATCACCGGCCCGTGCGGCAGCCAGCGAAAGCCCTTCGCGACCTTCAGCCGATAGCGATTCAGCGGCCGCAGCTCGATGATGCCGAGGCGGTCGAGCCGCGCCAAGTACTTGATGCACTCGGCGTCGCTGAACGCGTACTCGCGCGTCATCGCCTCGAACGTCCATTGGCTGAGGCAGCAGATCGCGAGCAAAAGGAGCTTGCGATCGGCGACCACCGCGGCTTCCTGCTCGACCGTCAGCTGGCGCGACAGCGGCTGCTGGTCGGCGACCTTGCGCGCGAGCTCGGCGAAATCCATCTTCAGCACCCGCAGCATCTCGTCGATCCGCGATAGCGGCATGTCGGCCTTGGCGAAGACGCGCTTGACACTCGATTCCGACATGCCGAGCGCGTCGGCGAGGTCGGCGTACGTGATGCCGGCCGCGCGCAACTCGGTCTTCAAGGCGTTGACGAGATCCCGGGTGGTGCTCATGGCCGGCTGCGCGAGAGCCAAGTATCGGCGAGCGCCACCGCCTGCGGACGCTGCCGCGACGCGACCGCCACGGCCGCCCGCGTCGCTGCGGGCCGCGGCCGCTACTTCGCGACCGAGAACAGCACCGCGTTGTTGACGGCGTAGACGGCGCCGTCGGCGCCGATCGCGGTCGGCGTGTAGGCCTCGCCGACGCCGCTCGTCAGCTGGATGCGCTGGCTGAAGCGATTGTTGACCAGGTCCCAGCGATAGAGGTAGCCGTCCTCGCTGTTGACGAGGATCGACTTCGTCGTTGGGTCCACCGCCGCGGTGTTGATGCACCACTCGAACACCGGGCCGCTGGTGCCCGACTCGAAGGTCGGGCCGAGAATCGTCGACACCTCGCGCATGATCGGCAGGCCGGAGATCGCATCGGTCTGGGTCGCGTGCGGGTCGATCACGGCGATCCGGTTCGAGCCGTCGCCGCTGCCGACGCCGTCGTAGTTGTTGTACTTCGTCATCAGCAGATAGATCGAGCCGCCGCCGTACGAAGGCACCATCGATGCCGGCACGATCGACGGCGTCGTGTCCCAGCCGAAGCCGCCCGGTGCGCCGGCAGGCGCCAGCGCCGCGGTGAAGTGCAGCAGCCAGCCGCGCGCGTTGTGGGCGCCGAACGTGCGCTCGAGGACGCCAAAGTAGACGTCGCCGTCGGGGCCGACCGTCGGCGACGCGGTCGAATCGTCGCTGATGCGGGCGGGCGTGTTCGTCGACGGATCGAGGAGCAGCGCCCGCGACTGCAGCGCCAAGGTCGTGCTGTCGAGCGCGAGCAGGTAGCCGGCCTGGACCGCTCCGGCCACGGGCGCCGTGTTGACCACGACGTAGACCGTCTTGCCGTCGGGCGACAGCGTGGGCGCGCTGTTCGTCTGGACCTTGTCGATCGTGTTGTCGCCGGCGGCGGCGCTGGCCGAGATCCAGGCGCCGACGCCGTTCGCATCGACGCGCGCGATACCGCTCGCGAGCGCGGCCGGGTTCGCGCCAGTGACGACGAAGCCGAAGAAGGCGTTGCCCTGCGCGTCGACGGTGATCGGCGTGTTGACGAAGACGCTCGCGTCGAACGCCGCCGGCGAAACCCCGTAGGCAGCGGCGCCGTAGAAGACGACGCTGCGCAGCGTGCCGGTCGCGGAATCGGCGTCGTCCTTGACGAATAGCTTGCCGCCGGCGCCGGGAACGAACAGGAGGTTGGCGGTCGTCAGCGCGAGGTTGTAGCTCGGCACCCAGTTGTGCGCCGGCAGCACGTAGTCGGTGGCGGCCGACCAGATCAGGCCGCCGTTGCCGCCCGAGCGCGCCTCGACGCGAAAGCCGCCGTTGAGGCCTGTCTTCACCGGCAGCACGACCGTGTTGTGCGACGTGATGACAGGTGAGCCGTAATGGATGAGGAGCTCGCCGCCGGCCTGCCGAGGCGGAACGAGGTCGAGCGGCGTCGACCAGGAGATGCGGTTCAGGTCCTGGGTCGCGACTGCGGCGTCGGCGGCATGCTGGGCATCGCGACCGTACTGCCACCACGCCGGACCGTCGACACCCGGTGCCGGGATCACCGCCCCGCTGCCTGCGCTGCTGCTGCCGCCGCCGCAACCCGCCAGAGCGATGCAGAGCGCAAACGCCGACGCGAACAGCCGCGAGAGCGGTCGAAGGATCGGCGCGCGTTGCGTCGAGGCGTTCATGGAGCGACCGTTGTGCGAGTGAATCGAGCGGCGATCGTGCCACAACGGTAGCGCCGCATGCGCTCGAGGGTGCTGGCGGCAGCGCGCAGGCGATACATTAGATTGCCGGTCGGCGCACCAACGCCTCCTCACGAGACGGGAGCACCTCTTGACCTCTCACGCCGACGTTGCCATTCGCGGTCCCGACATCGGGGCGCATGGCCATCCGAACCAGTTCGCGCTGCTCGGGCAGCGCCGCTTCGCGCCGTTCTTCTGGACCCAGTTCCTCGGCGCCGGCAACGACAACCTGTTCAAGTTCGCGTTCACGGTCCTGATCACATACCAGCTGCAGGTGCGCTGGCTGCCGCCCTCGCTCGCAGGTCTTGTCATCGGCGCGCTCTTCATCCTGCCGTTCCTGCTCTTCTCGGCGACCAGCGGCCAGCTCGCCGACAAGTTCGACAAGGCGCGCCTGATTCGCCTCGTCAAATGGCTCGAAGTCGCGATCATGGCGCTCGCCGCGTGGGGATTCGTTCACGCCGACCCCGTCGTCCTGCTCGCCTGCGTGTTCCTGATGGGGCTGCACTCGACGCTGTTCGGCCCGGTCAAGTTCGCGTACCTGCCACAGCATCTGAACGAGCGCGAACTCACCGGCGGCAATGGCATGGTCGAGATGGGGACCTTCGTCGCGATCCTGCTCGGCAGCCTCGCCGGCGGGCTGCTCGTCGCGATCCCCGGCACTGGGGCGAGAGACGTCGCGATCACCTGCGTCGCGGTCGCTGTGCTCGGCCGGCTGACGGCGCAAGCGGTGCCGGCGTCGCCCTCGACCGACCCGGGCCTCGTCATCAACTGGAATCCGGTCAGCGAGACGTGGCGCAACCTCAGACTGGCGCACGGCAACCTGGTCGTCTTCCGCTCGCTGCTCGGCATTTCGTGGATGTGGTTCTTCGGCGCCGCGTTCCTCGCCCAGTTCCCGGCCTTCGCCAAGGAGGTTCTGCACGGCGACGAGCAGGTCGCGTCGCTGCTGCTGGTCGTCTTTTCGATCGGCATCGGCACCGGCTCGCTGCTCTGCGAAGTGCTGTCGCGTCGCCACGTCGAGATCGGCCTGGTGCCGCTCGGCGCGATCGGCATGAGCGTGTTCTCGGTCGACCTCTACTTCGCAGCGCGCGGCCTGCCACCATCGGCCGGCTACACGCTCGCGGCGTTCCTCGCCGAGCACCAGCACTGGCGCGTGATGGCCGACCTCGCGCTGCTCTCGCTCTTCGCCGGCCTCTACAGCGTGCCGATGTACGCGTTGATCCAGATGCGCTCGGCACCGAGCCACCGGGCGCGGATCATCGCCGCCAACAACATCCTGAATGCGCTGTTCATGATCGCGAGCTCGATCATCGTCGGCATCCTGCTCGGCGCCGGCCTGACGATCCCGCAGGTGTTCCTGGTGATCGGCATCCTGAACGCGGTGGTCGCGTTCTACATCTTCATGCTTGTGCCGGAGTACCTGATCCGCTTCGTCGCCTTCATCCTCACCCGAATCGTCTATCGCTTCAAGGTCCGCGGCGACGAGAACATCCCGATCGAAGGCGCAGCGATCCTGGTCTCGAACCACGTCAGCTTCATCGATCCGGTGCTGCTGATGGCGGCGAGCCCGCGGCCGATCCGCTTCATCATGGACCACGCGATCTTCCGCACGCCCGTGCTCGGCTGGTTCTTCAAGCTCGCCAAGGCGATTCCGATCGCGCCCCAGAAGGCCGACGCCCGGACCTACGAGCAGGCATTCGCGCGCGCCAAGGAAGTGCTCGACAGCGGCGACCTGCTGTGCATCTTCCCGGAAGGCGCGATCTCGCGCGACGGCGAGCTCGCCGAGTTCAAGGGCGGCGTGATGCGCCTGCTCGCGACCAACCCGGTGCCGGTCGTTCCGGTCGCGCTGCAGAACCTGTGGGGCTCGTTCTTCTCCCGCGTCGACGGCAATGCGATGACGAAGCCTTTCCGGCGCGGCCTCTTCAGCCAGGTCGGTCTCGTCGCCGGCGATCCGGTGCCGGCCGCCGCCGTCACTCCCGACGCGCTGCGCGACCGTGTCGGGCGACTGCTCGCCTCCTGATCGCCACGCCCACGACGAGCAGCACTAGACCGGCGCGGTGCTGAATCCCGGCTCGGCCTGCACGGCGGCGGCGTAGCCGATCCGCTCGTACTCGGAAATGACCTGGGCGCCGAACAGGAGCAGCGTCGCCGCGAGCTCGAGGCTGAGGAGAACGACGATCGCGGTCGTCAGCGAGCCGTAGACGATCGACACCTGCGACAGGGTCGCGAGATACCAGACGAGGACGTGGCGGGTGATCTCCCAAAGCACCGCCGCGGTGATGCCGCCGATCAGCGCATGCCGCCACGCCAGGCGGCCGGCGGGCATGACGAGATAGACCGACGTCAGGACGAAGACCTCGCCGGCGAAGCCGAGCAGATAGAGCAGCAGCCCGGACACGCCGTGCAGCGACCAGTCGCGTCCGAACAGCTCGACGCTTTCCTTGCCGACCGCCTGCAGGCCGCCGGCGACGAGCGTGACGAGCAGGAGCCCGATGCCGAGCGAGAGGATGTAGACGTAGGGGATCAGGACCGAGAAGATGAAGCGGCGCTTCCGGGTGACGACGCGGTGCAGGAAGATCACCGACATCGCGTTCTCGAGCACGGTGAAGGCGAGCGAGCTGAAGAAGATCATCGTCGCCAGCAGCAGCCAGCCGATGCCCTCGCGCTTGTCGAGGAAGTTCGCCAGCTCGCCGACGATCGCCGGCGCCCGGCTGGGCACCAGCCACTCGAGATAGCGGCCGAGCGTCGCCAGCAACTCACGCTGGTCGATGAAGTGCGAGAGCGCGATGACCGTCAGGATCAGCAGCGGAACGATCGACAGCAAGGCGTAATACGCGACCGCGCCGGCGAGCAGCAGCCCCTGGTTTGCGCGAAACGCCTTCAGCGTCTGCAGCAGGAACGCGCCCGGGTGGCGCAGCACGTGCTGCGCTGCTGGGCCGAGCAGGCGCTCGCCGAGATAGCGCTGGAGTGCGTTCGGACGGCTGGAACTCAATGATCAGGCGTCGAGATCTCGCGCAGAGTCTGGTCGATGTGCACCGATTGTCGCGTCGCCAGGTCGCCGAGCGCCACCACGCCGACGACTTCATTGTTGCGATCGAGAACGGGGAGCCGCCGGACCCGCGATTCGCCCATCTCGGCCATGACGTCCTCGATCGCGTCGCCGGCGCGGCAGCACACCACTTCTTCCGTCATCACGTCGGCAACGCGCGACTCCTGCGCGACCATGCCGTCGGCGACGCCGCGGATCGCGATGTCGCGGTCGGTCACGATGCCGACCAGCGCCTTGCCGTCGAGGACGGGAAGCGAGCCGACGTCCATGTCGCGCATGCGCTTGGCCGCGGCCTGGAGCGTTTCCTCGCGCTGCACGGTGGCGATGCTGCGGGTCATGATGTCTGCGATCGTGGTCATGGCGATCTCCTGTGGCGTGATGAATCGGGAAGGCTAGGGGCGCGACGCCGGCCGCGGCAGGAGGCGATTGCCCGGGCCGCTGTGGGCCCTGCCCTACGGCGCGGGTCAGCGGCGTCCGACGGCGCCGCGTCAGACGCCGCGCTGGCGGTCGGCCCGAAACGCCGCCGCGAAGGCGGCGAAGGTCCCGGCCTCGAGCGCACCCCGGATGCCTGCCATGAGCGAGACGTAGAAGTGCAGGTTGTGGACGCTGGCGATCATCGGCGCCAGCATCTCGCCGCAACGGTCGAGGTGGTGGAGATAGGCGCGCGGAAAGCGCGCGCAGGTCGGGCAGGCGCAGCTCGGATCGACCGGCAGCTCGTCGCTCCTGTAGCGGGCGTTTCGAATCCGCAGATCGCCGAAGCGCGTGAAGAGATGGCCGTTCCTCGCATTGCGGGTCGGCATCACGCAGTCGAACATGTCGACCCCGGCGGCGACGCCGTCGAGCAGGTCCTCGGGCGTGCCGACGCCCATGAGGTAGCGCGGCTTGGCGGCCGGAAGCCGGTGCGGCGTGTGGGCGACGATGCGCTGCATCGCGTCCTTCGGCTCGCCGACGCTGACGCCGCCGATCGCGTAGCCCGGCAGATCGAGCTCAATGAGGCCGGCGATCGACTCTTCGCGCAGCGACTCGAACATGCCGCCCTGGACGATGCCGAACAGGGCATTCGGGTTCTCGAGTCGGGCAAACTCGGCGCGCGAGCGAACCGCCCAGCGCAGACTCATCTCCATCGAGCGGCGGGCATCGGCCTCGGTCGTGACGCGGCCGCCAACCTCGTACGCTGTGCACTCGTCGAACTGCATGACGACGTCGCTGTCGAGGACGCGCTGGATCTGCATGCTGAGCTCGGCCGTCAGCAGCAGCTTGTCGCCGTTGACCGGTGACCGGAAGGCGACGCCTTGCTCGCTCACCTTGGCGTTGGCGCCGAGCGACCAGACCTGAAAACCGCCGCTGTCGGTGAGGATCGAGCGTGCCCAGCCCTCGAGCCGATGCAGGCCGCCGAAGCGCGCCAGGACGTCGAGGCCGGGCCGCAGCCAGAGATGGAAGGTGTTGCCGAGCAGGATCTCGACGCCCATCGCCTCGAGCGCCGTCGGCCACACGCCCTTGACGCTGCCGTAGGTGCCGACCGGCATGAAGACCGGCGTCTCGACGCTGCCGTGGCGCAAGGTCAGGCGGCCGCGGCGCGCCAGCCCTTCGGTGGCGAGCAGATCGAACGAGAGCATCAACGGATTGTCGTTGGCGGCGGCGCGCTCGCGGCCCGCGCCGGGACGGCGTCGTCGCGCGTCAGCATCAGCAGTGTGCGGTTGCGGTCCTCGACGACGAGGAGGCGCCCGGCGGAGTCGACCAGGATGCCGGCCGGTGCGCCGAGCGGACGAACGTTCTTCGCCGCGTTCCAGCCGCCGATCCAGAGCCGCGGCGCGCCCGTCGGCACTCCGTGCACGTCGACGCCGAAGCCGACGACGCGATGACCGGCGGCGCGATAGCCGTGCCAGGCAACGACGACCTGGCCAGCGAAGGCGTTGTTCGCTGTCGCCGGAACGGCGAGCATCTGCAGCGGCGCGACATGCGCAGGCCAGAGCATCGCCGGCGCCGCGCTTTTCGCGCAATCAGCGCGACCTTCGTAGCCGCGCGCTGGTTGCCGCATGCCGATGCAATACGGCCAGCCATGGTCGCTACCGCCGCCGAGCACGTTGAGCTCCTCTGGCGGAGCAGCTTCGTCCGTGTAGTCGATCGAGTTCTCGCCCTGCAGCAGCACGCCGGGCGCGGCCCATGCGAGCGCGAGCGAGTTGCGGAGTCCCGTCGCGTAGGGCTTGAACGATTGCAGCGTGAACGCCGGTCCGCCAAGCGTCGCTTCGTAGACGGCAGCGCGCGGACTCGCGCCGACACGGTCCGGGCACGGCAACGGCAAGGTGCCGGCATTATCGCGACAGGCATCGCTCGAGGAACCGACGTTGACGAACAGTTGCCCGCGCGCGCCGAAGACGATTTCCTTCAGCGGATGCGCGCCATCGGCGGGGAGCCCATCGATCACCGTCTCGGCGACGATCGGCAGCGTCGCCGGGGTGCGCCAGACGCGTCCCGCCTCGCCGACGTAGACGCGCCCGTCGGGGCCGAGCGCAATGCCGTGCGGCCGGTCGAGCTTGTCGGCGATGACCTCGAGCCGAACCGGCGTCGAGACACCGCGCGCTGGAAGTTCGAGCTGCAAGAGGCGGCCGCGGTGCGGCTCCCAGCCGCCCATGTCGACGATCCAGAAGCGGCCGGGTGCGACCTCGACGATGCGGCGCGGGAAAACAAGGCCGCTCGACGCATCGGCGACGAGGGCGACGCACCAGCCCCGCGGCACCGCGAGCGCGAGGCGAGGAAAGCCCGCGCACGTACCGACCGGCACGTACGGCGTTGCCGCGCACACGGCCACGGGGACAACGCCGCCGATCGTTGCCGCGAGCAGCGCGAGCGCACCACGACGACCCATGATCGCTGCGAGCAGCACCAACGCGGCGCGCAGATCGCTCATGCGGCGGGTTCGCCGGGCCCGCCGCCCCGCGCGAGCAGCATCGCGTCGCCGTAGCTGAAGAAGCGGTACCTCTCTTCGATCGCATGCGCGTAGAGGGCGCGGATTCGCTCCCTGCCGGCGAACGCCGAGACGAGCATCAGCAGCGTGCTCCTCGGCAGATGAAAGTTGGTCAGCAGCAGCTCGACGACGCGAAATCCGAAGCCGGGGGTGACGAAGAGATCGGTCTCGCCCGCCGCCGCCGCGAACGGTTCGCCGGCGGCACGCCGCAGCGCCGCCGACTCGAGGGCGCGCAAGCTCGTCGTGCCGACAGCGACGATCCTGCCGCCGGCGGCGCGCGCGCGCACGATCGCTGCTGCCGCCGCTGCGCCGACCTCGAACCGCTCGCTGTGCATGACGTGCTCGGCGATGTTCTCGCTCCGCACGGGTCGGAAGGTGCCGGCGCCGACGTGCAGCGTAACCGCCGTTCGCTCGACGCCGCGCGCAGCGAGCGCAGCGAGCAGCTCTGCGTCGAAGTGCAAGGCTGCGGTCGGCGCCGCGACGGCGCCCGGGCGCTCGGCGAACACCGTCTGGTAGCGAGCCCTGTCGTCGGCGTCGTCGGCGCGATCGATGTAGGGCGGCAGCGGCACGCGGCCGTAGCGCTCGAGCAGCGCAAGCGGATCGCCGGGAAAGCGCAGCCGAAAGAGCGATCCGTCGCTGCCGCCACGACCGAGCACCTCGGCGTCGAACGCGTCGGCGAAGCGGATCAGGGTGCCTTCGCGCGGCGACTTGCTGGCGCGCAGCTGGGCGACGACGACACCGCAAACGCCGTCCTCGAGGCGCTCGACCAGCGCCTCGACTACGCCGCCGCTCGCCTTGACGCCGAACAGGCGCGCCTTGACGACCGCGGTGTCGTTGACGACCAGCAGGTCGCCGGGGCGAAGCAGCGCCGGCAGATCGCGCACGTGGCAATCGCGCGGCGGGTCGCTCACGCCATCGAGCAACCGCGCCGCGCTGCGCTCGGCAGCCGGGTGCTGGGCGATCAACTCGCGCGGCAGCGCGTAGTCGAAGTCGCTCAAAGTCAGGGGCGTTGCCATCGCAGGGCAAAATTCTCCCATCATGGCCTCCCCCGCGCGACGCGAGCCGAAGCCACGCGCCGCGCCGGGATCGGTGCCCGAGCAGGCGCTCGCGAAGCTCGGACTCGTGCGCGACATCGACCTCGCGCTGCACCTGCCGCTGCGCTACGAGGACGAAACGCGGATCGTGCCGATCGCGACACTGCGGGACGGCGACAGCGACCAGGTCGAAGGCGTCGTCACCGATTCGCGCATCCAGTTCCGGCCACGCCGCCAGCTCGTCGTCAAGCTCGCGGACGACAGCGGCGACTTGGTGCTGCGATTCCTCCACTTCTATCCGTCGGCGCAGAAGACGCTCGCCATCGGCAAGCGCGTGCGCGCGCGAGGCGAGGCGCGCGGCGGCTTCTTCGGCGTCGAGATGGTCCATCCGGCATTCAAGGTCGTGACCGCCGGTGCGCCGCTGCCGACCGCGCTGACGCCGGTCTATCCGAGCACGGTGCAGCTGTCGCAGGCGACCTTGCGCAAGGCGGTCGCGGCCGGCCGCTCGCGCGCCGACCTCGACGAGCAGCTGCCGCCCGGCATCGTGCCGCGCGGCTTGCCGAGCTTGCGCGACGCGCTCGCCTCTCTCCACGAGCCGCCGCCCGGGCTCGCCGCGGCCGCGCTCGAGGACCGCTCGCAGCCGGCGTGGCAGCGCCTCAAGTTCGACGAGCTGCTCGCGCAGCAGTTGTCGCAGCAGCTCGCACGTCGCGAGCGCCAGCATCAGCGCGCGCCGCCGCTCGCACCGGCGCGCGGCAGGGTGCACGACGCGCTGCTCGCAGCGCTGCCGTTCGCGCTGACGCCGGCGCAGCGCCGCGTCGGCGGCGAGATCGACGCCGACCTCGGCCGCGGCGTGCCGATGCACCGCCTGCTCCAGGGCGACGTCGGCTCGGGCAAGACCGTCGTCGCCGCGCTCGCCGCAGCGCGGGCGATCGACGCCGGCTGGCAGTGCGCGCTGATGGCGCCGACCGAGATCCTCGCCGAGCAGCATTTGAAGAAGCTCGTCGGCTGGCTCGCGCCGCTCGGCGTCACCGTCGCCTGGCTGACCGGCAGCAGGAAGGGCAAGGCGCGCGACGCGATGCTCGCGCAGGTCGCATCGGGCCAGGCCGGCCTCGTCGTCGGCACCCACGCGGTGATCGAGGAGCAGGTGCGCTTCGCGCGGCTCGGCCTCGCAATCATCGACGAGCAGCACCGCTTCGGCGTCGCTCAACGACTCGCGCTGCGCGCCAAGCTGCACGATCAGGGCGCGCTCGAGCCGCACATGCTGATGATGAGCGCGACGCCGATCCCGCGCACGCTCGCGATGACGCTGTTCGCCGACCTCGACGTCAGCACGATCGACGAACTGCCGCCCGGGCGCACGCCGATCGTCACCAGGCTGTTCGCCGATGGCCGCCGCGATGAAGTCGTCGCCCGGATCCGCGACGAGGCGGCCCGCGGCCGGCAGACGTACTGGGTCTGTCCGCTGGTCGAGGAGTCGGCAGCGCTCGACCTGAAGAACGCGACCGCGACCCACGCCGAGCTGAGCGCGGTCTTGCCGGGCCGGCTGATCGGCCTCCTGCACGGCCGCATGCCGGCGGCCGAGAAGACCGCCGTGATGTCGCTCTTTGCCGGCGGCCAGATCGCAGTCCTGGTCGCGACGACGGTGATCGAGGTCGGCGTCGATGTCGCCAACGCGTCGCTGATGGTCGTCGAGCACGCCGAGCGCTTCGGCCTGTCGCAGTTGCACCAGCTGCGCGGCCGCGTCGGCCGCGGCAGCACGGCGAGCGTCTGCGTGCTGCTTTACAGCGCGCCGCTCTCCGACGCCGCCAAGGCGAGGCTGAAGGCGATGCTCGAGACCGACGACGGCTTCGAGATTGCGCGTCGCGACCTCGCGATCCGAGGCCCGGGCGAGTTCCTCGGCGCGCGACAATCGGGCGCGGCACTGCTGCGGTTCGCGGACCCGGCCGAAGACGAAGGGTTGGTCGTCGCCGCGCGCGAGGCCGCCGAGATGTTGCTGGAGCAGGATCCGGCTGCGGCCGAGGGTCATCTCGAGCGCTGGCTCGGCGGTCGCGCCGACTACCTGAACGCATGATCGCGGAATGACCGCGACAGACGAGGAGGAAGCGATGACCTTGATCGAACGCGTGCAAGCAATCCTGCTCCGACCCAGGCAGACCTGGCCCGAGATCGCGGCCGAGACCACCGATGCGGCGGCGATCTACCGCCGCTACCTCGTGATCCTCGCCGCGATCCCGGCGGTCGCCGGCTTCATCGGCTGGACGGTGTTCGGCGCCGGGATGATGGGCATCAGCATCCGGTTGCCGCTGGCGACGGCGCTGGTGCAGATGATCGTCGGCTACCTGCTCACGCTCGCGCTGGTCTACGTGCTCGCGCTGATCGTCGACGCGCTCGCGCCGACGTTCGGCGGCAGCAAGAACTTCGTCGCCGCGCTCAAGGTCGTCGCCTACGGCAGCACTGCCGGCTTCGTCGGCGGCATCTTCAGCCTGCTGCCGGCGCTGGCAGCGCTTCAACTGCTGGCGGCGCTCTATTCGATCTATCTCTTCTACACCGGGCTGCCGGTGCTGATGCGCTGCCCGCCCGGAAAGGCGGGCGCGTACACCGCCGTCGTCTTCGTCTGCGCGATCGTCGCCGGCATCGTCCTCGGCGGCGTGTCGTCGATGTTCGTCGGGCCGGGGCCGATGGGATGGGGCAGTCGCACCGTCGTCGGCACGCCAGCGACGCCAGGCGGCGATGGCGGCTCGGTCCAGATCAGGACCCCCGACGGCGCAACCGTGACGATCAACCCGTCGGCGATGGCCGAGATGGCCAAGCGCATCGAGGAGGCGAGCAAGCGCATGGAGCCGGCGCAGAGCCCGGGCGCCGGGGCCTCTGCGGGCATGGCCGTGGGCGACGCCGCCGGCGCGGTCGGCAACGTCGAGCCGATCGCCGCCGCCGAGCTGAAGGCGATGCTGCCGGAGTCGATCGGCGAGTGGAAGCGGACCGCGATCGAGGCGCAGAGCGGCGAGGCCATGGGATTCACCGGCTCGGCTGCGAAGGCGAGCTATTCAGCCGGCGACCGCCGCGCCGAGCTCGCGATCACCGACACCGCGGGCCTTGCCGGCCTCGCGACGATGGCGGCGGCCTGGGCCAACATGAGGGTCGACCAGGACGCCGACGGCAAGGTCGAGAAGGTCTACCGGGACGGCACGCGGACCTTCCACGAGGAATACCACAAGGACGCCAGCCACGGCGAGCTGGCAGTGATCCTCGCCAACGGCGTGATCGTCTCGGCCGAAGGCCGCAAAGTCGACATCGCCAGCCTGAAGTCGTTGCTGCAGGGTGTCGACCTCGCCAAGCTCGAGGCGACCAAGCGCGTCGCCAGGCGCTAGC
The DNA here is from genome assembly GCA_036272325.1 of Caldimonas sp. Classification (GTDB taxonomy): domain Bacteria; phylum Pseudomonadota; class Gammaproteobacteria; order Burkholderiales; family Burkholderiaceae_C; genus Schlegelella_A. The sequence continues at coordinate 42,185 of DATAYY010000033.1, read as the reverse complement.
GCGCGCCCGGGTGCGCCTCCAGCGCGAGAGGCCTCCTGCGAGGGGAAGTCCCGACGAAACCGGCCGGCGCCGAACGCGCCGCGTCGATATCCTCGCGACACCGTCCCGACCCCACTCCACGAGGCCCTCCCATGTTCGACGCCCTCGTCCTTCGCACGCTCTGCCTGCTCGCGCTCGCGCTGCCGGGGCTCGCGCTCGCGCAGATGTCGACGCTCGACAAGATCAAGCAGAACGGGACGATGACGCTCGCCTACCGCGAGTCGTCGATCCCGTTCTCGTACCTCGACGACAAGGCGCAGCCGACCGGCTTCGGCTACGAGATCTGCGAGAAGATCGCCGACCGCGTCAAGGCAGCGACCGGGCGCAGCGATCTGAAGAAGCAGTACCAGGCGGTGACCTCGGCCAACCGCATCCCGCTGCTGCAGAACGGCACGATCGACATCGAGTGCGGCTCGACGACCAACAACAGCGAGCGCGGCAAGCAGGTCGCGTTCGCGATCAACTACTTCTACACCGGCACGCGTTTCCTGGTGAAGACCGGCACCAACGTCAACAAGCTCTCCGATCTGGCCGGCAAGCCCGTCGTCTCGACCACCGGAACGACCAACTTCCAGATCATCCGGCGACTCAACGAGGAGCAAAAGCTCGGCATCGACCTGCTCGGCGCCAAGGATCACGCCGAATCTGCGCTGATGGTGCAGACCGGGCGCGCGGTCGCCTTCGGCATGGACGACATCCTGCTCTATGGCCTGCGCGCGAGCTCACAGAACCCCGCCGATCTCGCCGTCGTCGGCGAGCCGATCCAGGTCGAGCCGTACGCGATCATGCTGCGGAAGGACGACCCCGCGTTCAAGAAGCTGGTCGACGACACGCTCGCGGCGATGATGAAGAGCGGCGAGTTCGAGGTGCTCTACAAAAAGTGGTTCCAGTCGCCGATCCCGCCCAAGGGGATCAATCTCAACGCGCCGATGAGCAAAGAGCTTCAGGACAACATCAAGACCCTGACCGACAAGCCGGCGACGTAACTTCCAGAGGATGACGCTCACCGAGTTGCGCTATGTCGTCGCGGTCGCGCGCGAAAAGCATTTCGGGCGCGCCGCCGAGGCGTGCTTCGTCTCGCAGCCGACGCTTTCGGTCTCGATCAAGAAGCTCGAGGAAGAGCTCGACGTGCGCATCTTCGAGCGCGGCGCCAACGAGGTGAGCGTGACGCCGATCGGCGAAGAGATCGTCCGCCAGGCGCAGGCGGTGATCGAGCAGGCGGCGCAGATCAGGGAGACCGCCAAGCGCAGGAAGGACCCGCTCAGCGGCCCGCTCTCGCTCGGCGTCATCTACACGATCGGTCCCTACCTGCTGCCCGAGCTCGTGCGCCAGGCGATCGAGCGCGTGCCGCAGATGCCGCTCGTGCTGCAGGAGAATTTCACCGCCAAGCTGCTCGAGCTGCTGCGCTCGGGCGAGCTCGACTGCGGCGTCATGGCCGAGCCGTTTCCCGACACCGGCCTGGCGATCGCGCCGCTCTACGACGAGCCGTTCGCGGTCGCGGTGCCGAAGATGCACCCGCTCGCGAAGCGAAAGTCGGTCAGTGCCGACGAGCTGAAGAACGAGAAGATGCTGCTGCTCGGCACCGGCCACTGCTTCCGCGACCACGTCCTCGAGGTCTGCCCCGAGTACGCGCAGTTCTCGCCGACCGACTCCGAGGGCATCCGCAAGACCTTCGAGGGCTCGTCGCTCGAGACGATCAAGTACATGGTCGCATCGGGAATGGGCGTGACGGTCGTGCCCCAGCTCTCGGTACCCGACGAGCCGCAACCGCACATCGCGTACGTGCCGTTCACGAAGCCGGTGCCGACGCGGCGCGTCGTCCTCGCCTGGCGGCGCAGCTTCACCCGCTACGAGGCGATCGCGGCATTGCGCAACGCCATTTACGCGTGCGAGCTGAAAGGCGTGAAGCGGCTGACCGAGTAGGCGCGCCGCTCAGCCCGGACGGACGCCATCGAACGCGCGCTGCAGCAGGGCGCGGATCGCATCGCGCTCGAGCGGACGAGGATTCGGATACTGGTTCTGCAGCGCCAGGTCGGCGGCGCGGTCGAGGTGCTCGGCGCGCATGCCGATCGCGGCGAGCGATGTCGGCGCGCCGTGGCGCCGGCCGAGGTCGAACACGGCACGAGACGCATCGTCGACGCTGCGCGGCGCCGCGTCGGTGGCTGCGGCGGCCGTCAGCGCACGCGCGATCTTCGCCATCGCGATCGGCGCCGCGGCGGCGTTGTAGGCGAGCGCGTGTGGCAGGATGACCGCATGTACCTCGGCGTGGGGCAGCTCGAAGCTGCCGCCGAGCGTATGGCAGAGCTTGTGGTGCAGGCCGATCGTCGTGTTGCCGAGGACGGTGCCGCACAGCCACGCGGCGATCAGCGCATCGCCGCGGGCCTCGATGTCGCGCGGATCGCGTTGCAGCCGCGGCAGCGCGGCGGCGCCGGCGCGAATTCCTTCTTCGGCGAGGACGTCCATTACCGGATTGCCGTCGGGCGCGTAGAGCGCCTCGGCGGCATGCGCGATCGCGTTCAGCATGCTGACGACCGAGGTCGCGAACGGCAATCCGAGCGAAAGCTCGGGGTCATAGACGACGGTGTGCGGCAGCACGCGGGGATCGCGGGCCGTCTTCTTCAACCCCGCCTCCGTGAGGCCGTAGCCCGACGTCACCTCGCTGCCGGCGTAGGTGGTCGGCACGGCGACGATCGGGAGCCCAGGATCGAGCGCGAGCGCCTTGCCGAGGCCCGTCGTCGAGCCGCCGCCGATTGCCACCGCGCCATCGGCGCCGAGCCGTCGCGCCTCGTCGGCAGCCATGCGCGCGACCTCGACCGGCACGTGCATCGCCGCCTGCGCGAACACGCCGGCGCTGCGCGTGCCGAGCGCTGCGCCGACGCGCTCGGCGAGCGCGCGTTGCCCGGGAGTCGAGAGGATGAGCGCGCGCTCGATGCCGAGCGCGGCGAGCTCGCGTGGCAGGTGGCGCACCGCTCCGGGGCCGAAGACGACCCGCGGCAGGCGAGTGTCGAAGACGAACTCGCGCACCGCCGCCAACCTCAGGCGTGCGCCGTGCGCGCCTGGCGGGCGCGCAGGATCTGTGCCGCCTCGACCATCGCGCGCAACTTGCCTGAGGCGGTCTCGCGCGGCAGGTACTTCATGCCGCAGTCGGGAGCGAGGATGACGTCTTCCGCCTTCACGTAGGCGAGGGCGCGGTCGATGCGCGCGACCACCGTCTGCGGCGACTCGACCGCTGGATCGGCCAGGTCGATGCAGCCAACCATCAGCTTCTTGCCGGCGAGCGATTCGAGCACTGCGCAGTCGAGCTTCGACTGCGCAGTCTCGAGCGAGACCTGGCGGCAGCTGCACTGCGCGAGCTCGGGCAAGAACGAGTAGCCGCTCGGCCGCTCGTGAATGATCGCGGCGTAGCCGAAGCAGATGTGGACCGCGGTCGTCCCGGTGACGCCGTCGAGCGCGCGGTTGAGCGCCGCGAGGCCGTAGCGGCGCGCCTTCTCGGGTCGTGCCTGCATGTACGGCTCGTCGATCTGGACGATGTCGGCTCCGGCGGCGAACAGGTCCTTGATCTCTTCGTTGACGGCCGCCGCATAGTCCATCGCGGCTTCTTCCTCGCTGGCGTAGAAGTCGTTCTGCGCCTGCTGCAGCATCGTGAACGGCCCGGGCACCGTGATCTTCGTCTGCCGGGTCGTGTGCCTGCGCAGGAACTCGAGGTCGCCGACCTCGACCGCGTGCCGGCGGCGAATCCTGCCGACGATCCGCGGCACCGGATTCGGGTGGCCCGAGCGGTCGAGCGCACTGCCGGGGTTGTCGAGGTCGACGCCGTCGAGTGCGGTCGCGAACCGGTTCGAATAGCTCTCGCGCCGGATCTCGCCGTCGCTGACGATGTCGAGGCCGGCTTCCTCCTGGGCCCGGATCGCGATCAGCGTCGCGTCGTCCTGCGCCTCGGCGAGGAACTCGGGCGCGATGCGCCAGAGCTCCTTGGCGCGCACACGCGGCGGAAAGCGGCCGGCGAGCCTGGCGCGGTCGATCAGCCACTCGGGCTGCGGAAAGCTGCCGACGATCGTGGTGGGGAACAGCATGAAGATGGTCTCCGGAATTGCGCAGAGCAGGTCCCGCGGCGTCAGACGCCGAGGTAGGCGCGCTGGATCTCGGGCCGCGCGAGCAGCTCGTCGGGCTCGCCAGTGGCGACGATACGACCTTCCTCGAGAACATAGGCGCGGTCGGCGAGCGACATCGCCACCTGCACGTCCTGCTCGACGAGGAGCACCGAGACGCCGCGCGCGTGAATGCTGCGCACGGCGTCGAACATGTCGGCGACGATTCCGGGCGCCAACCCGAGCGACGGCTCGTCGAGCAGGAGCAGCCGCGGCCGCGCCATCAGCGCGCGCGCGATCGCAACCATCTGCTGCTGGCCGCCCGAGAGCTCGCCGGCAGGGCTGGCGAGCTTTTCGCGCAGCGCCGGAAAGAGCTCGAGGGCGGCGGCGAGCGACTCGCGCCGGGCGGCCCGGGCGGCGGGCAGGATGCTGCCGAGCTCGAGGTTCTCGCGCACCGTCATGCCGGCGAAGAGCCGCCTGCCCTCCGGGACGACGGCGATGCCGGCGGCACAGAAGCGGTGTGCCGGCAGCCGCGTGATGTCGCGCCCTTCGAAAACGATGCCGCCGGCGCGGGCAGGCGCGATGCCGCAGAGAGCGTTGATCAGCGTCGTCTTGCCGGCGCCGTTCGGGCCGACGATCGAGAGCAGCTCGCCCGCGACGAGCGTCAGCGAGACCCCGCGCAGCGCCGGCGCAGCGCCGTACCAGACCTCGAGATCGTGCACCTCAAGCATGCGAGCGGCCGAGATACGCGGTCATCACCTCGGGCCGTTGCATGACGTCGACGGCGCGCCCTTCGGCGAGCAGCTCGCCGTGGTGGAAGACGACGACGCGGTCCGAGAGCGCCATCACCGCGCGCATGACGTGCTCGACGAAGACGATCGTTGCGCCCTGGTCGCGGATGCGGCGGATCAGCGCCACCGCGCCGTCGATCTCGCTCGGCGTCAGCCCGCACAGCACCTCGTCGAGCAGGACCAGCTGCGGCCTGGCAGCGAGCGCGCGCGCCAGTTCGAGGAACTTGCGCTGGTGCAGATTGAGCTCGTCGGGGAGCGCGTCGGCCTTGGCGGCGAGGTCGGTGAAGGTGAGCCACTGCAGCGCGTCGGCGCGCGCCGCGCCCGGGCCGCGGACGCCGCCGCCGAACATCGCTGCGAGAGCGACGTTGTCGAGCACGGTCATGTGCGTGAACGGGCGCGGGATCTGATACGTGCGCGCGATCCCGGCGGCCGCGATGCGATGCGCGGCGCGGCCGCCGAGCGCTTCGCCGGCAAAGACGATCTCGCCGGCGGTGGCCGCATGGTGGCCGCTGACGACGTTGATGAAGGTCGATTTGCCCGACCCGTTCGGCCCGAGCAGGCCGAGGATCTCGCCCCGTCGCACCTCGACGTCGACGCCGGCGAGCGCACGAACACCCTTGAAGCGCTTGTGCAGACCCGAGACGCGAAGGACGACGTCGCCGGCGGCCGCCGGGCGGCCGGAAACCGCGCGTTTGGCAGCCGTCGCGTTCGCTTCGATCACCGCCGCCGGCGAGCGAGGCGGCATGCGAGCAGCGAATGCGCGTTGCAGCCGCGGCAGGATGCCCTCGGGCATGAACAGGATCGCCGCGATCAGGATCGCACCGGTCGCCGCCTTGCCCGCGACCGCGTGGTCGGCGGCCGTGAAGCTGTAGAGCAGCGCGGTGATCGCGACCGCTCCGATCGCCGGCCCCGCCCAGTGGCGCGAGCCGCCGAGAACGCTCATCAGCACGACGGTCAGCGGCACGGTGATCGTGAACACCTCGCCGACGGTGACGTACGAGAGGAACAGCGCGTGAATGCCGCCCGCAGTGCCGGCGAGCGCGCACGAGATCGCGAGCGCGACCAGCTTGTAGCGGTAGGTCGGCACGCCCAGTACCTCGGCGGCATCTTCGTCGTCATGGATCGCGAACAGGCCGGCGCCGAAGCGCGAAACGACGATCGCCCATGCGATCAGGAGCGTCAGCGTCGCCGCCGCGAGCGCGAGCAGATAGAACGTCGACGACTGCGTCGGCCCGATGTGCGGCACCGGCACGGCGCTGAGCGAGACGCCCTGGCCGCCGTCGATCGGCGTGTTGCCTACGATCGTGCCGACCACGAACGTGATCGCCAGCGTCAGCAGCGCGAACAGCTCGCCGCGAACGCTCCTGACGCGAAAGACGACCGCGCCGAGTGCGATGCCAAGCAACGCGGCGACGGCGGCGGCGACCGGCAGCGTCCACAGGAACGGCCAGCCGTAGCGCGCGAGCAGCGTGCTCGTCGTGTAGAGGCCGGCGCCGAAGAACGCGCCGTGGCCGAACGAGAAATAGCCGGTGTAGCCCGAGAGGATGTTCCACGACGTCGCGAGCACGATCCAGTGCAGCATCAGGTAGAGCAGCGAGTCGTAATACGCCGGCAGGCCGAGGCGCGGAATGAACGCCAATGCGACCGCGACGCCGACGATGGCGATCGGCGTTCGCCAGGCGCGGCTCATTGGTGCACCCTCGGCCCGCGGCCGGTCCCGCCAAGCGGGACGGAGCGTCCCCTTCGGAGCGGCCGTGCGGCGACGCTCACGCCGCCTTCCCCGGTCGCACCACGAGCACGACGATCAGGAGCGTGAACGAGACGATCGGCGCCCACGACGGCGCCGTCACCGCCATCGTCACCGCCTCGCTGACGCCGATCAGCGTGCCGGCGACGAGCGGCCCGAGCGCGCTGCCGAGCCCGCCGAGCATGACGGCGGCGAAGACGACGCCGATCCACGCATACATCTGCGACGGCGCGAGCGTGTAGCTGAGCGCGAGGCAGACGCCGGCGATCGCGACCAGCGCCGCGCAGGTGCCGGCGAGAAAGAGCGCGTTTCGCTGCTGGTGAACGCCGAACGCCGAGGCGATCGGCGGGTCTTCGGCCGCCGCCCGCAGCGACTTGCCGAGGTCGGTGAAGCGCAGCACCGCCCAGGCGCCGACGGCAAGCCCGACGGCGAGGACGAGCGTGATCAGCTCGGGCACCGGAACGAAGAGCGCGCCGAGCCTGAACTTCTGGTTCGCGTAGACCGACTCCAGCTTCCTGAAGTCGGCCGTCCAGATCGACTGGATGGCGGCCTCGACGATCCCCATCAGTCCGAAGGTCAGGAGCAGCGAGTTGAACGGCGTCACCGAGAACCGCGCCATCACCCAGTGCAGAGCGACGCCGAGCACGAAGAACGCCGGCACGATGGCGACGAGCGTCAGCAGCGGATCGACCCCGAGCGACGCGAGCTGCAGGCAGAGATACGCGGCGAGGAACGCGAACGCGAAGTGAGCCAGGTTGATGAGGCGCAGCAGCCCCCAGCTGAGGCTCAGGCCGAGCCCCATCAGGCCGTACAGCGCGCCGACGAAGATGCCGGAGAGAACGCTTTGCGCGAGCAGCGAGGCGCTCGGCAGCGTGAATGCCGACATCTCGTGCCTGTGAACGCTCAGTTCGCCTGCAGCTTCGCGCCGCCGGAGGTCATTTCCTTCGGCCAGACGACGACCCAGTGGCCGTTCTGCACCTGCTTGATCCGCATCAGGTCGTCGCCGAAGTTGCCGGGCCCGTCGAAGCGAAGCTTGCCCTGGATGGTGTCGACGCGATTGGCCTTCAGCCACGCCGCGATCGCCTTGTCGTCGAGGCTCTTGGTCGCGTTGACGCCGGCCTCGAGGATCTGCCATGCCGTGTACGACGCCGCCGCCTGCGTCTCGACCGACGGGTCGGCGAGACCGGCCTTGGTCGCGCGCTCGTGGTAAAGCTTGACGAACTCGGCCGCGCCGGGGTTCGACGTGAACGGCGGCTGGTTCTCGAAGATCGTCACCGAGAGGGCGTTCTTCGCTTCCGGCAGCGAGACGAGCGGGCCCGGCGCGGGGTACAGGTAGAAGTGCTGCGGCGGCTCGTAGTCGATCTTCTTCATCGCGTCGAGCAGCAGGTTGCCGTCGAGGCCGATCGCCCCGACCCAGACGAAGTCCGGCTTGGCATCCTTGATGCGGTTGGCGATGGGGCCGAAGTCGCGGTTGCCGAAATCCCATTCGAGGAACAGCACCTCCGTCAGGCCGCGCTTCTTCAGCACCTCGCGTGCGCCCGCGCTCATGAACTGGATCGACGGGAACTTGCTGGTGACGACGGCGACCGTCTTCGGCGGTTTCGGGCCGGCGGCGAGCGCGTCGAACAAGGTGTTCGGCACCGTCGTCGCCGGCTCCGAGCCAAGCGACCAGGCCGGGAACTGCATGTCGTACTTGGCGAGCGAGGGAACGCCGAGCGTGTGATGGACGAGCACCTTGTTGTAGCGCTGTGCGACGCCCATCGCCGACAGGATCGCGCCGGTCGCGTAGGGCCCCATCAGCAGGTCGACCTTGTCGGCGGTGATGAGCTGCTCGTAGAGCGTGCGCGCGAGATCGGGCTTGCTCTGGTCGTCCTTGACGATCCATTCGACCGGACGGCCGAGCAGGCCGCCGCGCTTGTTGAGCTGCTCGACGTAGATTTCACCGACGATTCTGTGGATCTGCGCCGTCGCCGCGAGCGGGCCGGTGAGGGCGAGCGTGCTGCCGATCCGGATCGGCTGGCCCGAGGGCGCCTGTGCGAACGCGGTGCCACAGGTCGCAAGGGCGAGCGCCGCGACGAGCGCGGCACGGCGGTGGAGGTGCGTGAGGTTCATCGGTCGGGTCTCCTTGTGGACTGTCGTTGTTCGATGCGCCGCCAGCGCGCGGAATCGTCATGGGGCCGCGCGCGCGGAGCGGCGTCCGCCGAGCTCGGCGCGGATCTCGTCGCCGTGCTGGTCGAGCGTCGGCGGTGGGCGAACGTCGAGCGCACGTTCGCCGTCGAACGAGACCGGCGAGCGGACCGTGCGAAAGAGGCCCATCACCGGATGCTCGGCCGCCGCAGTCAGCTGGAGGTGAACCGCCTGCGGGTCGGCGAGCGCCTCGCTCGGGTCGTACATCGGCGCATGCGGGACGTCGAGCTGCTCGAGCCGCTCGCACCACTCGGTGCGCGGCCGCCGCTTGAAGCGCTCGCCGAGCAAGACGATCAGGTCTTCCTGGTGATCGATGCGCGCCTCGCGGGTCGCGAAGCGCGGATCGGCGAACAGGTCGGGCCGCTCGATCGCCTGGGCGAGGCCTTGCCAGAACTTCTCGGGCGACGACATGTGCAGGGCGATCCACTTGCCGTCGCCGCACTCGAGGACGTACGACTGCGAGACGCGCGGCCGGCTGTACGGCCCCATCACCTCGGCGGCCTGGAAGTAGTGCGTGAACGCGTCGAGGTTGAAGTGCGCCATCGCCTCCAGCATCGAGACCTCGACCGTGCGACCGGTGCCGGTGCGGCCCCGCTCGAACAGCGCGCCGAGGATGCCGTACGCGGCGTAGTAGCCGGTCAGCGCGTCGGCGATCGCCGGGCCGACGACGCGCGGGTTCTCGGGATTGACGAGCAGGCCGAGGAATCCGCTCGCCGCCTGGGCGACGGTGTCGTACGCCGGGCGATTGGCGGCCGGGCCGCTGCTGCCGAAGCCGCTGATCGAGCAGTAGACGAGCTTCGGATTGAGCCTGCGCAGCCGCGCTTCGCCGACGCCGAGCTTGTCGGCGACGCCGGGACGAAAGTTCTGGATGAAGACGTCGGCATCGGCGATCAGCTCGTCGAGGACGGCTCGGTCGTCGCCCTTCTTCGGGTCGAGCGCGATGCTGCGCTTGTTGCGGTTGTAGGTCTGGAAGTGGGGGCTGTAGAGGCCGTTTTTGAAGGCGCGAAACGGATCGCCGGTGCCGGGCTGCTCGACCTTGATCACGTCGGCGCCGAGATCGCCGAGCAGCATGCCGCACGCCGGGCCGGTGATGAACGTCCCCTGCTCGACGATCTTGAGGCCCTGCAGCACACGGATCACGGCGCGGTCGCCTCGCTCACGCGTGCTTGCCGAAGCCGGCCGGGACACTGCCGTCGTATTCCATCTCGCGCGTCGCCTGGTACGAGAGCGCAAAGCCGATCGGCTGGCCGATCTCCTCGTAGAGATGCGCGATCAGCCCCGCGGTGCGGGCGAGGATCGGCACGCCCTTCAGAGCCTCGACCGGAAAGCCGGCGCCGAGCAGGACGGCCGGAATCGCGCCCGAGACGTTGAGCTTCAGGTCCTTCTTCAGCAGCTCGGGAAGCGCCGCCTCGGCGGCCTCGGCGATGGCGACGAAGCGCAGGTCGGTGCCGGCCTTCCTCGCGACCTCGAACAGCGCGCCGACGCGCTCGTCGCGCTCCTTGTGCAACGGGTGGCCGTAGCCCGGGATCGACTTGCCCGCGGCACGCCAGGCGCGCATCACGGCGAGCGCGGCGGCAGCGAGCGGCGTTCCCGATTGCACCTCGGCGTCGATCTCGCTGTACATCCGCCCCGCGGTCTCCGACGAGCCGAGGACGACCGAGCCGCAGCCGAGGATGCCGGCCGCGACCGCGCCCTGCATCGCGTCGGGCGCGGCGGCAAACGTCATCCGCGCCGCCTGCACGCTCGGCACCAGGCCGTGCTCGGCGATCGCGACCAGCGTCGCGTCGAGCACCGCGCTCTCGCCAACGGTCGGCGTCCTGCCGACGAGGAGCAGGAAAAAGTGATCGGTGAACGAGATCTTCCCGATCAGCTCCTTCGACAGGTCGCGCCCGCGGACGACGATCGTGTGCTCGTCGGACGTGCAGATCGCGGTGCGCGGCACCGTCGCCTTGCCGATCTTCACGGCGACGTCGCGAGCCGGAAGTCGTAGCTCGCCGAGTGGTAGGGCACCTTCATCTCGCGGCCGTCGGCTGCCACGCCCGGCGCGTGCTTCGCGAACTCGACGACCAGGCTGTCGCGCTTGCCGAACACCGCGTCTTCGTCGATGTAGGGGCTGCCGGCGACGAAGATGTGCGTCGTCACCGGCACGTGGCCCTCGGCCGAGACCATCATGTGGATGTGGCCGGGGCGGTAGATGCCGCGGTCGGACTTTCGCATCATGTCGCCGACCGGCCCGTCGTCGGGGATCGGATAGAACGCAGGCCGAATCGACCAGAACCGGTAACGCCCGGCGGCATCGGTGCGAAAGCGCCCGCGCGCGCGCATCGTCGGCTCGGCCGAGAGCTGCATGTCGTACTTGCCGTCGCCGTCGCCCGACCAGACGTCGAGCAGCGCGCCGGCGATCGGCTTGCCGTCGAGATCCGTGACGCGGCCGGAATAGAACGCCGGCTCGCCAGGGACGCCTTCGCCGATGTCGGTGCCGAGCGCGACATCGGGCGCGCCGGGCCAGTAGAACGGGCCCTCGACAGTCGCTTCGGTCGCCTCGGTCGCGCCCTTCGCATCGCCGCTGGCGCGCGCCTGCGCGAGCGAGACGACCATCATGGACAGGCCGAGGACGTCGGAGAGGAGGATGAACTCGGGCCGCTTGTCGGTCGAGATCTGGCCGGTCTCGGTCAGGAAGCGCACGCCGGCGAGCCATTCCTCGGGCTTGAGGTCGACTTCGCGCGCGAACGCGTGCACGTGCCTGACGAGCGCGCGCATGATCTCGCGCAGGCGCGGGTCGCGCGTCTTCGCGTAGACGGCAAGGACGTCTTCGGTGAGCTTGTCCTGGTTGTACTCCGACATGTCGTTCTCCCGAGGCGGCGACGGGCGGGCGGGGTCGCCGACAGCCGATTCGCGGCTGCGCGTTGGCCATGTTGTAGTCGATCCCGGCGGAGACGACCGTCAGCACCGACCCGAGGAGGCCGGGCGCCGATCGCGTCCGCGCAGTGCGCGGCGGCTGCGCCTATCGCGGTGCTTGAAAAAAGCGATGTAGCCGAGCGACGACGGGGTTAGCCTCGTCTCTTCTCCCGCTCGAGAACACACCATGGCCCGACCCGCTCCCCGCATCGACATCGGCATCGACGAAGCCGACCGCGCCGCCATCGCCGGCGGCCTCGCCAGGCTGCTTGCCGACACCTACACGCTCTACCTCACGACGCACAACTTCCACTGGAACGTCCGCGGGCCGATGTTCAACACGCTGCACCTGATGTTCATGGAGCAGTACACCGAGCTCTGGAACGCCGTCGATCCGGTCGCCGAGCGGATCCGCTCGCTCGGCCATCCAGCGCCGGGCTCGTACGCGCAGTTCGCTCGCCTCAGCTCGATCCCGGACGTCCCCGAGACGCCGCCCGCGGCGCTCGACATGGTGCGCATCCTGGTCGAGGGCCACGAAGCCGTCGCACGGACGGCGCGCGGCATCTTTCCGAGCGCCGACAAGGCCAGCGACGAGCCGACCGCCGACCTGCTGACGCAACGCCTCGCGGTCCACGAGCAGACCGCGTGGATGCTGCGCAGCCTGCTCGAAGAATAGCCCGGCACCTCAGAGCAGCTCGTCGATCTGCTTCGGCCAGCTGTCCTTCAGCAGCCGCGACAGCGCCCGGTCGGCGAGTACCTTGCCTCCCGTCTGGCAACGCGCGCAGTAGTTCGTCTCGTTGTCGGCGCGGATGATCCGCTGCACCGGCGCGCCGCAATCGGGGCACGGCTGGCCGAAGCGGCCGTGCACCGCCATCGCGGGGTGGAACGCGGTCACCTTCTGCGGCCAGTCGCCGGCTTCGCGCGAGAGGCGCGCAGTCCAGTCGGCAAGGGTCGTCGTCGTCGCCTTGAACAGGCGGTCGATCGCGGCGGCGTCCAGAGAGCGCGTGAGAGCGAGCGGCGACAGGCGCGCGCGGTGGAGGATCTCGTCGGAGTAGGCATTGCCGATGCCGCTGAACAGGTGCGGGTCGGTCAGGGCGCGCTTGACGGTGTGGTTCTCGGCGACGAGCCGTGCCGCGAACGCCTCGCGCGTCGCCGTCATGACGTCGATGCCGCCGGCGTCGAGCGCCGCGAGCGCGGCACGGCCCTCGACCGCGTGCAGCGACGCGCGCCGTTGCTTGCCGGCTTCGGTGAGCGCGAGCGTTCCGGTCGCGAACTCGAAAAACGCGAGCGCGTTGGGCGCCGTCTTCTTGCCCGGCGCGAGCCAGCGCAGACGGCCGGCGATCATCAGGTGGACGACGAGAAAGAGGTCGCCTTCGAAGGCGAGCACGATCCGCTTGCCGAGCCGCTCGACGCCGATCACCGTGCGCCCCTCAACGGCCGAGATCGGCGGCGTCACCGAGCGAAGCAGAAACGGATGGCCGATCCTGACCCGCTCGAGCCGCTGGCCGACGACCTTGGCGCCGAGGCGCTCGAGATAGACGCTGACGTCGGGCAGCTCGGGCATCGGCCGAGTGTGCCATCGGCGTTGCGTCGACACGCGAAACGGCCGTCGGCTGACTTCCGCTCGGCGCGGCGGCCTGGCGGCCGCATGGTCGCCGGCGAGCACTTGCCGTTCGGCTGCTTGCTGCCGCGCTGGCCCCGGTTGTCCGGACAACGCCGGGCATCCGGCAATTGCGCCGGCCCGGCGTTGCCGCTACACCCTGCCCTGCACCCACGCAGAGGAGACACCCATGGCAGTCCGCACCGGTCTGATTAGCCTGCGCGCCCTGACCTTCGGCCTGCTGTCGCTCGCGGCAACGCTCGCCGGCGCGCAGGCGACACGCCAGTTCAGCTTCGCCTACGACCAGCCGCCGACGACCGCCTACGGCATCGCGGGCAACCTCTTCGACGCCAAGCTGAAGGAGCTCTCGGGCGGCAAGCTCAGCATCAACCAGTTCCCCGGCGCGCAGCTGGGCCAGGAGCCGCAGATGCTGCAGAAGATGCGCGCCGGCGACATCGACTTCGTGATCACGTCGACCGCCAACGCGTCGACGCTGGCGCCGCAGGCTGGAGTGTTCTCGCTCCACTTCCTGTTCCGCGACCAGGCGCATCTGCAGAAAGCGATCGCCGATCCGGCCATCGCCGATGAGTTCCGCGCGATGGTGAAGGACCAGGTTCAGGGTGCCCACGTGCTCGGGCTCATGACGATGGGAATGCGCAACATGTACAGCAAGCAGGAAATCAAGTCGGTCGACGACATCAAGGGCAAGAAGGTCCGCGTCCAGGCGACCAAAACCGAGGACACCCATTTCCCCGCCTACGGCGCGCAGACCGTGCACATGCCGTTCGGCGACGTCTACACGTCGCTGCAGACAGGAGTCGTCAACGTCGCCGAGAACGGCATCAACGTCTACCTCGCCAACAAGCACTACGAGGTCGCGCCGGTCCTCTCGATCACCGAGCACGAGGCGAACAACAATTGCATCTGGGTCAGCGACAAGACCTGGAATAGCCTGACGCCAGAGCAGCAGAAGTGGGTCCAGGCGGCGGCCGACGAGGTCTCCAAGCGCGAGCCTGCGATGGCGCTCAAGCTCGAGAAGGACTCCGAGGACAAGCTGAAGTCGATCGGCGTCAAGGTCGTCGACAACGTCGACAAGAGCGGTTTCATGAAGGACGCGACGCCGGTGCAGGACCAGCTCGCCGCCGAGCTCGGGCCGCACGCCGTCAAGCTGCTCAAGATGGTCCGCGAAGTCAAGTAGCGGACCGCGCGGCCACGACAGCCCGCGGCCGCCCTTTCCCGCCACCGAGGATCACGATGGCCGACTACCGCGCGCTGATCCTGCAGCGCCATCGCCGGCTCAAGTGGAAGGCGTTCGACTGGCTCGAGGCGACGCTGATGGTGCTGTGCGGCATCTGCATCTCGATGTTCACCGTCACGGTCTTCCTTGACGTCGTGACGCGAACGCTGGGCACGCCGTGGCTGTGGCTGCAGCAGGTCACGACGGCGTTTTTCGCCTGGGGCGTCTTCGTCGGCATGGCGGCGGCAACGCGACGCAACGACCACTTCTATCTCACCGAGATCACGAAGCGGATGACGGGAGCGCCGCGGACGGCGATCGAGATCGTCAACCGCCTGATCGTCCTCGTCGTCGCGGTGCTCCTGGTCTGGTGCGGAACGCAGAACGCGCTGCTCGACATGGGCAGCTACCGGATGCCTTCGCTCGTCCCGCTTGCCGTCTACACCGCGATCGTCCCGGCTGCCGGGGTGCTGATCTTTCTGTTCACCGTCGAGCAGCTGGTCTGCGGCTGGAAGAACCGCTTCGAAGGTCCCGAAGACCGCGACGACTCGCGCGAGGCGATCGAATGAGCGCGTCCGGCGTCCTGCTCCTGATGACCGTGCTCTTCCTCGCCTTCGGCTACATGGGCGTGCCGGTCGCGTTCGCGCTGATCGCCGGCGTGCTCGTCGCGACCGTGTTCACGCCGATCAGCATGCAGTCGATGGTCGGCCAGCTGTTCCACGGCATCGATTCCGAGACCTTGCTCGCGGTGCCGTTCTTCCTCCTCGTCGGCGAGCTGATGGCGTCTTCGGACGTCGCGTTCCGGATGATCCGCCTGTCGCAGACGCTGGTCGGCCACCTGCGCGGCGGCCTGGCGCAGGTGGTGACGCTGTTCAGCATGTTCTTCGCCGGCATCTCGGGCTCGTCGACCGCCGACGTCGCCGTGCTGAGCCGGACGATCGCGAGCGACATGGCCAAGGAAGGCTACGACCGCGCCTTCACCGCCGCGCTGATCGCATCGGCGTCGACGATGGCCAACCTGATCCCACCGAGCATCATGGCGGTCGTCTACGGCGCGACCGGCAACGTCTCGATCGGCGGCCTCTTCCTCGCCGGCGTCGTTCCCGGCGTCCTGATCGGCATCGGCCTGATGGTCTACAGCTACTTCTGGGGCCCGACCGGCGTGATGAAGAAGCGCGCGAAGATCACCGAGGTGCTCGTCGCCGCGCGCGGCTCGGCGCTGCCGCTCGTCATCCCGGTGATCATCATGGGCGGCATCCTGACCGGCTGGTTCACGCCGACCGAGGCCGGAATGGCGGCCGCCGTCTACATCCTCGTCGTCCTGATCCCCGCGCTCAACCGCGACCACGTGCGCGAGCTGCCGCGCGACTTCATGTACGCGGGCCTGCTCTACTCGCTGCCGCTCGCCGCGGTCGCCGGCGCCTCGGCGTTCGGCTGGATGGTCGCCTACCTGCGCGGCCCCGACATCGTCGCCGGCCACATCACCGCGTTCGCAGGAACCAACGGCGCGATGATCATGTTCCTGCTCGTCTGCGTCTTCGTCATCGTCGGCGACTTCATCGACGCGGTGCCGGCGATCATCATCTTCATGCCGATCATCAACAAGCTGACCGAGGTCGGCCACATCAACTCGCTGCACATGGGCGTCGTCATCATCACGACGCTGGTGTTCGGCCTGATCACGCCGCCGTACGGGCTGTCGCTGCTGGTGGCGTCGAAGTACGTCGGCGTCGGCTTCGGCCGCGCCGTGATTCGCTCGTTGCCGCTCTACATCGTGTTCTTCGCGACGATCGCGTTCGTCGTCGTCTTCCCCGACATCGTGCTGTGGCTGCCCAAGCAGCTGCTGCCGGAGTCGGTCGGCTGCTTCAAGTCGCCGACTGGCACCGGGTTCATCTGCCCCTGACGTTCGTCGAGGCACCTCTGCGGAGCCCTCCATGCGTGCTGCCGTCCTGCCGTCCCCTGCCTTCACCATCCGCCGCCTGACGCCCAACCTCGGCGCCGAGATCTCGGGGCTCGACCTCGCCGGAGGCGTTTCGCCCGACGTCTTTCGCGCCCTCTACGACGCCTTCCTCGAATACCAGGTGCTTGTCTTCCCACCGGGCGAGCTGCCGCCGGCGGCGCAGGTCGCGTTCGGCCGCCAGTTCGGCGAGGTGCAGGTGCACGTGATGGCGATGTACCACGCCGACGGCTTCCCCGAGCTGTACCGCCTCTCGAACCTCGACGCCGATGGCAAGCCGAACGGCAAGCATCCCGACAAGGGGACGCTCGTCTGGCACACCGACGGCTCGTGGCGGCGCGTCACCGGCCAGGCGACAATCATCTATGGCGAGATCGTCCCCGAGCACGGCGGCGAGACGCACTTCTGTGACATGTACGGCGCCTGGGAGCGGCTGAGCGATGCCTGGAAGCGCCGCATCGCCGGCATGCGCGCCGTCCACAACCTCGACTTCTCGCGCACGCGCCGCCACGGCATCGACCTCATGACCGAGCAGCAGAAGCGCGAGGCGCCGCCGGTCGAGCATCCGGTCGTGCGCCGGCATCCGGAGACCGGGAGGAGCTGCCTCTACCTCGGCGACCACGCCGAGTCGATCGTCGGCATGCCGTACGACGAAGGACGGGCGCTGATAGAAGAGCTCAACGCGCTCGCGATCCATCCCGACCTGACCTACGAGCACCACTGGCAGCCGGGCGAGCTGATTGTCTGGGACAACCGCTGCCTGATGCACCGCGCGACCGAGTACGACCCCAGGACGCAGCGCCGCGTCGTCCGCCGTTGCACCGTCCTTGGCGAAGAGCCTGTCGCCGCCGTCGCCTAGCGCTCGCCGCCCCGCGCCGGGCCGTCGGCTTCAGGATTCTTCACAAGGCGGCAGGTACGGGCGGGAACCCCGACGGCCGCGGTTCGCCGACAATGCGCGGGTGCTGAACGGTCTCGACAGATTCCTTCTCTTCGTCGCCTTGCCGACGGTGGTCGTCGCCTCGCTGCTCGAGGCCGTCGTCCTCGCGCGGCTGCGCTCATACGACTGGCGGGCGAGCGTGATCTCGCTGTTCGACCTGTTCGCCCGCGTCGCGGTGCAGATCTTCTTGCCGCTCTCGATCGCGACTCCGCTCATCGTCCTCGCCTATAGGCACCGCATCGGCCAGATCGGGCTCGACGGCTGGCCGGCGCTCGCCGCGCTCTTCATCGGCCAGGAGTTGTGCTATTACTGGTTCCACCGCGCAGCGCACCGCGTGCGCTGGTTCTGGTGCAACCACGCCGTGCACCACTCGGCGAACGAACTCAACCTCTCGGCCGCGTACCGGATCGGCATCCTCAGCCGGGCAAGCGGCAGCTCGGTCTTCTACGTGCCGCTGATCTGGCTCGGCTTCGAGCCGCGGGTCGTCTTCGAGATGCTCTCGCTCAACCTGCTCTATCAGTTCTGGATCCACGCAACCTGGATCCCGAAGCTCGGCTGGCTCGAAGTCGTGCTCAATACGCCATCGGCGCATCGCGTCCATCACGCCGCCAACCTCGAGTACCTCGATGCCAACTACGGCGGCGTGCTGATCGTGTTCGACCGCCTGTTCGGCACCTATCGCGGCGAACGCGACGACGTGCCATGCCGCTACGGCCTGGTCGTGCCGATGGTCGGCTACAACCTGCTGAAGATCGAGCTGTTCCAGTGGCGCGCCCTTGCGCGTGACCTGTTCGCTGCGCGAAGCGTCCGCGCGGTGCTCGGCCATCTGTTCATGCCGCCCGGCTGGAGCGCGCACGGGCCCGGCGCCACGACCGAGGAGCTCCGCGCCGCCGCGGCGCGCGCCCAGGCGCATGCACCCTCCGCGCCGCCGCGCGAGGCGACCGCCAGCGCCTCGTCCGGCATCGCCGCGGCCTAGCACGGGGCGGTGCCTGCGCACGCGCCGAGCGTGCCTGCCGGCGAAGCCTCTTCGACCCGATCGTGACCTCACGGGATACTTGCGCGCCATGACCGAGCTCAGCCCCGAGGTGCAGCGCCGCCGCACGTTCGCCATCATTTCCCACCCCGACGCCGGCAAGACGACGCTGACCGAGAAGCTCCTGCTCTTTTCCGGCGCGATCCAGATCGCCGGCTCGGTGAAGGCGAGGAAGGCCTCGCGCCACGCGACCTCGGACTGGATGGAGATCGAGAAGCAGCGCGGCATCTCGGTCGCGTCGTCGGTGATGCAGATGGAGTACCGCGGCGCGGTGATCAACCTGCTCGACACGCCAGGTCACCAGGATTTCTCCGAGGACACCTACCGCGTGCTGACCGCGGTCGACGCGGCGCTGATGGTGATCGACGCTGCCAACGGCGTCGAACCGCAGACGCGCCGCCTGCTCCAGGTCTGCCGGGCGCGCAACACGCCGATCCTCACCTTCGTCAACAAGATGGACCGCGAGGTGCAGGAGCCGCTCGCGCTGATGGACGAGATCGAGCGCGAGCTCGGCATGAGCGTCGTGCCGTTCACCTGGCCGGTCGGCATGGGCAAGCGCTTCCACGGCGTGATGGATTTGCGCGCCGAGCAGATGCGTGTCTTCGTCCCGGGCGAGGACCGTGTCAATGGCAAGAGCGGCGGCGACGACGAGATCCTCGCCGGCCTCGACAACCCGGCCTATGCCGAGCGCTTCGAGGGCGAGTACGCGCACGCGAGGAACGATATCGAGCTGCTGCGCGACGCTGCGCCGCCGTTCGACGAAGAGGCGTTCCTCGCCGGCCGGCAGACGCCAATGTTCTTCGGCTCGGCGATCAACAACTTCGGCGTCCGCGAGGTCCTCGACGCGCTCGTCGACCTGGCGCCGCCGCCCCGCGAGCGCGTCGCGCTGCAGCGCACCGTCGAGCCCGACGAGCCGAAGTTCAGCGGCGTCGTGTTCAAGATCCAGGCCAACATGGACCCGGCGCATCGCGACCGGATCGCCTTCGTGCGCGTCGCCTCGGGTCACTTCGAGCGCGGCATGCGGCTGAAGGTCGTCCGTTCGGGCAAGGAGCTGAGACCGAACACGGTGGTGAGCTTTCTCTCACAGCGGCGCGAGCTGCTCGACGAGGCGTTCGCCGGCGACATCATCGGCATCCCGAACCACGGCGTGCTGCAGCTCGGCGACACGCTGACCGAAGGCGAAACTCTGCAGTTCACCGGGCTGCCGTTCTTCGCGCCTGAGATGTTCCGCTCGGTCGAGATCGCCGATCCGCTGCGCACCAAGCAGTTGCGCGCCGGCTTGACGCAGCTCGGCGAGGAGGGCGCGATCCAGGTCTTTCGCCCCGTTGCCGGCTCGGTCCTGCTGCTCGGCGCGGTGGGTCAGCTGCAGTTCGAAGTCGTCGCGCATCGGCTCGAGCACGAGTACGGCGTCAAGGCGCGCATCCTGCCGAGCCGCTTCCAGGTCGCGCGCTGGGTGACGTGCGAGCCCGACGACGGCGGCGAGAAGGAGCTGCAGCGCTTCATCGACGGCAACCAGCACCGCGTCGCCTACGACGCGGTCAATGCGCCGACGGTGCTCGTCGAGTACGCGCCCGAGCTGCGTGCGATCGAGAGCAACTGGCCGAAGATCCGCTTCCACGCGCTGCGCGAGCACGCCGGCCTCGTGTTCCAAAAGCAGCTCGAAGGCTGATCGCGACCACAGGGGTGCGCGATCAGCGGGCCACGCGCTCAGTCGTGGCCGTGGTCGTGGTGGTCGTCGTGCTTGTCCCAGCCGCGATGGCGACCGTGGTTGGCCGGATGCTCGTGCTCCCAGCGCTCGCGCACCCATTCTTCACGAACGAAATAGACCGGCTGGCCGCAGGCGTGGTAGCGGCCGCAATAGTGGTGCCAGTTCTGCTGCTGCGCAGGTGGAACGTAGAGGTACACGGGCTGCTGTTGTACGACGACGCGCGGCGCCACGGCGATCACAGGCTCGGGCCGCCAGAGCGCGGGCGGCGGAACGTCGCCGATCGTCACCCGACCGTAGACGCCGGGCTGGTTGATGCCGATCGAGACGCTCGTCTGCGCGGCAGCGCTGCCGACACCGGCAACGGCGAGAACGAGGGCGAGAATGGTCTTCATGAAGCGCTCCTTGGACGAGGTCAAGAAGGTAACGCCCGACCGACCGTTGTTGGCGACCCGAGTGTCCGGCGAAGTGCGAACTTTGCCCACGTTCACGAGCGTGCATTGCGTTACCAGACCGGCGCGGGAGCAGCCATGGAGATGACGGCGCCGCCGAGACGCAGCCGGCTTGCGCTCTACCTCGACCTGATCCGCTGGAGCCGGCCGGCGGGAACGCTGCTGCTGCTCTGGCCGACGCTCGCTGCACTTTGGGTCGCTGCCGAGGGCTTCCCGGGCTGGCACTTGCTCGCCGTCTTCATCATCGGCACGTTCCTGATGCGCAGCGCCGGCTGCGCCGCCAACGACGTCGCCGACCGGGAATTCGATCGCCACGTCAAACGGACCGCGGCGCGCCCCGTGACTGCGGGCGCGATCGGCGTTGGCGAAGCGCTGGCGGTCGGCGCGGCGCTCGCGGCTGGTGCCTTTGCACTCGCCTTGACCACCAACCTCGCGGCGATCGCATGGAGCGTCGTCGCGCTCGCGATCGCGCTCGTCTATCCGTTCAGCAAGCGCGTCTTCGCGATCCCGCAGGCGGTCCTCGGCGTCGCCTTCAGCTTCGGCATCCCGATGGCGTTCGCGGCGGTGCGCGGCGGCAGCGCGTGGTCGCTCGGCACGGCGATCGACGCAGTCCCCGCGCTCGCCTGGGGGCTGCTCATCGGCAACCTGTTCTGGGTCCTCGCCTACGACACCGAATACGCGATGGTCGACCGCGACGACGATCTGCGCATCGGCATCAAGACATCGGCAATCACGCTCGGCCGCTTGGACGTCGCCGCGATCATGGCGTCGTACGCGGCGTACCTTTGCGTCTGGAGCGCGGTCGGCGCGCAACTCGGCTACCGGTGGCCCTACTTCGCCGGCATCGCGGTCGCGGCGGTGATCGCGTGCTGGCACTACACGTTGATCCGCACTCGCACGCGCGAAGGATGCTTTCGCGCGTTCCGCCTCAACCACTGGCTCGGCTTCGCGGTCTTCGCCGGCGTCGTCGCGCAGTTCTCGCTGCGCTGACGACGCGCTCCGCTCAACCGGCGCGACGCGGCAGCGTGCGCAAAGTGTCGGCGAGGGCCTCGACCGCGAGGTCGATGTGGGCGCTCTCGACGATCAGCGGCGGCGCGAAGCGCACGACGGTGCCATGCGTGTCCTTGCTCAGCACGCCGCGCGCGAGCAAGCCCTCGCAGACCTCGCGCGCCGTCGCCGCCGCGGGGTCGATCTCGACCCCGATCAGGAGCCCCTTGCCGCGCACTTCGGCGATCGCCGGATCGTCGATCGCACGCAGCTTGGCGAGCAGTTCGTCGCCGCGCACGCGGGCGCGCTCGGAGAGGCGTTCGCGGACGAGCAGGTCGAGCGCGGCCTCGCCGACCGCGGCGGCGAGCGGGTTGCCACCGAACGTGCTGCCGTGGTCGCCGGGAGTGAACTGCGCCATCACTTCCTCGCTGGCGAGAAACGCGCTCACCGGCAACAGGCCGCCGCCAAGCGCCTTGCCGAGGACGAGACCATCCGGGCGGATCCCTTCGTGGTCGCAGGCGAGCAGCGCGCCGGTGCGGCCGAGGCCGGTCTGCACCTCGTCGCAAATGAGGAGGATGCCGCGGCGGGTGCAGATCTCGCGCGCACGCGCAAGATAGCCCGCGGGCGGAACGATGATCCCCGCTTCGCCCTGGATCGGCTCGACGAGAAACGCCGCCGTATTTGGCGTGATCGCCGCCTCGAGCGCATCGGCATTGCCGAACGGTACGCTGACGAACCCCGGTGCGAATGGACCGAAGCCGTCGCGATACTGCGCTTCGCTCGAGAAGCCGATGATCGTCGTCGTCCGCCCGGCGAAGTTGCCGGCGGCAACGATGATCTCGGCGCGGCCGTCGGCGACGCCCTTGACCTTGTACGCCCACTTGCGCGCGGCCTTGACTGCGGTCTCGACTGCCTCCGCGCCGGTGTTCATCGGCAGCGCCTTGGCCATGCCGGTGGTCGTGCAAACCGCGCGCAGGAACGGCCCGAGGCGATCGGTGTGGAAGGCGCGGCTCGTGACGGCAAGGCGCTCGGCCTGCTCGGCGAGCACGCGCACCAGCGCCGGATGGGCATGGCCGAAGCTCACTGCCGAGTACGCCGACATCATGTCGAGGTGGCGGCGGCCTTCGGTGTCGAACAGCCAGACACCGGCGCCGCGCTGCAGCGTCACCGGCAGCGGATGGTAGTTGGCGGCACCGTAGCGGCGCTCGAGCACCGCCGGCGCGGTGTCATCGGCCGCGGCGGGGGTCGGTGTGGCGGCGCTGGGTCGCAGGATGGTGCTGGTGTTCATGGCTCGCTCCGGTAGAGCCAACAGTGTGCCGGGGCGCGCACGAAATGTGCTTTCCGATTGTTGCGCCACAACCACCGATCGTGCAAGATTCGTGCGTTGGAAGCCTTGATCGACCCATGACCGCCCGCCTCGATGCGATCGACCGCAAGATTCTGGAAGCCGTCCAGGCCGACGGCAGGATCTCCAATGTCGATCTCGCAGCACGCATCCACCTTTCGGCGCCACAGTGCTTCCGTCGCGTCCGCTCGCTCGAAGCGCGGGGCGTCATCCGCGGCTACCGCGCCGATGTCGACCCGGAAGCGGTCGGCTATGCGGTCACGGCGTACGTCAGCGTCAGCATCGGCGCCGACGACTTCGGTCGCGTGCGCGAGATCGAGGCCGAGATCCGCGCCTTTCCGCAGATCCTCGAGTGCTACAGCGTCTCGGGCGAGGACGACTACCTGCTCAAGGTCGTCGCCCACGACCTGAA
This sequence comes from Caldimonas sp., assembly GCA_036272325.1. Taxonomy (GTDB): domain Bacteria; phylum Pseudomonadota; class Gammaproteobacteria; order Burkholderiales; family Burkholderiaceae_C; genus Schlegelella_A. The sequence goes on along the minus strand of DATAYY010000033.1, from coordinate 18,770 downwards.
AAGCCTCAGCACGTTCCTGACCGACCGATTGATGCAAGTCCCGGGCATCGATGACGTGCGCTCGATGATCTGCCTCGAGGAGATCAAGCGAACCTCGCCGCTGCCGGTGGACGCGTGAACGAAGCCGCCCCCCGCGGGCACTACGGATAGAGACCGCGTTCCTCTCTGGCGATGAGGATCCTTTCGCACGCGACCGCGAAGGTCGCGGTGCGCAGGCTGATCTTGTGGCGATCGGCGGTGTCCCAGATCTTCTTCAGCGCGTCGACCATGATCTTGTCGAGGCGGACGTTGATCTCGTCCTCGCTCCAGAAGAACGACGAGAAGTCCTGCACCCACTCGAAGTAGCTGACCGTGACGCCGCCGGCGTTGCAGATCACATCGGGGACGACGAGGATGTTGCGATCGCCGAGCACGTCGTCGGCTTCGGGCAGCGTCGGCCCGTTCGCGCCTTCGAGGACGAGCTTGGCCTTGATCCGCTTGGCCCGCGCCGGGGTGATCTGGCCTTCGAGCGCGGCGGGGATCAGGATGTCGCAGTCGACGTCCCAGAACGACTCGTTGTCGGTCCGTTCACCACCCTTCACGTTGGCGATGCCGGCGTCGTGCGTGATCGCGGGCATTGTCGTCGCCATGTCGAAGCCGCGCGGGTTGACGAGCGTGCCGGTGTGATCCTGCATCGCGACGATCTTGGCGCCGGCGCCGACGAAGAGCTCGGCCGCCGAGGCACCGACGTTGCCCATGCCCTGCACCGCGACGCGCGCGCCGTCGAGCGTCAGGCCGATCCGGCGCGCCGCCTCGCGGCCGGTGACGAAGACGCCGCGCCCGGTGGCCTTGACGCGGCCGAGCGAGCCGCCGAGGTGCAGCGGCTTGCCGGTGACGACGCCGGTCGCGGTGCCGCCGGTGTTCATCGAGTACGTGTCCATCATCCACGCCATCACTTGCGCGTTGGTGTTGACGTCGGGCGCCGGGATGTCGCGATGCGGGCCGATGATGATGCCGATCTCGCTCGTGTAGCGGCGCGTGATCCGCTCGAGCTCCTTCATCGAGAGCGTCTTCGGCTCGCAGCGGATGCCGCCCTTGGCGCCGCCGTAGGGCAGGTTCACTGCCGCGCATTTGACCGTCATCCACGCCGCGAGCGCCATCACTTCCTCGAGCGTGACATCGGGGTGGTAGCGAACTCCTCCCTTGCCCGGCCCGCGCGACAGGTTGTGCTGGACGCGAAAGCCCTCGAAGTGGGCGACCGAGCCATCGTCCATCTCGATCGGCACGTCGACGATGAGCGCGCGCTTCGGGCGCTTCAGCGTTTCCGACCAGCGCGCGAGCGGCCCGAGGTACGGCAGGACGCGATCGACCTGCGAGAGATAGGTGTGCCACGGGCTGGTGGCGGTCGGAGTCAGGTACGAGAGGTAACTCATGACGGCGGCAGCAGAGTGGATCGGGGGGCGACCGCGGGCTTGCCGAGCGCCTCGGACTTGGCTCGCGCAGCGAGCACCGCGGCGACGAAGGCTTCGCGCACCGCACGCGTTTCGAGAACGGCGATGGCGGCTTCGGTCGTGCCGCCAGGAGAGGTGACGTGGCGGCGCAGCTCGGCCGGCGCCTCCGGCGACACGGCGGCGAGCGCGGCAGAGCCGGCGAGGGTCTGCTCGGCGAGGCGACGCGCGACCGGCGGCGGCAGCCCCATCTGCTTGCCGGCCTCGAGCAGCGCCTCGAGAACGAGGAAGACGTAGGCCGGGCCCGATCCCGAAAGCGCCGTCACCGCGTCGAGCTGGGTCTCGACGCCGAGCCAGACCAGCTCGCCGGTCGGGCCGAGAAGCGCGATCGCATCGGCGCGGTCCTCGTCGGTCACGGCGGGGCGGGCGAAGAGGCCGGCGATGCCTTGGCCGATCAGTGCCGGCGTATTCGGCATCGCCCGCACGACGCGTTCGCTGCCCGTCGCAGCGACGATCGCATCGCTGCGGACGCCGGCCATCACGCTGACGTGAAGGGCGCCGCCGACCTTGCCCTCGCACGGCTTGGCCGCGGCCTCGAACGCCTGCGGCTTGACCGCCCAGACGACGATCTCGGCGACTTCGATCGCCGGCCCGGCCTCGGAGCGGGCGGTCGCGCCGTAGCGGCCGACCAGGCGGCGGCGGGTGGTCTCGTTGGGCTCGACGACGACGATCGAGCGGCCCGGGCGGCCGGCCTTGACGAGGCCGCCTACCAGCGCCTGCGCCATGTTGCCGCCACCGATGAAGACGATGTTACGCACGACGCAGTGTAAGCATGCCGCGGGGTGACAATTGTGAGCCGTCGTCAACACCGCCATGCGCCTCCAGGGATCCTGCCATTGCGGCGCCGTCCGTTTCAGCGTCGACGCGATGAGCCCGGTGCCCTTCCTGCACTGCCATTGCGCGATCTGCCGCAAGACGGCAGGCGGCGGCGGCTACGCCGTCAACCTAGGCGCCCGTGCCGCAACACTGAAGGTGCGTGGCGAGCGCCATCTCGGTTGTTACCACGCGCTGATCCGCGAGGCTGGCAAGCGCACGCGCCGGTCGAAGGCCGAGCGGCGCTTCTGCAGCCAGTGCGGCAGCCCGCTCTGGCTGTGGGATCCGCGCTGGCCCGAGCTTCTCCATCCGCACGCGTCGGCGATCGACACGCCGCTGCCGAAGCCGCCGGAAGTCGTCGAGGCGGCGCTCGACTTCGCGGCGTCGTGGGTCGACGTGCCGAGCGACAAGCGCCACGTCCACGTCCGCCGCTGGCCCGACGAGTCGCTCGAGGAGTGGCACCGGCGCCACCGCCTCTGGAGCCCCTGACGGCCTCGTCCGCCGCAAGGGCAGCGCGTCGATCAGGGTGGCCCGGGACGACGGCCGAAGATCGCGGTGCCGACCCGGACCATCGTCGACCCTTCGAAGATCGCGGCCTCGAGGTCGTCGCTCATGCCGGCCGAGAGGGTGTCGAGCTCGAGGCCCTCGCCGCGCAGCGCCTCGAGGCAGCCGCGCAGCAGGCGATGCGGCCGCCGCTGCGCAGCGCTGCCGATGGCAGGCGCGGGGATCGCCATCAGGCCGCGCAGACGCAAGCGCGGCAGCGCCGCGACGGCATGCGCGAGCGGCGCAAGATCGGCCGGCGCAACGCCGCTCTTCGACGCCTCGCCGCTGACGTTGACCTGCAGGCACACCGAGAGCGGCGCCAGCGCCTCGGGCCGCTGCGCACTCAGCCGCTCGGCGAGCTGCAGCCGATCGAGCGAATGGACCCAGTCGAAGCTCTCGGCGACGACACGCGTCTTGTTGCTCTGCAAGGGTCCGATCAGGTGCCACTCCGGTCGTGGCGCGAGCGCGCGCAAGGCAGCGATCTTTGCCACCGCCTCCTGGACGTAGTTCTCGCCGAAGCGTCGCTGGCCGGCGGCATGCGCCGCGGCGACGTCGGCGGCGGCAAAGGTCTTGCTCACCGCGAGCAACGTGACGCTTTGCACGGGGCGTCCGGCGGCCGCACAAGCGCTTGCAATGCGCGCGTTCACCTGGGCGATCTTGTCTGCGATCATTGCGAACGAGCGCCGCTGGGGCGCGCGGAGTTCGCTTCCTTGCTGCGCCATCCGGCACTCACTTCCCTTTGAGCCATGGACATCACCCAACTGCTGGCGTTCTCGGTCAAGAACAAGGCCTCCGACCTGCACCTGTCGTCGGGCCTGCCGCCGATGATCCGCGTCCACGGCGACGTCCGCCGCATCAACGTCGACCCTCTCGAGCACAAGCAGGTGCACGACATGGTGTACGACATCATGAACGACTCGCAGCGCAAGGCCTACGAGGAAACGCTCGAGTGCGACTTCTCGTTCGAAATCCAGGGGCTGGCGCGCTTTCGCGTCAACGCCTTCAACCAGAACCGCGGCGCCGGCGCCGTGTTCCGGACGATTCCTTCGAAGATCCTGACCCTCGAGCAGCTCAACTGCCCGGCCGTCTTCGCCGAGCTGTCGCTGAAGCCGCGCGGCATGGTGCTGTGCACCGGACCGACCGGCTCGGGCAAGTCAACCACGCTCGCGGCGATGGTCAACCACCTCAACGAGAACGAGTTCGGCCACATCCTCACCGTCGAGGATCCGATCGAGTTCGTCCACGACTCGAAGAAGTGCCTGATCAACCAGCGCGAGGTCGGGCCGCACACGCTGTCGTTCGCCAATGCGCTGCGCTCGGCGCTGCGCGAGGACCCGGACTGCATCCTGGTCGGCGAGATGCGCGACCTCGAGACGATCCGCCTCGCCCTGACGGCGGCGGAGACAGGCCACCTGGTGTTCGGCACGCTGCATACGTCGAGTGCCGCCAAGACGGTCGACCGCATCGTCGACGTCTTCCCGGCGGCCGAAAAGGAGATGGTCCGCTCGATGCTCTCGGAGTCGTTGATCGGCGTCATCTCGCAGACGCTCTGCAAGACCAAGGACGGTGGCGGCCGCGTCGCGGCGCATGAGATCATGCTCGGCACGGCCGCAATCCGGAACCTGATCCGCGAGAACAAGGTTGCGCAGATGTATTCGTCGATACAGACCGGCAATAGCATCGGCATGCAGACGCTCGACCAGAATCTCGCCGATCTCGTCCGCCGCAACATCGTGTCGCCCGCGGAAGCGCGCGGCAAGGCGAAGTTCCCCGAAAACTTCCCCGGCTAACCGGCAAGGCTCGTCATGGAACGCGACCAGGCATCCAAGTTCGTCAACGACCTGCTGCGGCTGATGGTGTCGCGCGCCGGCTCGGACCTCTTCCTCACCGCCGACTTCCCGCCGGCGATCAAGGTTGACGGCAAGGTCACCAAGGTCTCGCCGCAGCCGCTCACCGGCCAGCACACGCTGGCGCTGACGCGCGCGATCATGAACGACAAGCAGGCGGCCGAGTTCGAGCGCACCAAGGAGTGCAACTTCGCGGTCGCGCCGCAGGGGATCGGGCGGTTTCGCGTCAACGCCTTCGTCCAGCAGGGCAACGTCGGCCTGGTGATGCGGACGATTCCGCAGGTGCTGCCGACGATCGACAGCATGAACCTGCCGCACATCCTGAAGGATGTCGCGATGACCAAGCGCGGCCTGGTCATCTTCGTCGGCGCCACCGGCTCGGGCAAGAGCACGTCACTCGCGGCGATGGTCGACCACCGCAACGAGAACTCGTTCGGCCACATCATCACGATCGAGGACCCGGTCGAGTTCGTCCATCCGCACAAGAACTGCATCATCACGCAGCGCGAGGTCGGGATCGACACCGACGACTGGGGGATCGCGCTGAAGAACACGCTGCGCCAGGCGCCCGATGTCATTCTGATGGGCGAGATCCGCGACCGCGAGACGATGGAGCATGCGGTCGCCTTCGCCGAAACCGGCCACCTCTGCCTGGCGACATTGCACGCCAACAGCGCCAACCAGGCGCTCGACCGGATCATCAACTTCTTTCCCGAGGAGCGGCGGGCCCAGCTGCTGATGGACCTCTCGCTCAACCTGAAGTCGCTGATTTCGCAACGCCTGCTGCCGCGCCAGGAAGGCAAGGGCCGGGTCGCGGCGGTCGAGATCATGCTCAACACGCCGCTCATTTCCGACCTCATCTTCAAGGGCGAGGTCGCCGAGATCAAGGAGATCATGAAGCGCTCGCGCGAGCTCGGCATGCAGACCTTCGACCAGAGCCTGTTCGACCTCTACGAGAGCCAGGCGGTGACCTACGAGGACGCCCTGCGCAACGCCGATTCGGTCAACGACCTGCGTCTGCAGATCAAGCTGCACAGCCAGCGCTCGAAGTCGAGCGATCTCAACGCCGGCACCGAGCACATGTCGATCATCAAGTAGGACGCTTCGCTGAGTTATAAACGGCCTCTTTCGAGGCCGTTCTCTTTTATGGCAACAAGAACCTACGAACCCGTCGCCGCGCGCGATGTCGCCTTTCTCGGCCTCGGCGTCATGGGTGACCCCATGGCCGGCCACCTTGCCGCAGCCGGGCACCGCGTCAGGGTCTACAACCGCACCGCGGCAAAAGCGGCGCAGTGGGTCACCAGGTACGGCGGCAAGAGCGCGTCAACGCCGGCCGAGGCGGTGCGCGGCGCCGAGATCGTCTTCGCCTGCGTCGGCAACGACGACGACCTGCGCTCGGTGACGCTCGGCGCCAGCGGCGCCTTCGCCGGCATGCGCCCGGGAGCGATCTTCGTCGACCACACCACCGCCTCGGCTGCGGTGGCACGCGAGCTCGCCGCGGCGGGTGCGGCCAAAGGCCTGCGCTTCATCGATGCGCCGGTCTCGGGCGGCAACCTCGGCGCGATCAACGGCGCTCTCACCGTCATGTGCGGCGGCGACCCGGGCGCGTTCGCGGAGGCCAAGCCGCTCGCGATGGCGTTCGCGAAGGCGATGACGCTGCTCGGGCCGAGCGGCTCGGGCCAGCTCGCCAAGATGGTCAACCAGATCGCGATCGCCGGCCTCGTCCAGGGCCTGTCTGAGGCGATTGTCTTCGGCGAGCGCTCGGGGCTCGAGATGAAGGCGGTTCTCGAGGTGATCGGCAAGGGCGCGGCGCAGAGCTGGCAGATGGACAACCGCGGGCCGACCATGATCGAGGGCAAGTTCGACTTCGGCTTCGCCGTCGACTGGATGAGGAAGGACCTCGGCATCGCGCTCGAGGAGGCGCGCCGCAATGGCGCACGGCTGCCCGTGACGGCGCTCGTCGACCAGTTCTACGCCGATATCCAGGCCTCAGGCGGCAACCGCAACGACACGTCGAGCCTGATCAAGCGGCTGCGCTAGCGACGGGCCGCACGGCCCACTGCGCGACCAGGGTCAGGGCGAGCTTGCCGCGCTGGCCGCGCCGGCGGCGCTCGCCGCGCCCTGCGGCTTGGCGGCTGTCTTCGCCTGGATGTTCGCAAGCTCGGCCTCGCTGAGGATCTCGAACACCTTCACGACCTTGACGACGCCACTCACGCCGCGCGCGATTTCGGCAGCGTGATTCGCCTCGCGCTCGGTGACGCGACCCATCAGGTAGACGACGCCGCGGTGCGTCACGATCTTGATCGAGTTGGCGAACAGGTCCTTGGCGTCGACGATGCTTGCCTTGACCTTGGTCGTGATGTAGGCATCGTTGGTCCGCTCCTTGAAGGTCGTCGCCGGGCCGACGCTCAGCTCGTTGACGACCGAGGCGACGGTGTCGATGCGAGCGACGACCTGCTCGACGGTCGTCTTGTCGGCATCGGTCGGCACCTGGCCGGTGAGCAGCACCAGGTGGTCATAGCTCGTCGTGTTGACGCGCACGCGGCCATCCGGGAAGGCCTCGTCGAGACGGCCCTTCGCCTTCACCTCGATCACCTCGTCGTCGACCTGCGAGCCGCCGGCACGGCGGTCGGTCGCGACCATCGCGCCGCCCACCACGGCCGTGCCGACGACGATCGGCGCGCAACCGGTGAGGAGAGTCGCGGCGAGCGCGACGGCGGGGCAGGCCTGGCCAAGCAAGAGCGGGCGGGAGCCCCGGGTCATGTGTTTTCCTCTTCGCCGAGCAGTTGCAGGTCGACTGCATCGCACAGGCAATGCAGGACGAGCAGATGGATTTCCTGGATGCGCGCCGTACGCTCGTGCGGAACGCAGATGTGGACATCGGTCTCGGTGAGCCGCTCGCGCATCTTGCCGCCGCTGTTGCCGGTCAGCGCGATCACCGTCATTTCCTTGGCGCGCGCCGCCGCGACTGCGGCAAGCACGTTCGCGGAGTTGCCGCTGGTCGACATCGCCAGCAGGATGTCGCCCGGGGCGCCGAGCGCCTCGACCTGCTTCGCGAACACGACCTCGTAGCCGTAGTCGTTGCCGACTGCGGTCAGGATCGAGGTGTCGACGGTCAGCGCGACCGCCGCCAGGCCCGGCCGCTCGCGCTCGTAGCGGCCCACGAACTCGGCCGCGAAGTGCTGGGCGTCGGCAGCCGAGCCGCCGTTGCCGCAGGCAAGCACCTTGCCGCCAGCGGTGATGCAGCCGACCAATGCACTGACGGCGTCAGCGATCGGCTTCGAGAGCACTTCGGCAGCGGCGTTGTGCAGGTCGGCGCTGTCGAAGAACTGCTGCTGGATGCGTTGCTCGAGCATGGTCACGGATGATATGACACGGGGTTGGCGATCCGGTTCACGGTGCTCGCCCGCGTCGAGGGCCGCGCGCAGCCAATCGATCGCGTCGCCGTCGACCGCGACGACGTCGAACCGGCACGGCCGCGGAACACCGAGGCCGCGCCGGAAATGCGCTGCCCCGAAGACCAGCCGCTGCCGCTTCGCAGCCGCACTTCGACGAAGACGAGCGTCGCCCCGGGCTCGCGACCCGCGCGCGACGCGATAATTGCGCCGCGCCAGCCCCGCGGCCCGAAGATGGTCGAGGGCGCGCGCTTCGGCGGCGTCGCCGAGCGCCCTGGTCGTGGGCGGAGTCGTCACCGCAGGGCGCGCCGGAGGTCGCATCAGTTGGACGGAGCCAAGCTCGTCGAGGCGGCGGCTCTTGCCGCCGCCGGGCAGCAGTATCCCGCCGGCGCGCTCTACGTCGTCGCGACGCCGATCGGCAACCTCGCCGATATCACGCTGCGCGCCTTGCACGTGCTCGCGATCGTCGACGCGGTGGCGTGCGAGGACACGCGCCACAGCGCGGCATTGCTGCGCCATTTCGCGATCACCAAGCCGCTCGTCGCGGTGCACGCGCACAACGAGCGCGCTGCCGCCGGCGCCGTCCTCGAGCGGCTGGCGCGCGGCGAGCGCGTCGCCTACGTCAGCGACGCCGGCACTCCAGCGGTCAGCGACCCCGGCGCCGAGCTCGTCGCCGCGGCGCACGCCGCCGGTCATCGCGTCGTGCCGATCCCGGGCGCGAGCAGCGCGCTCGCGGCGTTGTCGGCGGCCGGCGACACCGCTGCGAATGGCTTCGTGGTCGTCGGCTTCTTGCCGGCGCGCGGCGCCGAGCGCACGCGCGCCGCCGCCGCGATCGCGCGCTCCGAAGCCACGCAGGTAGTCTTCGAAGCGCCGCATCGGATCGGCGCCCTGGCCGCGTTGTTGGCGGCAGCCTGCCCGGGCCGACGACTCACCGTGTGTCGCGAGCTGACGAAGCAGTTCGAAGCGATCGACACGATGCCGGCCGACGACTGGCCGGCGTGGCTCGCTGCCGACGAGCACCGCTCGCGCGGCGAATTCGTCGTCATCCTGCACGCGGCGCCGGAACCGGAACGGGAAGACGCAAGCTCGAACGATGCGCTGCTCATGCCGTTGCTCAACGCGCTGCCGCTCAAGCAGGCGGTGGCCCTCGCCGCCGAGATCGGCGGCGCGCCGCGCAACGCGCTGTATGCGCGTGCGCTGGCGCTGCGGGGTGCGTCCGGCGACGCTTAGCCGCTCAGGGCTTCGCCGCGACCTGGGCGTCGTGCTTCTGCTGGTAGATGTTCTTGCTGGCGTGGTTCTGCATGCGATGCAGCTGCTGACGCTCGGCCTTGGTGACGGTGCCGTCCGCCTTGTCCTTGGCTTCGACGCTGGCGATGTGCGCCTGCTGCTTGTCAAGCCGGTTCGTCTCGCGCGCCGTGAGCTGCCCGGACGCGACCCCGGCGTCGATGCGCGCCTGCTGGGTAACCTGGCGGTAAAGATGTGTGAAACGAGCGTTCCCTACAATCGATCGTCCCCGCCGCCGAGCACCGCATGATCTCCCGTGAACCCACCATCGAGCGCCTCGCAGTCGCGCGCTCATTGCTGCTCGATCCGTTCGGCCTCGACGAGGCGAGGCTGGCCGCCGCACTGGCCACGATCGCGACGCACAAGATCGACGACGCCGATCTCTACTTCCAGTACACGCGCAGCGAAGGCTGGAGCCTCGAGGAAGGCATCGTCAAGAGCGGCAGCTTCGGCATCGACCAGGGCGTCGGCGTGCGCGCGGTCGCCGGCGAGAAGACGGCATTCGCCTACTCCGACGACATCTCCGAGGCGGCGCTGCTCGACGCCGCGCGCACGGTGCGAACGATCGCGGCTGCGGGCCAGAGCCGCCGCGTCAAGGTCGGCCGACGCGCATCGTTCGCGCAAAGCCGTGTGTTGTACGCGCCGCTCGATCCGATCGCGACGCTCGACAGCACGCAGAAGGTCGCGCTGCTGGAGAAGGTCGAGCGGCTCGCGCGCAAGAAGGACCCGCGCATCGTCCAGGTGATGGCGGGACTCGCGAGCGAGTACGACGTCGTTCTCGTCGCCCGCGCCGACGGCACGATCGCGGCCGACGTTCGGCCGCTGGTGCGGCTCTCGCTGACCGTCATCGCCGAGCAGACGGTCGGCGGCGAGGTCCGGCGCGAGGCCGGCAACGGCGGTGGCGGCGGGCGCTTCGGCCTCGGCTACTTCCAGGATGACGTGATCGAGAGCTACGTCAGCGCCGCAGTCGACGCCGCGCTCACCAATCTCGAATCGCGGCCCGCGAAAGCTGGCTTGATGAGCGTCGTCCTCGGCCCTGGCTGGCCCGGCGTGCTGCTGCACGAGGCAATCGGCCACGGCCTCGAGGGCGACTTCAATCGCAAGGGGGCGAGCGCATTCACCGGCCGCATCGGCCAGCGCGTCGCCGCGCCGGGAGTCACCGTCCTCGACGACGGCACGCTGCCTGACCGGCGCGGCTCGCTCAACATCGACGACGAAGGCAACGCGACGCAGCGGAACGTGCTGATCGAAGACGGCATCCTGCGCGGCTACCTGCACGACGCGATGAACGCGCGGCTGATGAGGGTGCGGCCGACCGGCAACGGCCGGCGCGAGAGCTACGCGGCGGTGCCGATGCCGCGCATGACCAACACCTACATGCTCGGCGGCACGCAGACCAAGGACGAGATCCTCGCCGGCCTGAAGCGGGGCCTCTATGCGACCAACTTCGGCGGCGGCCAGGTCGACATCACGAGCGGCAAGTTCGTCTTCTCGGCGAGCGAGGCGTTCTGGGTCGAAAACGGGCGGGTCCAGTATCCCGTCAAGGGCGCGACCTTGATCGGCAACGGCCCCGACGCGCTGACCAGAGTCAGCGCAATCGGCAATGACATGTGCCTCGACACCGGCGTCGGCGTCTGCGGCAAGGAAGGGCAGAGCGTCCCGGTCGGCGTCGGCCAGCCGACGCTGCGCATCGACCGGCTGACCGTCGGCGGAACAGCCTAAGCGTTCTTCGTCCCGGTCACGCGCACGTCGAGCGTCGGTAAGCCAGCGATGAAGCCCTGCATGACGTCGCCCGGGACGACGGGGCCGACGTTTTCCGGCGTACCGCTATAGATCAGATCGCCCGGGAACAGCTCGAACGCCTGCGACAGCTTCGAGACCTGCTCGGCGACGCTCCACGTCATCATCTGCAGGTCGGCGCTCTGCTTGACGGCGCCGTTGACCTTGAGCGCGATCGCGCCCTTGGTGAAGTGGCCGACGTCGGCGACGCGATGCAGCGGCCCCATCGGTGCCGAATGATCGAAGCTCTTGCCGATTTCCCACGGCTTCTTTTCGTCGCCCATCGCGCGCTGGAGATCCCGCCGCGTCATGTCGAGGCCGATCGTGTAGCCGTAGACGAGCGTGAGCGCCTGGTCCGCCGGAACGTTCCTGCCGCCCTTGCCGAGCGCAGCGACGAGCTCGATCTCGTAGTGATAGTTCTTGGTCAGGGGCGGATAGGGATGGTCGGCGGTGGTGCCGATGGCGACGACCTGGATCGCATCGCTCGGCTTCTGGAAGAAGAACGGCGGCTCGCGGTTCGGGTCCGACCCCATTTCGCGCGCGTGGGCGGCGTAGTTGCGGCCGATGCAGTAGATCCGCCGCACCGGGAACATCTCGTCAGTCCCCGCGATCGGCAGCATCGGCTGCGGCACCGTGAAGGCAGTGCGCGCGCCGCTCATCGAACCAGCGGTGCCGCCGGTCGCGCAGCCGGCCAGCGCCGCCACGGCCGCAGCGCTGCCTGTCGACAACACTTTCCTGCGATCCATGACGTCTGTCTCCTCTGTCGATGACGTGGCGCCGAGGCGCCGTGCTACATTGGCGCCATGACCTCTCGCGCCTGGTTTTACGCCTATTTTGCGTTCTCGCACCGCTCGGCGGATGGAGAGGCAGGCGCGTAACCAGGCGCACCCCGAATCCAAAACCGCCGGGCGACCCCCGGCGGTTTTTTTATCTCTACGTTCCAAGGAGCATCCCGCCATGGCGAAGAACAGCAAAGCACCGTCCGAGGCTGCGTACGGCAACGGTGAACGCACCAGCCGGACCGACGACCTGCGGATCGAGAACGTGACGCCGCTGCCGCCGCCGGAGCATCTGATCCGGTTCTTCCCGATCGCCGGGACGCCCGTCGAATCGCTCATCGGCAAGACGAGAGACGCGATCCGCCGCATCATGCGGCGCGACGACGACCGCCTGCTCGTCATCATGGGCCCATGCTCGATCCACGATCCCCTGGCGGCGGTCGAGTACGCGAGAAAGCTCAAGGCCGAGCGCGAGCGCTTCGCGGGGACGCTCGAGCTCGTGATGCGCGTTTATTTCGAAAAGCCGCGCACGACGGTCGGCTGGAAGGGCCTCATCAACGACCCATACCTCGATGAGAGCTACCGGATCGACGAGGGGCTGCGGATCGGCCGGCAGCTGTTGCTCGAGATCAACAAGCTCGGCATGCCGGCGGGCAGCGAGTTCCTCGACGTCATCTCGCCGCAGTACCTCGGCGACCTGATCGCATGGGGCGCGATCGGCGCGCGGACGACCGAAAGCCAGGTCCACCGCGAGCTCGCCTCGGGGCTGTCGGCGCCGATCGGATTCAAGAACGGCACCGACGGCAACATTCGGATCGCGATCGACGCCATCCAGGCCGCGGCGCGGCCGCACCACTTCCTCTCGGTGCATAAGAACGGCCAGGTCGCGATCGTCGAGACGCGCGGCAACGTCGACTGCCACGTCATCCTGCGCGGCGGCAAGGCGCCGAACTACGACGCCGCGTCGATCGCGTCGGCGTGCAAGGAGATCGAGGCGGCGAAGCTGTCGTGTACGCTGATGGTCGACTGCAGCCATGCCAACAGCGGCAAGCTCCACGCGCGCCAGGTCGACGTCGCTCGCGACATCGCCGGCCAGCTCGGAACCGGCAACCGCTGCGTCTTCGGCGTCATGGTCGAGAGCCATTTGCACGCCGGGGCGCAAAAGTTCGTCGCCGGCAAGGACGATCCGGCCAAGCTCGTCTACGGCCAGAGCATCACCGACGCCTGCCTCGGCTGGGACGACTCGGTGAAGACGCTCGAGATCCTGAGCGCGGCGGTGACGGCGCGGCGAGCGAGGGAGCACGAGGCGGTGGCGCCGGCCGCGGTTTGACCCCGGCGTCGTAGCGCGCTCCAATCGCGTCGTGGCCAATTTGACGGTCTCCCGCCGCCGACTCGTCGCCCTTGCCGGCGCCGTCGCCACCGTCGGCTTCCCGGCGATCGCGTCGGCCCGCGGCCTGCCGCGCATGACCGACGGGCCGTTCTATCCGCCGCTCGCATACCGGGCGAGAAGCGTCGATTGGGACGCCGACCTCACGACCGTTCGCGGCCGCGCGCCCGATGGCCAGCCGCTGCCGCGCGCGCGCGGCGAGTTCCTCGACCTCCGCGGCGCTGTCGTCGACGGCGACGGCCACGCCATCGATGGCGCCGAGGTCGAGATCTGGCAGTGCGACGCCTTCGGCAGCTACCGCCATCCACGCGGTGCCGGCGACCGCGTCGACGCCGGCTTCCAGGGCTTCGGCAGCACGCGAAGCGACGCCGGCGGACGCTACCGCTTCCTGACGATCCGCCCGGTGCCGTACCCCGGGCGAACGCCGCACATCCACGTCAAGCTGCGCCACCCGGGCTTCGGCGAGCTGACCTCGCAGCTATTCGTCGCCGGCGAGCTTGGCAACGCGGGCGACGTCCTTTACCGTGGCCTCGATGACGCCGAGCGCAAGGAGGTCGAGCTTCGCCTGCAGCGGCCCGCGGCGGGCGAACCGGTGGCATGGCTGGCCGAGCGCGACCTGATCGTGTCGCGCTAGGACGTCGGTGCCGGGCCGCTAGGTGTCGCGCGCGAGACGCTCGCTCTGCCAGTAGACGTCGTCGCCGCCGAGACCGTCGAGGTTGGCGCGATTGAGGACGCGGGCGAGCACGAACAGCAAGTCGCTCAGGCGGTTGAGGTACTGGCGCGCTTCGGCCCGAACCGCGTCGCTCGCCGCCAGCGCGACGACGGCCCGCTCCCCGCGCCGCGCCACCGTGCGGCCGACGTGGGCGAGCGCGGCGCTGCGTGTTCCGGCCGGCAGGATGAACTCCTTCAGTCGCGGCAAGCCGGCGTTGTAGTGTGCGAGCGCCTCGTCGAGGCGCGCGACAGCCTCGGCCTTCAGCAGCGCGTAGCCGGGGATCGACAGCTCGCCGCCGAGGTTGAAGAGCTCGTGCTGGATGACGACGAGCAGCTCGCGCACGTCGTCGGGCAGCGGCTCGGCGAGCAGCACGCCGAGGGTCGAGTTCAGCTCGTCGACGTCGCCGAGCGCGGCGATGCGCAGATGGCTCTTGGCGACGCGGCTGCCGTCGCCGAGGCCGGTCGTGCCGTCGTCGCCGGTGCGGGTCGCGATCTGCGTCAGCCGATGCGCCATGGTCGGCTCATCCTAGCAGCGCACCGGCGCGGGTAGGGTGAGGTTTCTACAATGGCTTTTCGCCGACCGTCCGGGAGATCAGCCATGAATGCGCCGCTGCCTGCCCACCTGCTGCCCAGCATCGCGCCGCGCGCGGTTCCGGCCGCGATGCTCGCGGCGCTGAAGGCGCGCTTCGGCGACCGTTGTTCGACCGCGCTTGCGGTGCGTGAGCAACACGGCCGCGACGAGTCGCCGATCGATGCGCCGCCGCCGGAAGCGGTCGTCTTCTGCCAGAGCACCGACGACGTCGCCGAGGTCGTCAAGCTCGCCGACCGCCACGCCGTGCCGGTCATTCCGTTCGGCGTCGGCTCGTCGCTCGAGGGCCATCTGCTCGCGGTCCAGGGCGGCGTCAGCATCGACCTCTCACGCATGAACAAGGTGCTCGCGGTCAACGCCGAGGACCTCACCGTCACCGTGCAGGCGGGCGTGACGCGGATGCAGGTCAACGACGAAATCCGCCACACCGGCCTCTTCTTTCCGATCGACCCGGGCGCCGACGCGTCGATCGGCGGCATGAGCGCGACGCGTGCCAGCGGCACCAACGCGGTGCGCTACGGGACCATGCGCGAGAACGTTCTCGGCCTCACCGTGGTCACCGCGAACGGCGAGGTCATCCACACCGGAACGCGGGCGCGCAAGTCGTCGGCCGGCTACGACCTCACCCGCCTCATGGTCGGCAGCGAGGGAACGCTCGGCGTCATGACCGAGATCACGCTGCGCGTCTATCCGGTGCCGGAGGCGATGTCGGCGGCGACGTGCACCTTCCCCTCGATCGACGCCGCCGTACGGACGGTGATCCAGATCATCCAGATGGGCGTGCCGATCGCGCGCTGCGAGTTGCTCGATCGACACGCGGTGCGCGCGGTCAACCGTCACGACAAGCTCACCCTCACCGAGGCGCCGATGCTGCTGATGGAGTTCCACGGCAGCGAAGCGAGCGTCGCCGAGCAGGCGGCGACGGTGCAGGAGATCGCTAGCGAGCACGGCGGCGAGGGCTTCCAGTGGGCAACGACGCCGGAAGAGCGCAAGAAGCTCTGGACCGCACGCCACCGCGCCTACTTCGCCGGCCTGCAGATGAAGCCGGGCTGCCGCACCGTGACGACCGACACCTGCGTGCCGATCTCGCGCCTCGCCGAGTCGGTCGTGACGGCGTCAGACGAAGCCGAGGCCGCGGGCCTGCAGCACTACATCGTCGGTCACGTCGGCGACGGCAACTTCCATATCGCGTACTTGGTCGACCCGAACAAGCCCGAGGAGCGCGAGACCGCCGAGCGGCTCAACGAGGCGCTCGTCATGCGCGCGCTGGCAATGGACGGCACGTGCAGCGGCGAGCACGGCGTCGGCCTGCACAAGATGGAGTTTCTGAAGAGCGAAGCCGGCGCCGGCGCGATCGACATGATGCGCACGCTCAAGCGCGCCCTCGACCCGAAGAACATCATGAACCCAGGGAAGATCTTCGCCCTCTAGGGCGAAGATCTTCCGGGTCCCCCCGGGCGGGGCTGCTCCCGTCCCCGACCCTCCCTCCGAGAGAGAGTCCGACCCCGCTGGGGTCGACTCAAGAGGACGGATGCTCTGGTGCTGCGATCGACCAGTGCGAGGAGACATCGCCCCATTGGTCGACGCTCTCGAGGTTGACGCCGAAGCCCCACAACCGTGCGACGTGCTTCAGCACTTCCTGCGCGCCTTCATGCAGCGGCCGGTTGTTGTGGCGCGTGTGCCGCAGCGTGAGCGAGCGGTCGCCGCGCAGGTTGACGCTCCAGACCTGGATGTCGGGCTCGCGTGACGCCAGGTCGTACTGCTTCGAGAGGGCCTCGCGAACTTCGCGGTAGCCCTGCGTGTCGTGGATCGCCGAGACGCGCAGGTGCTCCTGGTGCTCGTCGTCGAGGATCGCGAACAGCCGCATGTCGCGGATCACCTTCGGCGAGAGGTACTGGCCGATGAAGCTCTCGTCCTTGAAGTTGCGCATCGCGTGATGCAGCGCCGGCAGCCAGTGCGTCCCGGCAAGGTTCGGGAACCAGTCGCGGTCCTCGTCGGTCGGTTCCTCGCAGATCCGCTTGATGTCGGTGTACATCGCGAAGCCGAGCGCGTATGGATTGAGCCCGCTGTACGCGCGGTGGCCGACCGGCGGCTGGAAGATGACGTTGGTGTGCGACTTGAGCCACTCGATCATCACGCCGTCGGTAAGGTGGCCGTCGTCGTACAGGGTGTTGAGCAGCTTGTGGTGCCAAAAGGTTGCCCAGCCCTCGTTCATCACCTGCGTCTGCCGCTGCGGGTAAAAGTACTGCGCGACCTTGCGGACGATGCGCACCACCTCGCGTTGCCACGGCTCGAGCAATGGCGCGTTCTTCTCGATGAAATAGAGGATATTCTCCTGCGGCTCGCTCGGGAAGCGCTTCTGCTCCTCGCTTTCTCCGGGGCGCTCGGCGCGCCTCGGGAGCGTCCGCCAGATGTCGTTGACCTGCGCCTGCGCGTAGGCGAGGCGGTCCTCGCGGCGCGCCCTTTCCTCGACCAGCGAGATCTTGCTCGGCCGATGGTAGCGATCGACGCCGTAGTTCTGCAGCGCATGGCAGCTGTCGAGCAGATCCTCGACCGCCGGCATGCCGTGCTTCTCCTCGCACTCGGCGATGTAGTTGCGCGCGTAGACGAGGTAGTCGATGATCGACGACGCGTCGGTCCAGAGGCGGAACAGGTAGTTGCCCTTGAAGAAGCTGTTGTGGCCGTACGCGGCGTGGGCGATGACGAGCGCCTGCATCGCCGTCGTGTTCTCCTCCATCAGGTAGCTGATGCAGGGGTCGGAGTTGATGACGATCTCGTAGGCAAGCCCCATCTGGCCGCGCCGGTAGCTGCGCTCGTTGGCGATGAATTCCTTGCCGTAGCTCCAGTGCCGATAATTGACCGGCATGCCGACCGACGCGTAGGCATCCATCATCTGCTCGGCGGTGATCACCTCGAGCTGGTTCGGGTAGGTGTCGAGCGCGAAACGGTGCGCGGCGGCGCGGATCTTCTCGTGGTATTCCTCGATCAGCTCGAACGTCCAGTCGCTCGGGTCGGGGAGCGGATGCTCCGCGCGCGGGCCGGCAGGCAGCGGCGCCTGCGGCAGGGACCGCTCGGGACGCAGGCGTCGGCGCGCAGGCGACGACGGCGGCACGGCAACGGGATGCTCTGCCGTCAGCACCGCAGCAGCGGCCATTCCCTCGACGATGCTCGTCATGCGGCGGCTCCTTCGGCCTTGAAGAGATCGCGAAACACCGGGTAGATCTGCGAGGCCTGCGTGACCTTCCTCATCGCGAAATGCTTCTGCCCCTCCTGCAGGCGCGCGTATTCCTCCCACAGGTTCTGCTCCTCGTCGGCGACCTGTACGTAGGCGAAGTAGCGGCACTTCGGCAGGATGCTGTCGGTGAGAAGCTCGCGGCAGCGGCCCGAGTCGTGATGCCAGTTGTCGCCGTCGCTCGCCTGCGCGGCGTAGATGTTCCAGTCGCTCGGCGAGTAGCGCTCCCTGATGATCTCGTCCATCAGGACGAGCGCGCTCGAGACGACCGTGCCACCGGTCTCGCGGGCACGGAAGAAGTTCTCCTCGTCGACCTCCTGCGCCTGCGTGTGGTGGCGGATGAAGACGATGTCGATCTTCTCGTAGTGGCGGGTCAGGAACAGGTAGAGCAGGATGAAGAAGCGCTTCGACAAGTCCTTGCGCGCCTCGTCCATCGAGCCCGAGACGTCCATCAGGCAGAACATCACTGCCTTGGCGGTCGGGATCGGCAGCCGCACACGGTTGCGAAAGCGCAGGTCGATCGGATCGAGGTACGGGATCCGGTCGAGGCGAGCGCGGAGCTTCGCGATCTGCTCCTCGAGTTCCTTCCGGGCGAGCTCCTGCGCCGGATCGAGCGCGGTCGTCGGCATTTCGGCCAGCCGCGCCTCGAGCACGTTCAGCTCGGCGCGCGAGCCCGAGCCGATCGCGACCCGGCGGCTGATCGCGCCGCGCATCGAGCGAATCACCGAGAGATTGCTGGGCGTTCCCGCGTTCGAGTAGCCGGCGCGGTGGCTCTTCATCTCTGGCGTCTCGGCGAGCTGCGTGCGCATCAGGCGCGGCAACGCGAGGTCGTCGAAGAAGATCTGCATGAACTCTTCCTTGGTGAGGTGGAAGACGAAGTCGTCCTCTCCCTCGCCGGAATCGCCCGCCTGGCCGCTGCCGCTG